>NZ_CP060725.1:690000-1035000 GCF_003797775.2 Sphingopyxis sp. OPL5
TCTCGCGCCGGTTCAAATTCTGCGGCGTCCGCACCGACACCAAGGCATCGTCGATCCAGCTATAGAAGACCGCACCCGACACGGTCACCGCGCCCATCGCGCTGCTGGCCCCGATCTCGACATTGGTGGCGCGCTCGGGTTTCAGGTCGGGATTGGCGACGGCGGTCCCGAACTGGCTCGAAAAGCGCTCGAACAAAGTCGGGAAGCGCGCCCGCGACGACAGGCTGGCATGGACCTCGGTGCCATTCTCGCCGCGCCAGTCGATTCGCCCCTGCGCATTCCACGCGCTGGCGTTGCGCAGCGGGTAGCTGAACAGCCGGTTCGCCCCGGTCGCGCCCGGCGGCAGGCCGAATTCGTCAGCGCGTGCCAGTTCGCGCCAGTCGAAACTGCCGCCGGCGGCAAAGGTCAGCCGCGGCGCCAGCGCCAGCCTGTTCTCGGCGGCGATGCTCCACGTCCGCTCGATGCTGCGCTGGTTGGGCTCGGAGGTGCTCGTCGGCAATCCCGGCCGGCTCGTCTGCGCCTCATTATGTTCGTCGCGGCGATAGTGGAGCGCGAGCGCCAGCCGGTCGTCCTCGCCAAAGGTGCGCAGCGACAGTTCGGCCGACCCGCCATAGGCGTTATCGTGATAGGGGCTGTCGAACGCGCGGTTCAGTATCTGCGTCGTCTGCGTGCGGTCGTCGAATGACTGCAACAGGTTCGCCAGCCGGTTGTAATAGGCGCGCGTCTTCAACGTCGCCCGGTCGCCGAGCGCGGTGGTCGACAGGAAATAGACGCTTTCGACATTCCATTCGGGCCATTTCCAGTTGCGCAGCGACACATTGCTGGTGTCGGTGATGTGCAGCGGCGCATTCTTCCGCCCCTCCTGCCGCGTGTAACTCAGCACATATTCGTCGCTGTCATTGGGCGCAAAGCCGATTTTGGCATTGACGCGCCAATCGCGCGCCTTCGAAAAATCGCGCGCGCCGCCATCCTCATTGACTGTCGGCGCGAAACCGCCCGGCAGATCCCAATGGTCGGTGATGTTGATCGCGTAGCTCGCCTGCGCATAAAATTTGTCCTGCCGCGTGCCGACAAGCCCGAATCCGGTGAAGCCGCCATAATCGAGGTCGGAATCGAGATTGAGCTGCGCCCGCCCCTCGATCTCCAGCGCCTTGGTCGGCGAGCGCGTCACCAGGTTGACCGCGCCGCCCATCGCGCCCGGCCCGTCGAGCACCGAGGCATAGCCTTTCGCGACCTGGATCTCGGCCACGCCAGGAGTCAGGAAGCGCCCATAATCGAGCCGGTTGTCGGCGGGCAGGTAGACGCGGATGCCGTCGATCGACAGCGGCACCTGGAACCGGTCGAACCCGCGCACGAACAACAGCCGCTCGTTGCGCGACCCGCCCGAATTGCTCGCCACCACGCCCGGGATCAGGCTCGCGGCATCGTCGAGCGTGCGGCGGTCGAAGCGATAGATCGCCTCCTGCCCGACGCGGTCGCTCTCGATCGCCACATCGACGCTGCGATAGCCGGTGACGACGATTTTCCCCAGCTCGAAGGCGCTGTCGTCAGCGCCGCTTTTGGATGGAGCCGGCGCGACGTCCTGCGCCCAGGCGGGCACAGCGATCAGGCAGGCGGCACTGAGAAGAATCCGGCGCATCATATCCCCTTTATGCGGTCGCAGGCGGTTGTTGCCGCCACGAATCTATATATCGCGGTATATAGGTCGTCGGACGGGAGCAAGCCGGAAACGCGGCGATCGCCATCGCCTGCGCGCAGCCGCTGCACGTACCACACCCCTCCTAACCACCGCCCGCCAACCGCCACCTTGCGACCTGACAAAGGATCGCTGGCAGCGAACGCGGTCCAAAACCTTGACTTTTTGCAGCACGCCTGCCATATCGGCTCCGCTAACGTCGCCTGCGACGGAAAATAGATGCCCCCTCGGGGTGGATACTTCCCTTCACTCGCTACCAGCCCTGCCGGTGCATTTGCCGGTGGGTTATTTATGTTTTCGTGAAAGGAAACTCCCATGCCGACCGGCACCGTCAAATTCTTCAACACCGACAAGGGCTATGGCTTCATCTCGAATGAAGATGGTTCGGGCGACGCGTTCGTCCACATCACCGCCGTCGAGCGTTCGGGTCTCGCGACCCTGAACAAGGACCAGCGCATCACCTATGAGCTGGAAACCGACAACCGCGGCAAGACCTCGGCCGTGAATCTTCAGTCGGCCTGATTTTGGCCAAAGAAGAAATCATCACCTTCGATGGTGTGATCGACGAAATCCTGCCCGACGCCCGTTTCGGCGTCATGCTTGAAAATGGTCATCGCATCATCGCCTATACCGCTGGCCGGATGCGACGCTTTCGCATCCGGTCGGTCGTCGGCGATGCCGTGAAGATCGAAATGACCCCCTATGACCTCAGCAAGGGGCGCCTCGTCTATCGCGAGCGCGGACCCGGAGGTCCCGGCGGCGGCGCACAACGACGCCGCTGATTTCCCCAAAAAATGACCTGAATATCACGTCAACGACAACAGAAACTACGAGAGACTATGTTTAATCATTCCAATGCCTTTCCGCATGTCGCGGTTCTTTCTTCGCCCAAGGCCCCGCAGCGGGCCCAGGCATCGCGTCGCTCGCCGACGCTCTCGCGCAGCGAGTTGCGACGGCTGATCGCCGACATGATCGACTGATCGACATACACCCCGGCGGCGGCCCTCCCGGCCGTCGCACAAGGAGAAAACGGCCGTGTCCACCACCAGCGACTTCTATCTGGCCCAGGCCGACAAATGCGCCAGCGACGCGGCCGCCACCTCGCTCACCCAGGTCCGCGACCGCAATCTGCGCGCCGAGGCCGCGTGGCGCTCGATGGCCGAAAAAATCCTCCTGACCGAACAGACCCGCGCCCGCCGTGACGCGGCGAAGGACGAAGCGGCCGCCTAATCGGCGCACGCCGCGGCGCGTGCCTGCAGCCATTCGCGCTCGCGCGCATTGCCCGACAGGGCCGCGGCATCTTCGAACGCCGCCCTCGCCTCGCTCCACCGCCCCGCGCGAAACAGGAAATCGCCGCGCGCCGCCGGCAAGGGCGCGTAATTGCGCAGTGCCGCCGTGCCGGCGATCGCATCGACCAGCCGCAACCCCGCCTCGGGCCCGAACGCCATACTGTGTGCCACCGCGCGGTTGAGCTCGACGACGGGCGACGGCATCACCGTGCCCAGCCGGTCATAGAGCCACGCGATCCGGACCCAATCGGTATCCTCGGCCCGCCGCGCCCGCGCGTGACAGGCCGCCAGCGCCGCCTGCAGCGCATAGGGTCCATCGGCGCCGCCCAGCGCCTCGACCTTCGCCAGCGCCGTCAGTCCGCGGTGGATCAGCAACTGGTCCCAGCGCGCGCGATTCTGCTCGGTCAGCGGGACAAAGCCGCCACCGGGTCCCGATCGTGCGGTCAGCCGCGACGCCTGGATTTCCATCAGTGCGAGCAGCGCCAGAACCTCGGGTTCCGCGGGCATCAGCGCGGCCAATATCCGCCCCAGCCGCTGCGCCTCGGCGCAGAGCGGCGGCCGCACAAGCGCCTCGCCTGCGGTCGCGGCATAGCCTTCGTTGAAGATCAGGTAGATCACTTCGAGCACCGAGGCGAGCCGCGCCGCGAGGTCCGCGCCGCGCGGCACTTCGAACGCCACCCCGGCCCTGGCGATCGCCTTTTTCGCCCGCGTGATCCGCGCCGCGATCGTGGCCTCGTTCGACAGGAAGGCCCGCGCGATCTCCTGCGTCGTCAGTCCGCCGACCAGCCGCAAGGTCAGCGCCGCGCGCGCCTCGGGTGCGATCACCGGATGGCACGCCGCAAAGATCAGCCCGAGCAGTTCGTCGCCGAGCGGATCGTCGATCGCCGCTTCGACCGCGTCGATGCTCATGCCGCCTTCCCTGTCCAGCTCGCGGGCGATTTCGGCATGTTTGCGCTCCCGCATCGCAGCGCGGCGCATCGCGTCGATCGCGCGCCGCTTCGCCGCCGCCATCAGCCAGGCGCCCGGCCGATCGGGCACGCCCGATTTCGGCCATTCGGTCAGCGCGATCAGCAGCGCGTCCTGCGCCAGTTCCTCGGCGCGGTCGACATCGCGCGTCATCCGCGCCAGCCCGGCGATCAGACGTGCCCGCTCGATACGGAACACCGCCGCGATCGCCCGATGGGTTTCGTCCTGCGCCATGCCCGCCTTCTCGGCCAGACGTTCCGGGGAGGCAAGCATGGCGGCAAGGCGCGTTATTCGCCCGCCATCCGGTCGCGCAATTTCTGTTCCTGTTCGATGATCTCGGGGGTCAGCACCTCGCCGAAATCCTCCATTTCATAGAAGGGCCGGATTTCGAGCTCGCTGGGCCCCGGCATCGGGTTCGGACAGCGCTTGGCCCAGGCGACCGCCTCGTCCATGTCCTTGACCTCCCAGACCCAGTAACCCGCGACCAGTTCGCGCGTCTCGGCGAACGGCCCATCGATCACGCTGCGGTTCGGCCCGTCAAAGGCAATCCGCTTGCCCGCCGACGAAGGCTTCAGCCCGTCGCCGTCGACCATTACGCCAGCGTTGACCAGTTCCTCGTTGAACTTGCCCATCGCCTCGAACATCGCGGTCATTTCGGGCGTCGGGTCGATACCCCGCTCGCTATCCTCGGTCGCTTTCACGAACACCATTACACGCATTTTCCGTCTCCTTTTCGCCGGGGCCGGCATGGCCTCCTGCCTAGACGACGAACGGGCGGTCGCGGAATCGACAGGTCACGAATTTTTTTTCGTCATGCCGCTATGCCGCAGGGCCTTATATGGTGAACCGCGCTTAATCATCTTCACGCGCCGCCGTTAATCGTCGCATGACCACCATTGCACCTTCTTCAGGCGAGCCGGTAGGGCGGCTCCTCGGATGGCTCGGGCTTCGCTCCCCCCGCAACGGCGAATCCCAACAGGCGGCCGAGCCGGGGGGTGTACGCGACCTTGCCCGCCTCACGCGGCGCGACCTTGTCGAGGCGATCGGCACTTTCCTGATCGACAATGATCTCGACGTCACCCCGGCAAACCTGATCCTCGCGCACAGTGCCTTTTCGGGCAAGAACCCGCGCCTCGCCCGCCAGATCACCGCACGCACCGGCAACGGCGGGCTCACGCAGGTATGGCTCGACGAACTGACCGATGAAGTCGCCGACACTTCGGCGCAAGCCGAACTCGAACGGCTCATGGCGCGGCTCGAAACCAATCTCGACGCCTTCCAGGCGCAGAGCAAGACGGCACACAAGCAAGCCGTGGATTATGGCAGTGAACTCGAACAGCATGTGAGCGATCTCGAACAGCTGCAGAAGACCGGCCAGATCGTATCGAACCTCGCCGACCTCGCCAAGACGATGCTCGAACGCACCCGCAAGGCCGAGGACGATATGCGCAAGAGCGAAGAGGAAGCCAAATCGCTCCGCCGCAGCCTCGAACGCGCCAAGCGCGATGCCGAGATCGACTATCTCACCGGCCTGCCCAACCGCCGCGCCTTCGAGGAATTGCTCGAAGTCCAGTATCGCGAAGCGCAGATGGCGATGGAGCCGCTCAGCGTCGCCTTTTGCGACATCGACAATTTCAAGGCGATCAACGACGCCCACGGCCATGAGGCCGGCGACCGGGTGCTCAAGACGATCGCCGACACGCTGTCGCAAATCAGCGACGACCAGTGCCATGTCGCGCGCCACGGCGGCGAGGAATTCGTCATGCTGTTCCGTAGCAAGAATCCGGCCGCGGCCGCCGAACGGCTCGACCAGGCCCGCGAGCATCTCGCGGCGCGCCGCCTGATCAATCGCAAGACCGACGAACCCTTCGGCCAGATCACCTTCTCGGGCGGAGTCGCCGACATCTTCGGCTTCGGCGACGCACGCGCGGCGCTCAAGGCGGCCGACGACGCGCTCTACCTCGCCAAGCAGAACGGGCGGAACCGCATCGAGATTGCTGCATCGGGCTAAGGCGTAGTGAACCAATCCCCGCGCCGCCCGTTGGACAGCCTGCCCTCCCCTTCTATATGCAGGCTCCATGGACTCCACCAAAGCCAAGCTCGTCATCCGCAACAGTGCTCCCCGTGACGCCGCCGCGATCGCGCGCCTCACCGCCAAGGTCTATGGCCGCGGCGAAGGCTATTCGGCGGCGCAGATCCGCGGCCAGATCAACAATTTCCCCGAAGGTCAGTTCGTCGCCGAATATGAAGGCGCGATCGTCGGCCTCTGCGCGACGCTCATCGTGCCGCAGGCGGCGGTGTTCACCGATCATCGCTGGGGCGCGATCAGCGGCGGCGGTTTCGGCACCAGCCACGATCCCGACGGCGACGTGCTTTATGGCATGGAGGTGTGCGTCGACCCCGATTACCGCCGCCTGCGCATCGGCCAGCGCTTCTATCGCAAGCGCCAGGAACTGTGCCAATCCTACGAGCTGAAGGGCATCGCCTTTGGCGGCCGCATGCCGGGTTACGCCCGCCGCCGCCGCAAATATCCCGACCCGCAGGATTATCTCGATGCCGTCATCGAGAAGCAACTGCGCGACCCGGTGATCAATTTCCAGATCGCGCAAGGGTTCGAGCCGCGCTCGGTGCTCCATCATTACGACCGCCGCGACCTCGACAGCGGCGGCCATGCCGTGCTGATGTATTGGGAAAACCCGCTCGAACCGCAGGACGCCGCGAATCCCAAAGCACGTGGCGCGGTCCCCGATCGCCTGCCCGCCTCGGTCCGCGTCGCGACCGTCCAATTCCAGATGCGCGGTATCTCGAAGATCGAGGAGTTCGAGGAACAGGTCGAATATTTCGTCGACGTCGCCGCCGACTACAAGGCCGATTTTGTCGTCTTTCCCGAACTTTACACGCTGGAATTGCTGTCGATCGAAAAGAAGAAGCTCGAACCGCAAGCGGCGATCGAAAAGATCGCCGACTATACCGAACGCTATGTCGCCTTCATGGAAAAGCTCGCGGTCAGCTATAATATCAACATCATCGGCGGATCGCACCCGACCCGCGCCGCCAATGGCGACATCCTCAACATCGCCTATGTCTTCCTGCGCGACGGGTCGGTGCATACGCAGCAGAAACTCCACCCGACCCCGTCCGAGCGCCGGTGGTGGAACATCAAGGGCGGCCACGGTGCCGACGCGATCAACACCGATTGCGGGCCGATCGGCGTGATGATCTGTTACGACAGCGAATTCCCCGAACTTGCGCGCCACCTCGTCAACCAGGGCGCGATGATGCTGTTCGTCCCCTTCTGCACCGACGAGCGCCGCGGCTATCTGCGCGTCCGCTATTGCTGCCACGCGCGGGCGGTCGAAAATCAATGCTATGTCATCACCTCGGGGGTCGTCGGCAATCTGCCGAACGTCGAGAATATGGACATCCATTATGCCGAAAGCGCGATCCTGACCCCGTCGGACTTCGCCTTCGCGCGCGACGGCGTCGCCGCCGACACCGCGCCGAACACCGAGACCATCGCGATCGCCGACCTCAGCCTCGCCGACCTGCTCACCAGCCGCCAGAGCGGCGCGGTGCAGAATTTGCGCGACCGCCGCTTCGACCTCTACCGCGTCGACTGGAAGGACGCCCCGACCCCGGGGATAGGGTCGCGCTGAAGCGATGAACGAGAATATCCACACCGACCGCCCGACATTCGTCACCCATCTCGAATGTTCGCTGACCGGCGAGATTTACCCGACGGACCAGCTTCACGGCCTGTCCGCCGCAGGCCGGCCGCTGCTCGTCCGCTACGATCTCGACGCCGTCGGCGCCGCGCTGACCCGCGACACGCTGACGGCACGCCCGACCGATATGTGGCGCTGGCGCGAAATGCTCCCGGTTCGTCACACCGAAAATATCGTTTCGCTCGGCGAAATCGAAACCCCGCTCATCCCGATCCCGCGCTCGGGCGGGACCAATGTGCTCGTCAAGGACGAAGGTCGCCTGCCGACCGGATCGTTCAAGGCGCGCGGCCTCGTCATGGCGGTGGCGATGGCGCGCGAACTCGGCGTTACCAAAATCGCGATGCCCACGAATGGTAATGCTGGCGCCGCGCTCGCCGCCTATGCGACGCGCTGCGGGATCGAGACCATCGTCCTGGCGCCTGAGGAAACCCCCGAAATCAACGTCCGCGAGATCGCCGCCCAAGGCGCACGCGTCTGGCGCGTCAACGGTCAGATCGACGATTGCGGCGCGATCGTCGCGCGCGGTGCCGCCGAGGGGCGCTGGTTCGACTTTTCGACGCTGAAAGAGCCCTATCGGATCGAGGGAAAAAAGACGATGGGGCTCGAACTCGCCGCGCAATTCGGCTGGGAATTGCCCGACGCGATCTTCTATCCCACCGGCGGCGGCACCGGGCTGATCGGCATGTGGAAAGCCTTCGACGAACTCGAAGCGCTCGGCTGGATCGGCCCGAAGCGCCCGCGCATGTACGCGGTGCAGGCGTCGGGCTGCGCCCCGATCGTCCGCGCTTATGAGGCGGGCGAGGAACATGCCGAACGCTGGGAAGACGCCGCGACCGTCGCCGCGGGAATCCGCGTGCCCAGAGCGGTCGGCGATTTCCTGATCCTGCGCGCCGTCCGCGCGTCAGGCGGCGCCGCGCTCGCGGTCGGCGACCCCGCGATCCTCGCCGCGGTCGACGCAGCGGCGCGTAAGGACGGTCTGCTGCTCTGCCCCGAAGGCGGCGCGACGCTCGCCGCCTATCACCAGGCGATCAGGGACGGCCATGTCGATCCCGACGAACGCGCCGTCCTGTTCAACTGCGCGACCGGCCTCAAATATCCGATGCCCGAGGCGCCGCAGTGGCTCGACCGGCATGGAGATATCGATCTCTCGGCGCTCTGATTCCAGCACAGACGGTTCCTTTGATCACATCGTCATTGCGAGCGCAGCGAAGCAATCCAGAGTGGTATACGCTACTCTGGATTGCTTCGCTGTGCTCGCAATGACGAGTTCCCTTTTTTGACAATGGCCGGCTCATCGTTCCCCCTTGCCTCGCTTTCCGTTTACGTTAAGGTCAGTTGCAAAGAGCAACCAACCGGAGTGCGTGATTCATGGCCCTTCCCCCGATCTTCGACCGCCTGCGCCTGCCCGTTATCGGTTCGCCCCTGTTCATCGTCTCGGGGCCCGAACTCGTCATCGCGCAGTGCAAGGCGGGGGTCGTCGGCAGCTTCCCCGCGCTCAACGCGCGCCCGCAGGCCCTGCTTGACGAATGGCTCCACCAGATCACCGAAGAACTGGCGGCATGGGACCGCGACAATCCCGACCGCCTGTCGGCGCCCTATGCGGTCAACCAGATCGTCCATAAATCGAACGACCGGCTCGAAGCCGACATCGCGACCTGCGCCAAGTGGAAGGTGCCGATCACCATCACCTCGCTGGGCGCGCGCGAAGAACTCAATCAGGCGGTCCACAGCTGGGGCGGCATCACCCTCCACGACGTCATCGACGATCGTTTCGCGCGCAAGGCGGTCGAAAAGGGCGCCGACGGCCTGATCCCCGTCGCGGCGGGCGCGGGCGGCCATGCCGGCGTCCAGTCGCCCTTCGCGCTGGTCCAGGAAATCCGCGAATGGTTCGACGGCCCGATCGCGTTGTCGGGCGCGATCGGCCACGGCCGCTCGATCCTCGCCGCGCAGGCGTGCGGCGCCGACCTCGCCTATATCGGCAGCGCCTTCATCGCGACCGCCGAAGCCAACGCCGATCCGGGCTACAAGAACGGCATCGTCGAGGGCCGCGCCGCCGACATCGTCTATTCGAACCTGTTCACCGGGGTGCACGGCAATTATCTGCGCGGCTCGATCGTCGCCTCTGGTATGGACCCCGACAATTTGCCCGAAGGCGACCTCAAGACGATGAACTTCGGATCGGGCGGCAACACCAAGGTCAAGGCGTGGAAGGACATCTGGGGTTCGGGCCAGGGCATCAGCCCGGTACGCGGCGTGCTGCCCGTGGTCGACTTCGTCGCCCAGCTTGAAGACCAATATCTCAGTGCGCGCCGCGAGTTGGAGGCGAAAGTTCGGCTTTAAAGGCAGGCCGGCGCCTCAATGCCTAAAAGTGATCCTGCGCCCATTTGAGGCTTTCGGGATAAAAGCGCTCGAGCACCTCCCGGCATTCGCTGACGACGTAGCGGACAACCTCGGCGGGCAGTTCGGCCTTCCACGCATCGACATCGCCCGAACGATAATGAGATCCGTCATCGATTTCGCCGGCTCTCCTGCCGACGGAGAGCTTTTCGAAGGTGAAGTTCGCCTGGTCCGGCCATTTCAGCGACCCCGATGCTTCCCCCAGCGCCGCGCGCAAAAAGTCGGTAAATTTGTCGAATCCATCTTCGATGCGCAGGGTTTTGATCGCGGGATCGTCGTAATTCCAGTTTCGTATCGCATATAAGGGTCCGGCCGTTTCCGGATAAAATTCCTCACTGTTACAGAAAGTCGCGGTCATCAGCATGCCGCGCGGTTTGTCGACGCTTTTCAGCATCTCCCTATGCGCAGCCAGTTGCGGCCATCCATCCAGGCCATGTGTGTGCCTGTGCGAATAATAGGCAGACTGAACGATGTTCAGCGGGTTCCTGACGAGGTGCAGCGCAAAACCCGGAACATGGCCTTTAACCACATCATATTGGGCATTCGACAAGCAGCAGATGCCATCGCCCGTCGGCGGCCGCGTGGATCCCAGATGCGACAGGAACAATGGCTGCCCGCTACCGTCACTCAATTGCCCCAAAAAGGAAACAAGCGCGCTCGACCCACTTTTATGGTGCGTGAAAAAGCTGATCATGCTCCCTCTTTACGGATGTTTGGGAGCAGGCATAGCCCGGCCTCGGCAACCACGTCCTACCCGGCAAACAACCGGTCGATCGCATCGTCGAGATAGGGTCGGTCGGCGAACAACCGCATCGGGTCGCGACGGTTGAGCCAGAAGGTTGTGCCGTGTCGGTCGGTCAGCGACCGCCGGAATACGTCCTGCAATAACCGCAACCGCATCGCCGCGACGCGCGCTGCCGCGACCGGATCGCGCGCCGCCTGCAACGCATGATATGCGCGCACCTGCTCGACCCGCGCCGCAACGACGTCGCTATACGCGTGGTGCGGCCCGCGGTGCAGTGCGTGTCCCGACACCAGCGCCAGCCGCTCGTTGCCCGGCAGCAACAGCCCGTTGCGATCGAAGCGCTGCAGCGCGAAGCCCGCACCGTGCAATTGCGCAAACATCGCCGCCATCTGCGGTCGCTGTAATAGTACGACGGGGATCAGGTGGTGGCGCTGATATCCCGTTTCGGCGGGCGCGGCGCACGACCAGCGGCATCGGGGCGGATCGGGCGCAGCGCCCCCGCCCATCACCGATCGAAACTGAACTCGACCAGCACCGCCGCCGGCCCGTCGCGCGCGCCGCCCTGCGGGGTCAGTGCGACCCACTCCCCGGCCTGCAGCCCCGGCGTCTGCTGCGGCTGCACGACCGGCCCGTGGAGCATGATGTCGAGCGCCAGGCGCGCCAGCCGCTTGACCATCGCTGCCATGTCCCACCCCGGCGGAACCGCCGCGTCCAGTTCCTGCCCGGCAAAGGCCGCCAGCCCGCGCGTCGCGACATGCGGGTCCGCGGCGCCGTCGCGACGGCGAAAGGCGATCAGGTGCAGCACCGGCGGCATGCCGCTCGTCTGCATCTCGGCGATCGCGCCGCGAAACTGCCTTGCGTCGGTCCACAGTCGCGCCGGCGACCAGAAGATGTGGTCCGCGTCGAAGGCGTCGATCAGCAGCACGATCATCTGGAACAAGGTGTCGAACTGCGCCGCCGCGATCCCGTCCCGGCGCGCCGACCGCACGATCCAGCTCCCCCCGGCATCGCGCCAATCTGCGGGCAGCGGCGTCCCCAGGCTGCTCGTTGCAACATCGCCCGGATCCGCCAGCGCGAAGTCGTCCGGCGCCGCGCGGCCGATCGTCACGGCCAGCCCTCCCAGCGTCAGCTGCAACGGCAATCCGCCCGCCCGCGCAGCGTCGGGCCGGAGCCCCATGCGCCGCATCACGCCTTCGAGCGCATCGTCGGCCACCGCTTTCCCGACGATCAACGCAAAGGGCGCGTGCACCTCCGGCCGGGTCGTCGCGTCGCGGCGGGTCAATATCATCTCATCACGCTCTGGGGTCCTGACCCGCTGGCCTCGGTTCGCGGCAGCATCGCAAGACTGCCCGCCTTGTTCAAACGCTTATTGCGACGATACGTCCGAAACGGAGGTGCGTCAGATCGCGACCTGGCTGCCCAGTTCGACGACGCGGTTGGTCGGCAGGCGAAAATATTCCATCGCGCTTTCCGAATTGCGCAGCATCCACGCAAACAGCCGTTCGCGCCAGATCGGCATGCCCGGCGTGCTCGCCGCGATCAGCGTCTGGCGCGACAGGAAAAAGCTCGTCTCGAGCATCTTGAAATCGCCGCCGCATCCGGTGACGCGGTGCAGCGCCGCGGGCACGTCGACCGGCTGCATGAACCCGTAATGCAGGATCAGCCGGTGGAATCCCTGCCCCAGATCGTCGAGCGTGCAGAATTTCGCCTCGGGGACGAAGGGCACGTCGGCGATCTTGATCGTCAGCAGGATGATCCGCTCGTGCAGCACCTTGTTGTGCTTGAGATTGTGGAGCAGCGCGTGCGGCACCCCGTCGGCGCTCGACGTCATGAACACCGCGGTGCCCGGCACCCGCGTCGCGCTGTTCGCCGCCGACTTGACGAACACCGGGATCGGCATCGCGCCGTCGGCCATTTCCTGCTGCATCAGCTTGCGGCCGCGCGACCAGGTGGTCAGCATCGTGAAGATGATCAGCCCGATCGCCAGCGGCACCCAACCACCGTCGGGCACCTTGATCAAATTCGCGCCGAAATAGGCGATGTCGACGATGAAGAAGACCGCGAGCACCGGCAGCGCCTTCCACGCCGGCCACTTCCACAACGTGAACAGCACGACGCTCAGCAAACAGGTGTCGATGAACATCGCCCCCGTCACCGCGATGCCATAGGCGGCGGCGAGGTTGCTCGACGATCCGAAGAACAGGACGAGGATGATGACCATCGTCATCAGGAACCAGTTCACGACCGGGATATAAATCTGCCCCGCCGCCGACGCACTGGTATGCTCGACGCGCAGGCGCGGGATGAAGCCGAGCTGGATCGCCTGCTGAGTCAGCGAAAAGGCGCCCGAGATCACCGCCTGGCTGGCGATGATCGTCGCGAGCAGCGCCAGGATCACCACCGGCACCTGCCACGCCTCGGGCATCATCAGGAAGAAGGGATCCTGGATCAGCCCCAGCCGCTGCCCGACGTCGGCCTCGAGCACCATCGCGCCCTGCCCCATATAGTTGAGCATCAGCGCCGGCAGCACGAAGGCGAGCCAGCTGAGCCCGATCGGCCCGCGCCCGAAATGCCCCATGTCGGCGTAGAGCGCCTCCGCCCCGGTCACCGCGAGCACCACCGCGCCGAGCGCGATGAAGGCGGTAAAGCCGTCGACATAGAAGAAATTCAGCGCATTCAGCGGGTTGAGCGTCGCGATGATGATCGACGGATGGTCGACGATATGCATCACCCCCAGCGTCGCGAGCATCAGGAAATAGCAAAGCATGATCGGCCCGAACAGCATCCCGACCTTTGCCGTCCCGCGCGACTGGATCGCGAACAGCCCGATCAGGATCGCGAGCGCGATCGGCACGATATAGGGATCGAAGCCCTGGTTGATATAGCTCAGCCCCTCGGTCGCCGACAGCACCGACATGGCGGGCGTGATCATGCTGTCGCCATAGAAGAGCGCGGTCGCGAACACCCCGAGCAGGATGATCGGCCAGGTCCAGCGCTTCTCGCCCGACGACCGGCTGATCAGCGCGAGCAGCGCCAGGCTGCCCCCCTCGCCCTTGTTGTCGGCCTTCATGATCGTCAGCACATATTTGAAGGTGACGACGAGCATCATCGACCAGAAGACGAGGCTCAGCACGCCATAGATGTGCAATCGGTCGGCATCGATCGAATGATGGCCGGCAAAGGTCTCGCGGAACGCGTAGAGCGGGCTGGTGCCGATGTCGCCGAACACGACGCCGACGGCGCCGACCGCAAGCTTCAGCTTGCCGTCACCGTGATGGCCGTGACCGGGTTGGCCGGTTTCGGCGGCGTCGGGCGCGGCGCCGTCGGCGCCGCCTGCCGCCATGTGCGACTCAGCAGTCATCGGGCGCCTTTAGCCCAGCCGTGGGAAAAGGCCAGTGGTAGAAAATGGACCGTGCGCGCGTCACGGCGCCCCGGTGGTCTCGGGGGCCGCGCCGCCCGGCACCCCAGCCGGTGTTTCGGGTGGCAGCTGCGGCCCCATCGCCTGGCGAAGCTGCCCTAGCCGCATCTCGAGGTCGGGGCGCCACGGCGCATCGGCGGGGCTGCGCCGCAGCAATTCGCCCCACACCGCCTCGGCGCCTTTCAGATCGCCGCCCTGCGCCAGCGCGAGTCCGGCGAAGAAAGGCGGCGCCGGGTGCGTTGGGTCGCGCCGCGCCGCTTCGTCGAAGGCAAGCGCCGACGCCGGCGACATCACCCCGCCGCCATGCGCGACGAGCGCGTTGCCAAGGCCGACCCACAGGTCGACATTGTCGGGATATTTTTCGAGTCCCTTTTCCAGCGTCTGCGCCGCAAGCTGGGTCCTGCCGGTGCGCGCGAAGCCGTCGGACATGCCCAGCCATTGGGCGGCGGGGCCGAACCGGTCGGCCATGCCTTGCCGCGGATCGGTCAGCGCCTGACCGAAACCGGAGTCGTCGGCCGCCGCCGCTACGGGCTTGCCGGGCAGCGCGGGACTGCCCTGCAGCGCATAGCCCGCAAGCCCCAGCATCACCGCCGCCCCCGCGAGCGGCCGCGCCGCCGGTGGCAGCTTGCCCAGCCACAGCATCGCACCGATCGTCAGCGCCGCGGCGAGCAATATCCACAGCCAGATCATGCCGCATCCTCCCCCTCGGCATCGCCGCGCCGGAAGCGCCCGAAGGCGAGCCAGCCGCCAAGCGCAAGGAACAGCAGCGGCCCGAGCCACAGGAAGGCGGTCGCCATGTCGAACGGGGGATCGTAACTCACCCAATTGCCATAGCGCGCGATAAGCCAGTCGCGGATCGCATCGGGGCTTTCGCCCGCGGCGATCTTGCCGCGCACCTCGTTGCGCATGTCGCCCGCCAGCGGCGCGTCGCTGTCGGCGATCGACTGGCCTTGGCAAACGAGGCAGCGCAGCGTGTCCATCAGCGCCTTGGCCTTCGCCTCCTGCGCCGGATCGGCGAGCTGCTGATAGGCATAGGGCGCCGGCGGCAACCGGTCCTGCGCCGCGACCGGCGCCGCGACCAGCGTCAGCAGCGCGAGCAGGACGAGGCGCGGCCTCACTTCATCGCCTCCAGCTTGGCGACGATCTCGGGCACCTGTTCGGCGAGGATCACGCCCTGAATCTGTTCGCGAATAATGCCCTTGCCATCGATCAGGAAGGTTTCGGGCACACCCGACGATCCCAGCGCGATCTGCACGCTGCTCTGCACGTCGGATCCGATGCGGTCGAACGGATTGCCCACGTCAGCCAAGAACTGCGCGACATCCTGCGGCCGGTCGCGGATCGCGATGCCATCGATCGGGACCCCTGCGGCCTTCAATGCCTCAAGCTGCGGTGCTTCGGCGCGGCACGGGATGCACCAGCTGGCAAAGACGTTAACCAGCCGCGGCCGCCCGTCGGCAAGTTGGCTGCTCTTCAATCCCACGACCCCCGCGGTCGCGGGCGGCAGGTCGAACAGCGGCATCGGCTTGTTGATCCACTGCGACTCGATCAGCTTCTCGCCCGGCACCGTCAGCCGATAGACAAAGGCACCGAACAGCAATCCCATGATCGCCAGCGGCACGAACAGGACCCAGCGCGACTTCATTTCCAACGGCCCTCATCCTTGCGCGCGCGCCGTGCCCGCCACAGCGCCAACAATTGCGCGCGGCCAAGCATCGAAAGCGCCGCGCCGAGCGCGATCAGCCCGCCGCCCAGCCATATCCACCACACCAGCGGTTTCCACCATAGCCGCAGCTGGTACCGGTCGGCGGCGCCATCGGCGCCCGGCACCGGCTGGCCGAGCACGACATACAGCTGACCGCCCGGCCGCGTCAGCAGTGCGGCTTCGTTGGTCTCGGTCGGCGCGGTGCCCATCAGCCCGGGGAACATCCGCGATTCGGGTTTCAGCACATGCGACCCGCCGCCCGTCGTCGCGATGAGCGTGCCTTCGATCGCGGTATAATTCGGCCCCGCGACCGGCTGCACACCCTTGAATAATACGTCGAAATCGCCGACCCGCACCGTCTCGCCCGGCGCCGCGGCGACCAGCCGTTCCTTGATGAAGGCGCTCTCGGCGCCCATCCCGGCGAGCGTCACCGCGACCCCGAAATGCGCGATCACCATGCCCCAGGTCGGCAGCGGCGTGCGGCGAAGATTGCGACCCCACAAGGGTGCGAGGCTGGCAACTGCGACGACGCCCGCAACGGACATGCCGAGCAGCGGCAAAATCCCGACCTTGCCGCCAAAAATCACCAGCAGAACCAGCACCAGCGCCCCGGCGAACGCCGCCATCGGCAGCCGCGACCGCAGTTTCCTACCATCGTCCTTGCGCCAGGCGAGCAGCGGCCCCGCGACCATGACGAGGCACAGGATCAACGCCAGCGGCCCCGCGACCTTGTTGTAATAGGGCGGCCCGACCGAAATCTTCTCGCCCATCGCCTCGGCGACGATCGGATAAAGCGTGCCGAGCAGCACCAGCGCGAGGATCGTCGTCAGCAGGAGGTTGTTGATCACCAGCGATCCCTCGCGGCTCAGCAGCGCGAATTTCTTGCCCTCGGCGACCGTCCCGGCACGCAGCGCGAACAAAGTCAGCGCGCCGCCAATATAGATCGCCATCAGCGCGAGCAGGAAGGTCCCGCGCTCGGGATCGACCGCGAAACTGTGCACGCTGGTCAGCAGCCCCGACCGGACGATGAAGGTCCCCACCATCGACATCGAAAAGCCGATCACCGCGAGCATCACCGTCCATGCGCGCAATGCGTTGCGCGTCGCGGTCACCGCAACCGAATGCAGCAGCGCAGCCCCCGCGAGCCAGGGGATCAGCGAGACATTCTCGACCGGATCCCAGAACCACCAGCCGCCCCAGCCGAGTTCGTAATAGGCCCAATAGCTGCCGGCGGTGATGCCCAGCGTCAGGAAAATCCAGCTTCCGAGTACCCACGGCCGCATCGCGCGCGCGAACGCCGGGCCGATCTCGCGGGTAATCAGCGCACCGACCGCGAAGCTGAACGCCACCGACAGCCCGACATAACCGACGTAAAGCGTCGGCGGGTGAAAGGCGAGGCCGGGGTCCTGGAGCAGCGGGTTGAGCCCCTGCCCGTCGGGCGGTGCGACCGGTAAACGGTTGAACGGGTTGGACGAAAAGATCAGGAAGGCGAAGAAGCCGAGGCTCAGCGCCGCTTGCGCCGCAAGCGTCGCGATCAGCGTATCCTCGCGCAATCGCCGCTCGAAAATCGCAACCAGCGCGCCGGAAATCCCCAGGATCGTCAGCCACAGCAGCATCGACCCTTCGTGATTGCCCCACGCGCCCGCAACCTTGAACAGCATCGGTTTCAAACTGTTGCTGTTGCGCGCGACCAGCTCGACCGACATGTCCGACCGCACGAACAGCGCGATCAGCAGGCCAAAGGCCGCCGCGGTCAGCACGCCCTGCGCGACGCTCGCGGGCCGCACCAGCGCCGCCAGGTCCTTCTGGCCACCGCGCAGATACAGCGTACCCGCGACGAGCGAGAGACACGCGAGCGCCGCCGCGATCCACAACAGGGCAAGGCCAAGTTCGGCGATCATGTCTGCGGCGCCGCCTTGGCCACAGCCTTGTCCATGCCTTCCATCTGCGGTGGCATATATTTCTCGTCATGTTTGGCCAGAATCTTGTCGGCCACAAATGTGCCATCGGCACGCATCCGGCCGTCGGCGACCATGCCGCTCTCCTCGGCGAACAGGTCCGGGACGATCCCGGTGAACTGCACCGGCACCGATGCCTTGCCGTCGGTCGCGACGAAGCGGATCGTCACCCCGTCGCTCTGCCGTTCGATGCTACCCTTGGCGACCATGCCGCCGAGCCGCATCGGCTCGCCGATGATCGCCTTGCCGGCCTTGACCTCCTCCGGCGTGCGAAAATAGGCGGCCTCGTCGCGGAGCGCGCTCGCGCCGAGCACGCCCGCGCCCGTGACGCCCGCGAGCGCCACCACGGCGAGGATCAGTCTTTGATGCTTGGCTTTCATTTCGGGTCCCCGCGCGGCGTCTCGCCGCGCCGATTATTGGCGCGCAGCGCGTCGCTCCGCTTCTCGGCTTTCACCATCGCGCGCCAGCTGGACCACAGCACGATGCCGGTCAGCACGGCGGTCAGCCCATAGGCCGCCGCGACAAAGGCCCATTGGCCGCCCCCGCTGATCACCCCGGTCACGCGTCAATTCCCCTCATCGTCGGCGAGCCGCCGCAATCGCGCGGCGACGCGGTTGTCGGCGATGATCCGCCGCATCCGCATCAGCACGATGGCGCCGAACAGCAGCGAGAAACCCGATACGGTCAAACCCAGCGGCCACAGCAGCGCGCCGTCGATGCTCGATCCGCGCAGCGTGATGCTCGGCCCCTGATGCAGGCTGTTCCACCACACGACGCTGCGGTTGATGATCGGGATGTTGATCGCGCCCACCAACGCATAGATGGCGGCGCCACGCGACAGCGATCCGCCCTGTTTCTGTCCCTCGTCGCCATTGGTCAGCGCGATGAAGCCGGCATAGAGAAAAAGCAGGACGAGCATCGACGTCATCCGGCCGTCCCATTCCCACCAGGTCCCCCATGTCGGCCGCCCCCAGATCGACCCGGTGGCGAGGCAAAGCGCCGTGAACAACATGCCCGGCACCGCTATCGCGCGTGCCGCGATTCCCGAGAGCGGATGGCGCCAGACGAGCTGGATCAGCCCGGCGATCGCGAGGCTCGTCCAGCCGCCCATGCCGAGCCAGGCCGACGGGACATGGACATATAATATCCGCGCGGTTTCGCCCTGCTTGTAATCGCCCGGCACCACGGCGAGCCCCGCCCAGCTGCCCGCGAGCAGCAACAGCATCCCGACGCCGAGCAGCCACGGTGTCAGCGGTTTGGCGATTGCCAGGAAACGGGTCGGATTCGCATAGGCGTGCATCGGTTCGCGTCGTCTTTAGGTGAGGCCGATATATCGGTCCAGTGAATTGCCCGGCGCGACCCGGCGGCGCTTCTCTCGCCCGCCCTGCGAACAAGGTCAAGCGCCGCGCTTCGGCACCCCGCACCGTCTATCGCATTGAGCGAGGTCAAAATTCGTCTCACCCCTCGGGGCGCGTCCAGATCCAGCTCCCGGTCACCCCCGCCACGACGATCGGCACCATCATCCACGGCCAGGGCGAAAAGAGCAAAGCGAGCAGGATGCTGAAAGCGAAGGCGACCGTCGCCGCGACCTTGCCCTTACGGCTGATCGCCCCCTTCTCGCGCCAGGCGAGAATATGGTGGCCGAAATGCGGATGATTGACCAGCCATGCCTCGAGCCGCGGCGACGAGCGGGCGAAACAAAAAGCCGCGAGGATAACGAACGGTACCGTCGGCAACAGCGGCAGGAACGCCCCGATCGCGCCGAGCGCGAGCGACAGCCAGCCACAGACGAGGTAGAAATGCCGCTTCATCACGGGCGGGCTTAGCGGAATTGGCGGAGCGCGCCAGCCCCGGCAATATCGTCGCCCCCGCCCGATCAGCTTCTGCGCCATCCGGTCGGCGACGACCGACGCCGGGGTGCCGCTCGCCTTGCTCTCGGCCCAGATGTCGGCCAAGCGGCCGGGGATCTGGCGGATGCGGCTTTCGACTTCCTCGGCATTGCCCTGCCCGAGATATTCGAGCGCGACGTTGATGATGCCGCCCGCGTTGATCACATAATCGGGAGCATAGGTGATGCCGCGGTCGTGGATGCGCTGGCCGTCGGCGGCGGTCGCGAGTTGGTTGTTCGCGCCGCCCGACACGATCGGGACATTGAGCTTGGCGATGCTTTCCTCGGTCAGGATCGCGCCGAGCGCATTGGGGCTAAGAACGTCCGCCTCAATCTCCATGATCGCCGCCGAATCGGCCAGATCGGCACCCAGTTCGTCCGCCAGCGCCTTGGCGCGCGCCAGATTGACGTCGGCGAGGGTCAGGATCGCGCCATCGGCCGCCAGCCGCCGCGCGACCCCGCCGCCGACGCTGCCGACGCCCTGGATCGCGACGCGCACGCCCTTGGCGCTGTCGGTGCCGAGACCGTTCTTGATCGCGGCGAGTATCCCCAGATAAACGCCCAGCGCGGTCTGCGGACCCGGATCGCCGCCCACTTCGCCGCTCGCTACGGGCAGTCCGCTGACATGCTTGGTCTGGTGCGAAATCGCGACGATGTCGGCGACCGACATGCCGACATCCTCGGCGGTGACATAGGCACCGCCCAGCGAATCGACCGCGCGCCCGAAGGCCGCAAGCATCTCGGGCGTCTTCTCGGCGCCCTCGTCGGCCAGGATCACGCCCTTTGCGCCGCCCATCGGCAGGCCCGCCATGGCGTTCTTGTAGCTCATGCCCCGCGACAGGCGCAGCGCATCGGTGATCGCCGCCTTGCGCTGCGGATAATGCCAATAGCGCACCCCGCCCGCGCCGGGGCCGAGGTGGGTCGAATGCACCGCGATGACCGCGGTCAGCCCGCTGGCGCGATCGCGGAACATGTGAACATGCTCATGATCGTCGAAATCGGCGAAATCCCAGACAGCAGACATGCGCGACTCCTCGCGTTAGAAAATTACGTTAAGACGTAATAATCCAATAGCGGCGATGAGTCACCCCAAATCCCGCATGTGCGCGATGATTGAGAAAATGGGGCGACCAACGGGGCTCGAACCCGCGACCTCCGGTACCACAAACCGGCGCTCTAACCAACTGAGCTATGGTCGCCACATAAGCGAAGAGGGCGCGCGAAGCGGCCTCGACAGCGCGCGGCGATAGGCGCGGGAGGCCCCGTTCGTCAAGCATTGTTCGTGAAACATATGCCCCCTAAAAGCGCGGCATGACCGACAGGATCGTCGATATGGCAACATCGGGTGCCGACCGCACCGCCGATCGCCTCGCCGCCGTGCCTGGCATCCGCCGCGCGCCGACGCCCAAGCTGCAGCAATATATGCTCTCGCGCTTCCTCGACGCCGATACCTGCGCCGCGCTGATCGAGCGCATCGATCGCGACGTGCGTCCCTCGACGATCGCCGATCCCAACGGCGACGAAGCCTTCCGCACCAGCGCGACCTGCGACCTCGACCATCGTGACCCTGTCGTCCGCGCCGTGAATGACAGGCTCCACGTGCTCACCGGCATTCCCCTGCCCTATGGCGAGCCACTGCAAGGCCAGCGCTACGACGTCGGACAGGAATTCAAGGCGCACACCGACTTTTTCGATCCGCGTGGCTCCGATTGGGAGCAATATTGCGCGATCCCCGGTCAGCGCAGCTGGACGCTGATGATCTACCTCAACGCCCCCCCCGCGGGCGGCGCGACGCGTTTCCTCGCGACCGGCAAGATGCACCAGCCCGAGGCCGGAAAGCTGCTCGCCTGGAACAATGTCCGCCCCGACGGCACGACGAACGACGACACCCTCCACCACGGGATGAAGGTGCGCAAGGGACGCAAATATATCATCACCAAATGGTTCCGCGAACGGCCCTGGCCGTGGGCGGAGGGGGAGCTGGACTGAGCCACCCACAGCCCGTGAGCCCACCCATAAATCCGCAAGCCCGCCTATAAACCCGTTCGTGTCGAGCGAAGTCGAGACACCCATCGGCGTGGCGCATGCCTTCGGGGTGTCTCGACTTCGCTCGACACGAACGGGAATAGGGGTCGGTTTTCACCGACCCCTCGTTGGAATCACCGCACCAACCGATACTGGAAACTCAGCGTCAGCGTATTCGCGACCTGGCCCGGCTCGACCGGGGTCGCCTTGGCGTCCATCGCCTGCAGGCGCACCATCGGCATCGGCGGCTGCGGGCCACCAAAGCTGCCTTCGCTGATCGACACCAGCTCGGCACCGCGATATCCCGCGAGCTTGGCATAGTCTGCCGCCTTCGCCTCGGCCGCCTTAATCGCCGTGCCGCGCACGCCGACGAGCTGCGCATCGGGGTCCTTCATGGAAAAATAGGGACCGTCGATGTTCGTCCCGCCCGCGGCGACCAGCGCGTCGAGCAGCGGGCCGATGTCGTCGATCTTCGGCGTGGTCGCGCGCACCGTGTTCGACACCTGATAGCCGATGAAGCGCGGCGGCTGGCCCGCCACCTGATTGTTATAGTCATATTGCGGCGACAGGTTGATGCCGCTCGTCTGGATATCCTCGGCCTTGATCCCGCGCGCTTTCGCTGCGGCGATCAGCTTGTCCATCGCGGCGGCATTCTGGCGCATCGCCTCGACCGCGGTCGGCGCGGTCGTCGTCACCCCGGCGCCGACGGTCGCCTGGTCGGGGCGCGAGCGCACTTCCTCGCTGACGCTGAAGGTCAGGATCGGGCCCTGCGTCGTCGCTGTCGTCACCGTCGTTCCCCCTTGCTGTGCAAGCGCGGGCGTTGCCGCCATCAGCGCCAGTCCACTGGCCATAGCGGTGAGCATATGCTTCGTCATGTTCTTCTCCTGTCGGCCGAACCCCCGGCCAGTTCCGGGTCGTGCCCCCCGAACGCAGACGGAGGCGACCCGTTCCGGCCTTTGCCTCCACGGCGCTTGCATGATGCTGAACACCTCAGTAGCGAGCCGTTCATCATGGCAGCCCCGATTTTATCATATGAAGGCCTCGGCCTTGTGCAGGGCAGCGGCTGGCTGTTTCAGAATCTCGACATCTATGTCGGCGAGCGCGACCGCCTCGCGCTGATCGGCCGCAACGGCGCGGGCAAGACGACCCTGCTCAAATTGCTCGCCGGACAGATCGACGCCGACAAAGGCAAGCGCGTGATCGTGCCCGGCACCCATGTCGTGATGCTCGAACAGGAACCCGATTTCCGACCTTTCGATACCCTCATGGATTTCGCCGTCGCCGCGCCCAACGCGCCCGAGGAGTTTGAAGTCGCCGCGATCGCCGATCAGCTCGGCATCGACATGAGCCGCACCGCCGCCAGCGCCTCAGGCGGCGAACGCCGCCGTGCCGCACTGGCCCGCGCGCTCGCGCAGAACCCCGACGTGCTGTTGCTCGACGAGCCGACCAACCATCTCGACCTCGCCGCGATCGACTGGCTCGAATCCTGGCTCGCGCGTTACACCGGCGCCTTCGTCGCGATCAGCCACGACCGCACCTTCCTCACCCGCCTGACGCGCCAGACCCTGTGGCTCGACCGCGGCAGCATCCGGCGCAAGGAAATCGGCTTCGGCGGTTTCGAGGAATGGAGCGATTCGGTCGCCGCCGAAGAAGCGCGTGCCGCACAGCGCCTCGATTCCAAACTGCGCCTCGAAGCGCATTGGCTCGAACGCGGCGTCACTGCGCGCCGCAAGCGCAACCAGGGCCGGCTTGAGAAGCTCAAGGAAATGCGCGCCACCCGCGCCGCGATGATCGGCGGTCCCGGCGTCGCCAGGCTCGGCCTCGCCAACGATGATGTCCGCTCCAAATCGGTGATCGTCGCCGAAAATGTCAGCAAAAGCTTCGGCGACCGCCCGATCATCAAAAATTTCGATTTCCGCGTCCAGCGCGGCGACCGCATCGGCATCGTCGGCGCCAATGGCGCGGGCAAGTCGACCTTGCTCAAACTGCTCACCGGCGAAATCGCGCCCGACAGCGGCAAGATCACCCTCGCCCCGACCCTCGACGGCATCGTCATCGACCAGCAGCGCAGCCTGATGTCGCCCGAAAAGCGCGTCCGCGATATCCTCGCCGACGGCGGCGACTGGGTCGAGGTGCGCGGGGTCAAGAAGCACATTCAGGGTTATCTCAAGGAATTCCTCTTCGACCCCGGCGTCGTCGAGGCGAGCGTCGGCGCGCTGTCGGGCGGCGAACGCTCGCGGCTCTTGCTCGCGCGCGAATTCGCCCGCGAATCGAACCTGCTCGTGCTCGACGAGCCGACCAACGACCTCGACCTCGAAACGCTCGACCTGTTGCAGGAAGTCATCGCCGACTATGCCGGCACCGTGCTGCTCGTCAGCCACGATCGCGATTTCCTCGACCGCACCGTCACCGTCACCCTCGGCCTCGACGGAACGGGCAAGGTCGACATCGTCGCCGGCGGCTATGCCGACTGGGAAGCCAAGCGGGTCAAGCCGAACGCGGTAAAGGCGAAGTCCGCATCCACCGGCGCGGCGGCGGCGCCGCCGCCGCAGGCGCGCAAAAAACTCAGCTACAAGGACCAGCGCGACTACGACCTGCTGCCTGCCCGCATCGAGGAAATCGAAACGGAAATGGCCACGATCGAAAGCGACCTGTCCGACGGCAGCCTGTTCACCCGCGATCACAAGCGCTTCACGGCGCTCACCGAAAAGCTCGAAACGCTGCGCGACGAAAAGGCTGCAGCGGAGGATCGCTGGCTCGAACTCGCGGAGGCGGTCGAAGCGCTCGGCTAATACCCTTGCTCCGAAACGCGCCTTCTCACACAAGGGCCGTGCAGGAACACGGGGGGACTATATTGTGACCGACTATTCGGATCAGCCGGAGTTGAAGGGCGTCGGCGGATGGCTTCTGACCTTCATCATCATCCTGTCGGTTATCTCGCCGATCCGTATCCTTCTCGAAACCGCAAAGATGCTAGAGCTTGATGCGCAGACGGAGGCGCAACTCGGCTCAAGCTGGCAGACCTATTCACTTTTCAGTTGGGTGCTGGCATCTGCAACAATCGCGCTTGCGTGGTTCCTGGCTTACAGACTCGCGCGCGTGCACACCCGGGCATCGGTTCGTCTGGTGGTTCGGGGGTTGTGGGTGCTCGCCTTCGGCCCCCTGATTCTTGATCTGATCGTTGCGTGGACGCTATGGCCCGACCTGATGGCCGCGGGACTCGATGCGACCTATTTCGTCGGAATTTTCCAGGCCGCCGTCTTTGCAACCATCTGGTCGCTCTACCTCACCAAGTCTAAACGCGTCGAGAACACGTTCGTTGAGGACGAAACCGAAGCGAGAAAAATCTTCGGCTGACCTCACCCCGTCCCGTAAAACCGCGCCAGCCGGTCGAGCGCTAGCCCCAGCACCAATTTCCCCGACCGCGCCGGCCAGCCCAGCCCCTTTTCGGCGCAACCGATCCCCTCGCCCGCGCAGATCACCCGCCAGCAAATGTCGGCCAGCCCCGGCCCCACCGCGTCGAGCGCGGCATGGAAGCGCCGGTGCGCGTCGATCCGCGCCAATGATGCGTCCGCCACGCGCGCGCCGCCGCGTGTCTTTGCCGGCGCGGCGGCGTCCCAGCGCATCGTCACCCGCGCCGACAGTCCCGCGCGCTCATAATCGCCGCGCAGCCGCTCGCCTGCATCAAGCTGCGCGGCCGTGAGATGCCCGCGCGCCGCGAGCCATGCGATCGGACTCTCGCCCAAATTGACCGTCACATGCCGCATCACTTGTGGCCCGGCCTTGCCCGGATCGAGCCGGTCGTCGGGATGGATTCGGGTTTCAAGGCGGCGTGCAGGCATGCGAGTCTCCTTCATCGAAACCCCGGCTTGACAATGGAATGTTTTTTAGGAAAGAAGAAACCGATTTGGTTATCAACAAATTTCAACAATGAGGTCGCCATGATCAACAGCATCCGCGCCGTCCGCCGCGCCAAGGGTCTGACACTCGAAGAGGTCGGGCAGCGCTGCAACCCGCCGACCACGGCGCAGACGATCGGCCGCCTCGAAACCGGCACCCGCACCCTGTCGCTCGGCTGGATGAACCGCATCGCCAAGGCGCTCGGGGTCGAAGCGGCGGAGCTTGTGCAACTGCCGCAGGACACCCAGCTCACGGTCACCGCGCTGCTCGGTCCCGACGGCGCGATCGCCCCGACGCGCGTCGAACAGGCACTCACCGCACGTCCGGGCGAGGATATGGTCGCGGTGCGCGTGTCTGCGTCGATCGGCGACTATCGCGCCGGCGACGAAATCTGGTGCCGCAAGATCGAGGGCGACTGGGCTGGCGCGCTCAACCGCGACCTGCTCGTCCCGCGCCCCGCCGGCCGCTTCTTCTTCGCCCGCCTGCTCAACGTCGACGGCGAAAAGCTCCACCTGCTCCCGCTCGGCATCGGCCAGCGCCAGCAGGTTGTCAGCAACCCGCCATGGGCGGCGGTCGCGGTCCGGCTGATCCGCAGCCTGTGATCGAAACACGCGTCATGGTGGGAATGACGGGGTGACTCCCCTCCGCATCCTGTCGATCGCGACGCTTTTCCCCGATGCCGCGCGCCCCAACTTCGGGCTGTTCGTCGAAAAGAGCCTGCGCGCGCTCGCCGCGCAGCCCGGCATCGATCTCACCATCGTCGAACCCGTTGGCCTGCCGCCCTTCCCGCTGTCGCTGCACCCCCGCTACCGCGCGCTGCGCGACCTGCCGCTTCACGAGGATTGGAACGGCCTCACCGTCCACCGCCCGCGCTTCACGCTGCTCCCGAAAGTCGGCTCACGCTTCAACCCGGCGAAGATCGCGCGTGCGGTGCTTCGCGCCACCCGCGACCGCAGCTTCGACGTCGTCGACGCCCAATTTTTCTACCCCGACGGCCCCGCCGCGATGCGGGTCGCCGACGCGCTCGGCCTGCCCTTTTCGGTGAAGGCGCGCGGTGCCGATATCAGCCATTTCGGCCATGACCCGGCGACCGCACCGCAACTGATCGACGCCGCCGGCAAGGCGGCCGGCCTGCTCGCCGTTTCAGAAGCCATGCGCCGCAACATGGCCGCGATCGGAATCGATCCCGCCAAGATCGCCGTCCACTATACCGGCATCGACACCGCCCGCTTCGCTCCCGGCGACCGTGCCACCGCGCGCGCCGCGTTCGGCATGGACGACGCCCCCGTCATCCTCACCGTCGGCGCGCTGATCCCGCGCAAGGGGCAAGCGCTGGTAATCGACGCCCTGCCCATGCTGCCCGGCGCCCATTACTGGCTCGCCGGCGCGGGCGAGGAACAGGCCCGCTATCGCGCGCTCGCTCAGCGACTCGGCGTCGCCGACTATGTCCATTTCTTGGGACCCATTGCCAATGCCGATCTGCCGTCGCTCTACCGCGCCGCCGACATCGTGGTCATGCCCTCGGCCAGCGAGGGCCTCGCCAACGCATGGGTCGAGGCGCTCGCCTGCGGCACGCCGATCGTCATCAGCGACGCCGGCGGCGCCGCCGAACTCGTCACCTCGCCGGTCGCGGGTCGCATCGTCGCGCGCACGCCTGCGGCCATCGCGGAAGCCGTAAAAGCGATCCTCGCTGCCCCGCCGACTCCGCAGAACGTCGCCGCGACGCTTGCAGGCCGCTTCGACTGGGACCGCAACGGCCGCGAACTCGCCGACCACCTGCGCCGCTGCGCGCAAAAATAGGGGGGGGCCAAAGCCCCCCTCTGGTTCCCTCGGGACGAGCGACACTCAGACGACCGCGCCGTCGTCCTTGCGCTCGATACGCTCGCCGCCGCCAATGCCCGACGTGGTGCGCGGAATGAAGCTGTCGGGACCGACCTTCAGCCACACCAGCACCGGGGTCGACATCAGGACCGACGAATAGCCGCCGATGAATACGCCGAACAGCATCGCCGCGGTGAAGCCGAAGATCACGTCGGGACCGAAGATCAGCAACATGCCGAGCGCCAGCACCATCGCCAACGTGGTCATCACCGTGCGCGACAGCGTTTCGTTGATGCTGAGGTTCAGAAGCGGAATGATCTCCATCTTCCGGTACTTCTTCAAATTTTCGCGGATACGGTCATAAACGACGATGGTGTCGTTGAGCGAATAGCCGACGATGGTCAGCAGCGCCGCGACGCTGTTCAGGTCGAACTGCATCTGCGTCACCGCAAACAGTCCGAAGGTCAGCGACACCTCGTGGAACAGGCGGCCGAGCGCGCCGACCCCGAACTGCCATTCGAAGCGGATCCAGATGTAGATCGAGATGCCCAGGATCGCGAGCGCGAGGCTGATCGCACCCGTGCGCAGCAATTCGCCCGACACCTTGCCCGACACGGTTTCGACCGCACCCGTCTTGGCGGTGGGAAAGGCCTTCGCGATTCCCGCGACAAGCTGTTCGCCCGCGCGGTCGGCCGTCGCCTTGTCGCCCTCGGGCAGCGCGGTGCGGATCGATATCGCCTTGTCCGACCCGAATTGCTGGATCGTCGGCTCGCCAAGGCCGATCGTCGCGACCTTCTCGCGAATTTCGTCGATCGGCGGCATTTCCTGCTTGAATTCGACGCGGACCGACTGGCCGCCGACAAAGTCGACCCCGAGGTTCAGGCCCTTGACCGCGACCAGCGCGATCGACACGACCACCAGGAAAAAGCTCATGAAGGAAGCGACTTTCCGCCATTGCAGGAAGTCGATGTTGGTGTCGTCGGGGACGAGTTTGAGCAAGCGCATCGTTTTCGCTCCCTTAAATGTTGATCGACGTCGGACGCGCCGACCGCAGCCAATGGGCGACGAACATGCGGGTGACGGTGACGGCGGTGAAGACGCTGGTGACGATGCCGATCGTCAGCACGACCGCGAAGCCCTTGATCGGACCGGTGCCGAACCAGAACATCAGCGCCGCGGCGATGACGTTGGTGACGTTGGCGTCGAAAATCGCGCGGCTCGCCTCGGTGTAACCCAGCTCGACCGCCTGGAAAGTGCGCCGCCCGCGTTTCAACTCCTCGCGTATTCGCTCGTTGATCAAAACGTTGGCATCGACCGCGGCGCCGATCGTCAACACAAAACCGGCGATGCCGGGCAAGGTCAGCGTCGCATTGAACGCGGCCATGATGGCGATGATCAGGAACACGTTGAACGCGAGCGCGATGTTCGCATAAACGCCGAAACGGCCATAGACGACGAGCATCAGCACCAGCACCGAAACGGTCGCGATGATCCCGGCGATCGCGCCCTTGCGGATCGAATCGGCGCCCAGTTCGGGCGTGACCGTGCGTTCCTCGACGACGTCGAGCTTGACCGGCAGCGAACCCGAACTCAGCGCGATCGCGAGCTGGTTCGCCGACTGTACAGTGAAATTGCCTGAAATCTGCGCGCTGCCACCCAGAATCGGTTCGTTGATCGACGGTGCCGACAGCACCTTGCCGTCGAGTACCATCGCAAAGCGCTTGCCGACATTCTGGCCGGTGACGCGCGCGAAGGTATTGGACCCCGCCGAATCGAAGCGCAGCGACACCGCCGGCATCTGCTGCTGGTTGAAATCCTGCTTGGCGCTGATCAACTGGTCGCCGCTGATCATCACCTGGCGACGCAGCACCTCACCCGGGGCACCGCCGCCCTCGCCGGGCGCATAGGGAACGAGCTCGCTGCCGACCGGGACATTGGCCGCGCCATTGGGACCGACACCGCCATTCGGATCGACCATGCGGAACTCAAGCCGCGCGGTCTGCCCGAGCAGATCCTTGAGCGCCTTCGGATCCTGCAGGCCGGGGACCTGCACCACGATGCGGTCGTCGCCTTCGCGAATGATCGTCGGTTCGCGCGTCCCCAGCTCGTTGACGCGCTTGTCGACGATATCGCGCGCCGATTCCATCGCACGGGCGACCGCCTGGCTGCGGCCCGCCGACGTCAGCGTCATGACGATCCGGGTATTGTCGATAATCTCGATCGACCAGTCACGCTGGCCGGTCATGCCCGCCCCCTGCGTCTCCTTAAACAGCCGGTCACGCGCGTCGTCGAGCTGCTTCTGGTCGCGGACCAGGAAGCTGATCGTACTCCCCGACGCCTTGAAATCGCCGATCGCGATATCATCGTCGGGGCCGCGCTCGCCGCGCATCGCCGCGCGCACCGTCTTTTCCATGTTGGCGAGCTGCGTTTTGTTGAGGTCGGCAAGGTCGGCTTCGAGCAACAGGTGGCTACCGCCGGCAAGGTCGAGGCCCAGATTGACCTTGATCTGCGCAAAGCCGGGCAATTGATCGACGGTCTTTTGCGGCAGAAAGCTGGGGATAGAGAACAGGATGCCGAGCAGCAGGATGATGCTGATGCCAACGGTCTTCCAGCGCGGGAAATCGAGCATGTTTTTGGTCCGATAACTTGGGTGCGGGGTCGCGCGGCGCGCAACCCGCCGGATCAATCGTTGGCGGGTTTGCCGCCGGGCTGCAGGACGTCGGACAAGGTCGCCTTGACGACCTTGATCTTCACCCCTTGCGCGATTTCCACGTCGGCGAAGTCATCGTCCACGCGCGTCACCTTGCCGACGATGCCGCCGCCGGTCACCACCTGGTCGCGCGGCTTCACCGCCGCGATCTTCGCACGATGATCCTTCATCCGCACCTGCTGCGGGCGGATCAGGAAGAACCAGAACACGACGAAGATCAGGACCATCGGGATAAGCTGTGCGAAGGGGAAGGCCGCTCCCCCGGTTCCGGCCGCCTGGGACAGAAGCAATGTCGTCGACATGAATGAAAAACTTTCCGTTCGATGCGGCGCCATCCCCACCCGGGACAGGCGCGCAAGATAATGGCGCGGCGCCTATCACGCGGGGGCGCGGCGTGCAACCGGCGCCGCAAGCCGTCCCCCGCGGCAAGCAGGGCGGAAATGGGGCGCCGCCAAGCGAGTTCAAGGCGCGTCGCGACGATATTGCATTGCCCTCGCCTCTCCGCTTGCATCGCCGACCAAGCCGCGCTAGGGGCCTCGCCTGCCCAATCGGGCCGGTCGGGACGTAGCGCAGCCTGGTAGCGCATCACACTGGGGGTGTGGGGGTCGGAGGTTCGAATCCTCTCGTCCCGACCAATTCAAACCGCAACCAAGGCGGGACTTTCCGGAAATGATGGCTTGATTGCCGCGAAACCCTTGCGCATCGGCTCGTGTCGATGGCAAGCTGGTTTGGTCCAGTTCGAAACAGCACCGCTTTGTTGGCGGGCGAGCCAGCAGGGGCACACGATGGGATATCTCCATTCCATGATCCGGGAAGCGGGTCTCGGAGCGAGCCTGTGACGGGGCCATCAAGCGCCGCACGGCGACCGCTGATCGTACGCGCGTTCGCCGGCTGGTTGAAGCTCGTCCGGCACATGGCGCCGCCGACGCTGTTCTTCTTCGTCGGCTTCAACCTGATCTTAGGAACCACGCGGCTCGCGCTCGCCGAACATGGCATCGACGTGAAGGGATTTGCCACAGCGACCATCGCCGCTCTGCTTGTGGGCAAGGCGGTGCTGGTCACCGACAGCATCCGTTTCATGGCGCGCTTCGACGGCGCGCCGCTGATCCAGCCGATCCTTTTCAAAAGCGCAATCTACTGGCTGTGCGTCTTCGTCGTTCGCCTGGCCGAAGCGCTGGTCCATTATGTGATCGAGCACGGGACCCCCGGCGGCTTCCTGCCCTATCTCGTCGATCATTTCAGCTGGAGCCGTTTCCTGTTCATCCAGGTCTGGCTGATGCTGCTCTTCCTGCTTTATGTCACGATCCACGAACTCGACAATCTGTTCGGGCATGGCGAACTGCGCCGGATATTCTTTCGCTGGAATACGACAGAGACCAAGCTGACCCGGCGCCGACGCGTCCGGTTGCTCGCCCGGCTCAACCGCTTGACCGAGGCCAATTCGGTCGCCGAGATGAGCGCGCCCGGCTCGCGACCGCACGACGAACTGGTGACGATATTGAACGAACTCGCGGACCATCCCAAAGGAAAGCCGCGCGAATAGGATGAGCGGCGCCGTACCCTCAGGGCCGGCGCCGCCTTTCCGTCGTCAGTGCTTCGCGTCGCCGCCGGCGGCATGCGCGTTGCGCATCGCGTCCATCTCGGCCTTGTCGACGGCGCCATCGCCGTTGGTGTCGATCCGCTTGATCATCTCGTCGATCTTCGCGGTGTCGACCGGCGCGGCGTCGCCCTTCTTCGCGGCCTGCGCTTCGGCCGCTTTCGTCAGTTCGGCCTTGTCGATCTTGCCGTCGCCATTGGCATCCATCCTGGCGAACAGGGCGTCGCCATTGGCGGCCGGTTCCGCCGCATGGGCGGCCGGGATGGCCAGCGCCAGCGGTGCGGCGATCATAAGCAATGTCTTCACGTCATTTCCTCTCGGATAGGTAGCGGCGTTTCCGCCGGAGAGCCCCGGCGCCGCTATGCAGGCCGAACGACCGCAAAACCATATCGAGAGGACGCGGGCCGCCGCGATTGCACGGCGCTTCGTCGGTCAGGCGTTAGGGGATCAGGACGACCTTCCCCACCACCGCGCGCCGTTCGAGCATCGCAAAGCCCTCGCGCCAGTCGGCGAGGGCCAGCGCGGCATGGACATGCGGCCGGATTCGTCCCCCGGCGGCCAGCGCATCGATCGCCGCGATATTCTCGGCACCGCGCGCCGGGAACCGGCGGCCATATTCGCCCGCACGCACCCCGACGACCGAAAAGCCCTTGATCAACGGCATATTGACCGACACCTCGGGGATGCGTCCCGATGCGAAGCCGATCACCAGCAGCCGCCCGCCGAACGCGATGCAGCGGGTCGATTCGTCGAATATATCGCCCCCCACGGGATCGAAGATCACGTCGGCGCCGCGCCCGCCGGTCAGCGCCTTGACCTCGTCGCGAAAGCCCGGATCGGCCGCGATCACCGCGTCGGGCGCATAATATTCGGCCAGCGCCGCGCGCTTCTCCGCACTGCTCGCCGCCGCGATCACCTGCGCGCCCAGCGCCTTGCCCAAATCGACCGTCGCCAGACCGACCCCGCCCGCCGCGCCGTGCACCAGCACTGTTTCGCCCGCTTCTACCCGCGCGCAGCGAACGAGCGCGACATAGGCGGTCAGATACGCCACGCCATAGGCTGCGGCCTCCTCCCACGACAGCCGCCCGGGTTTGGCGCGCAGGGCCGCCGCCGGCACCACGACATAGTCTGCCATCGCCCCGAAACGGTTGCCGCCGATCACCGCGTCGCCGACCGACCAGCGTAAAACCCCCTCGCCCAGCGCTTCAACTTCGCCGGCGAATTCCAGCCCCGGCACGAACGGCAGGTCGGGTTTCAACTGATACGCCCCGCGCGTCATCAGAAGGTCGGGGAAATTCACCGCCGCCGCGCGCACCCGCACCCGCACCTCGCCCGGTCCCGGTTCGGGGACGGCCAGGTCGACCAGCCCGCAGCCACCATGATTTTCCGCCAATTCCCTGACCTGCAACGCCTGCATGGAGAAAAGCCTTTCCTAATTTATTCCAATATGGTTCGTTTTGTCCGTTCAACAAACCGGAGATACGACTCATGCCCAGACCACAAAGACCGTCTTTCGACGCCGACGCGATGATCGATGCCGTCATCGACCGCGAAGGCGCTTATGTAAACCACTCCGTCGATCGCGGCGGCGCGACCTGCTGGGGAATCACCGAAGCCGTCGCCCGCGCGCAGGGTTATGGCGGCGACATGCGCGGCCTGCCGCGCGAGGAGGCCGTGTCGATCTACCGCCGCCTCTATTGGCAGCGCCCCGCTTATGACCAGGTCGCCCACCGCGCGCCCGCGATCGCCGCCGAATTGTTCGATACCGGCGTCAACATGGGCACCACGACCGCGACCGGCTTTCTGCAGCGCGCGCTCAACGCCTTGAACCGCTCGGCGCGCGACTATCCCGACGTCGCGGTCGATCGCGAGATCGGCCCGCGTACCCTCGCCGCGCTCGATGCCTTCCTGCGGGCGCGCGGCGCGGGCGGCGAGACGGTGCTGCTACGTGCGATGGAGGCGCTGCAGGGCGAACGCTACATCGCGCTCGCCGAACGCCGTCCCAGCCAGGAGGCCTTTCTCTATGGCTGGCTCGCCAACCGTATCGGGCCGGACTGACCCTTCGAAAACATGTCGATTCAGTGTGAAGTTGTGAGGATTCTCTAGCAAAAAGGAAATGACGTCATGAGCATTATCGAAGGCCTGATCGGCCCCATCGCCAGGCTGATCGACAAGATCATCCCCGACCCCGAAGCGCGCGACCGCGCGAAACTCGAACTGCTCAAGCTCGAGGGCACGCAGGAAATGGAAGCGATCCGCACCCAGATGACCGCGATCGTCGCCGAGGCGAACAGCGCCGACCCGTGGACCAGCCGCGCGCGGCCGAGTTTCCTCTATGTCATGTATGCGCTGTTGCTGTGGGCGATCCCGATGGGCCTGATCGCCGCGGCGCGGCCCGAGATGGCAAAGGGCATCGCCGAGGGTATGAACGCCTATCTCGCCGGCATCCCCGAACCGCTCTACGCGCTCTTCGGCACGGGCTATCTGGGCTATACCGCCGCGCGGGCGTGGGGGAAGGTGAGAGGGGTGGAGAGCTAAAAACGGCAAAGCCCACCTCAAATCCCGTTCGCATAGAGCGAAGTCGAGATGCCTCGAAAGTGCGGCACCCGACGGGTGTCTCGACTTCGCTCGACACGAACGGGATTTCTATGGTGTCGTTATCCCTCCACCACCGCCGCCAAATTCGCCAGCGAGGAATTCAGCCCCTCCAGATGGTCCTTCGCCGAAATCCCCGGTGGCACATGATGCGCGTCGATCGTGACCAGCGTGCCACCGCTCTGCCGCGACAAATACCAGTGCATCGACATCGTGCCCGAAAAGCGCGGGTCGTCCGACACGAACTCGACCTCCCACACGACGAGCCGCCCGTCGTCGAGCACCGGAATATAGACTTCGACAACATCGCCATCATCGTCGCTCTTGGTCTCGACATCGGCGTCGTCGAAGGTCAGCCGCATCAGAAAGCCGCCGCCGGCGCGCAGGTCGATATGCTCGAACGTCCCCGTCGCGCCCTCGGGCGGCAACCAGCGCGCCAGCTTCGCCTCGCTGGTGAAGGCGGCAAACACATCGACCAACGGCGCGGCGATCAGCCGTTCGGCATGATCGGTACGCCGCGTCTTCTTGGTCGGTTTCAAGCGAGCGCGGCTTTGACGGCCGCGACCGCGGCATCGGCCGCAGCGCCGTCGGGACCGCCGCCCTGCGCCATGTCGGGCCGCCCGCCGCCGCCCTGCCCTCCGAGCGCCGCAACCGCGAGCTTGACCAGATCGACGGCATTGTGGACTACGCCCTCGGTCACGCCCACCGCAACCGAAGCGCGCCCGTCGTTAACCGCAACCAGCATCGCCACACCGCTGCCGACCTGCTTCTTCAAGCCATCGACCGTACCGCGCAGTTCCTTGGGATCGAGCCCCTCGACGACCTGCGCGAGGAAGGCGGTATCACCGATTTGCTCGACCGCCGGCCCCGCCGCGACACCGCCGCCGCCAGAACCGCCAAGGGCGAGCGCCTTCTTCGCGTCAGCCAGTTCGCGCTCGACCTTCTTCAATTGCTCGGCGAGCGCCGCAACGCGCGCCGGCACATCGTCGGGCGAGGTCTTGAGCGCCGCTGCCGCCGCCTTCAGCGCCTCGTCGCGGCCGTTCAGCCACAACCGCGCCGCGTCGCCGGTCAGCGCCTCGATGCGCCGCACCCCCGACGACACCGCCGATTCGCCGACGATCTTGAGCAGCGCGATATCGCCCAGCGCCCGCACATGCGTGCCGCCGCACAGTTCGACCGAATAATGATGTTCGTCCGCCGCACCCATGCTGAGCACGCGCACCTCGTCGCCATATTTCTCGCCGAACAGCGCGAGCGCGCCCGCGGCGACCGCATCGTCGGGGGTCATCAACCGCGTCGTCACCGCCTCGTTGCCGCGAATCTGCGCGTTCACATCCGCCTCGACGTCGGCGATCTCTTCCGCCGTCAGCGCCTTGGGGTGCGAAAAGTCGAAGCGGAAGCGGTCTTCGGCGACCAGGCTGCCCTTTTGCGTCACATGCCCGCCCAGCCGATTGCGCAGCGCCGCGTGCAGCAGGTGCGTCGCGCTGTGATTGGCGCGAATCCGGTCGCGCCGCGCGGCATCGACGGTCAACTGCACGGTGTCGCCGACCTTCAGCGTCCCGCTCTCCAGCTTTGCCTGATGCGCGTGCAAGCGCCCGAGCGGCTTGCTCGTATCGCTCACCGTCGCCGCGGCGCCGCCGAGCGTCGCGATCGTGCCGCTGTCGCCCATCTGGCCGCCGCTCTCGCCATAAAAAGGCGTTTGGTTGGTCAGCACCACCAGTTCGTCGCCCGCCTTCGCCTCATTGACCTGCACGCCATCCTTGACGAGCGCGATCACCTCGCCCTCGCCGACCGTCGCGCCATAACCGGTGAATTCGGTGCTGCCGTTGGTTTCGGCGAGGTCGAACCAGATTTCCTCCGACGCCTTCTGCCCGCTGCCCTTCCACGCCGCGCGCGCCGCCGCCTTCTGCTGCGCCATTGCCGCGTCGAAGCCCGCGCGATCGACCGTGATATCCTGCGTGCGCAGCGCATCCTCGGTCAGATCATAGGGGAAGCCGAAGGTGTCATAGAGCTTGAACGCGACGTCTCCGGGCAGCGTCGCGCCCGCACCCATGCCGACCGTCGCCTCGTCGAGCAGCCGCAGCCCCTTGTCGAGCGTCTGACGGAACTTCGTCTCCTCGCGCTCCAGCGTCTCTGCGATCAGGGGCTGGGCGCGGATCAGCTCCGGATAAGCGGCGCCCATTTCGGCGGTCAGCGACGGCAGAAGCCGGTACATCAGCGGATCCTTGGCGCCGAGCAGATGCGCGTGGCGCATCGCGCGCCGCATGATCCGGCGCAGCACATAACCGCGGCCCTCGGCCGACGGCAGCACCCCGTCGGCGATCAGGAAGCTCGATGCGCGCAGATGATCGGCGATTACCCGGTGGCTCGCCTGCGTTGCGCCCTCGGCGGGAACGCCGGTCAGATCTACCGACGCCGCGATCAGTGCCTTGAAGGTGTCGGTGTCATAATTGTCGGTGACGCCCTGCAGCACCGCGGCAACGCGCTCCAGCCCCATGCCGGTGTCGATGCTCGGCTTCGGCAGGTCGATGCGGTCGCCCGGTCCGCGCTGGTCATATTGCATGAACACCAGGTTCCAGATTTCGACGAAGCGGTCGCCGTCCTCCTCCGCCGATCCCGGCGGGCCGCCCCAGATATGGTCGCCATGGTCGTAGAATATTTCGCTGCACGGCCCACACGGCCCGGTGTCGCCCATCGACCAGAAATTGTCGCTGGTGGCGATGCGGATGATCCGCTCCTCGGGCAGGCCCGCGATCTTGCGCCACAGGTCATAGGCCTCGTCATCGGTGTGATAGACGGTCGCGGTCAGCCGCTCGGGTGCAAGGCCCCAGGTCTTGGTGATCAGCGTCCAGGCATGGTGGATCGCCTGTTCCTTGAAATAGTCGCCGAAGGAGAAATTCCCGAGCATTTCAAAGAAAGTATGGTGGCGCGCGGTGAAGCCGACATTGTCGAGGTCGTTGTGCTTGCCGCCGGCGCGGACACATTTCTGCGACGAGGCCGCAGTGCTGTACGGGCGCTTCTCCAGCCCGGTGAAGACATTCTTGAACGGCACCATCCCGGCGTTGACGAACATCAACGTCGGGTCGTTGTACGGCACCAGCGGCGCCGACGGTTCGATATGGTGGCCGGTCCCCGCGAAATAGTCGAGGAACGAGCGGCGAATGTCGTTGGTCGATGTCATCCGCGCGATCTAGTGCGCTACGCCGCGTTTCTCAAGCATGATGGTTGGTTTGCCCCCAACCTATCGCTGGCAAAGCCGATTAAGCTCCTCATCGGAATATCCGGCTTCGTCGATCAAGGCCTGCGAGACGTAGCGCACATCATATTGCGATACGTTATAGACGCCGGTGCGAACGCGATAGAGAAGCAGCCCGCCACAGGTTCCGGCGATCCCGGGATGCGAGCTCAGAACCGCGAAATAGGCATAGGCGCCGGGATAGGCCGCATCCTCGGGATTGTTGAGCCAGCCGTCGAGCCGCGCCGTGAACTGCCCCGCGCCCGTCTGGTGCATCTTCGCTTCCTTGCTGAAGCGGGCCATTTCGTCCGGGGTCGCCTCAAGTGCCGGGTCCATCATGCCCGCCAGCGTCGCGCTATTCCCTCGGTCGAGATTGTTCAGAAAGCGCGTCGCAAATTGTGTGGCCGCCCCGATCTCGACAGCATTCGCCGTCCAGTCGATGGGCACGGGCTTATAGGGATCGGTCGCCGGATCGTAGCAGGAGAAGTTCTGACGGAAATCCTTGATCACCGTCACACCGCGATCGACGTCGATCTGGTTGTCGAAATAATAGCGGCCAAACCGGACCTTGAGTGCCCCGCAGCGTTGAGTGGCCAGCACCTTGATGCGATCAATGACGGGATCATATTGATCGGCGTCGATCACCGCGACGGTCGCGACAAAGCCCTTCCCGGGCACCGGCGCGACCTTGATTTCAGGCTGGCCGGCCGCAGCCGCCAGCAACGCAAGAGCCATCACCGCCATGATCATTCCCCCACCGGAAACCGCCGGACGGCGGCGCGCGAAGCTTGCCGCGCGCCATATCGCACCGCAAGCCGAATTTGCTTGGGTTTCAGACCTGTACCGTCAAAAGGCGGTCGCGATCCCCTTACCAAGATAACAGGGCAGCTGGCGCAGGACTTCGGCCTTGGGGATGCCATCCTCCATCATCTCGATCGGCACCTCGGACGTGTCGGTGCGTACGATGGTGAAGCCCGATCCCGGGGCCGCGCGGTGGACGACGACATAGCCGCAATCCATCGTACCGTCGGCGCGATCGCCGCGAAAATCGAAGGCGGCGTAAAGCCCCGGCGGCTGCCCGGCCGGATCCTGATACCAGCTCAACCGCAGGACGCGGATGATGCCGTCGGCCCAAAGCGTCTCGCGCTTGCGCAAATTGGTTTCCCATTCGAGCCGCGGGTTCGACGCCTGAAACGACAGCCGCAACATCGCATAGGCCGACGCGAAATCGCGCCGCGCGAGCGCCATCGTATAGGATGCGACACGGCCCATCGCGTCACTCTCGTCGGCGGCGTCCGGCACGAAGCTTGCGCCTTCGGGGGCGTTGACGACGCGCTCGACCTCGGGACCGAGCAGCGGCGATTGCGCCGCCGCTGGAACCGCGAGGCCGAACAGGACGGCGGCGGCCATAATGCGCAGGCGGTCAGAAGACAAAATAAGCCCCGCCCTTCGCACGCGCCGCCTGCCACGTCGGGCGTGCGTGCATCGCGGCCACGAAGGCCGCCAGCTTGGGATATCGGTCGGCGCCGCCCATCGCGGCAACCTCAGCCGGGAAGCTGAGCATGATGTCGGCCGCCGACAGCCCGTCGCCGATGAAATGGCCGGCGTCGTTCACTTCATTGTCGAGATAGCGGAAATGCGCGTCGAGTTGCTCGTCGATCCGCGGCTTCACCGGCGCCGCGGCGTCGCCGAGCCGGCCAAGGTAGATGTTGAGCAGGATCGGGGTCATCGCCGATCCTTCGGCGAAGTGGATGAGTTCGAGGTGGCGGACATGGTCGTCGGTGCCGCGCGCTGGAACCAGCGCCTCACCGCCATAATTGTCGCACAAATATTCGGCGATCGCGCCCGATTCCTGGATCACCCGCCCCGCATCTTCAAGCAACGGCGATTTGCCGAGGGGATGAATGGCCTTCAATTCGGGCGGCGCGAGGTTGGTGACGGCGTCGCGCTGGTAGTGCTTGATTTCATAGGGCGCACCCAGTTCCTCGAGCAGCCACAGGATGCGCTGCGAACGGCTGTTGTTCAGGTGGTGGACGATCAGGCTCATGTCGCTCTCCTCTTATGGTGTGTAGGTCCCGTTGCGATCGATCAGCGCCGCGATCTCGCGCACCAGCTTGGCGCCGAGGATCGCGGTGACCTCGCCGATATCGCGGCCGGGATGATGTTCGACGATATCGGCGCCAATAATCGGCGCGGTCTGTTTGTGCAGGACGGCGAGCAGTTCGCGCACCGTCAGTCCGCCAGGCTCGGGATGCGCGACGCCGGGCGCCGCCGACGGGTCGATGCCGTCCATGTCGATCGAGATGTAGAGCGGGCCTTCGATTATCGGCACCGCGTCGGGGGTGAAACCCGCCATCGGCACGATCTCGACCCCGAAGCGGTCGGCCTGCTCGCGGCAGTGTCGGTTCAGCGTGCGGATGCCGACCTGCACCAGCCGCGCGGCATGGCCGCCATCGTAGATGCGGGCGAAGGGCGAGGCGTGGCTGCGCGGATTGCCCTCGAAATCGTCGTAGAGGTCGGGATGCGCGTCGATATGGAGGATGTTGACCGGCCCGAAACAGGCCGCCGCCGCCTCGACGAGCGGAAGAGTCACGGCATGGTCGCCGCCGAGGGCGAGTGGAATTTCACCATCTTCGCGCACAAGCCCGACGTGGCGGCGAATCATCGCGTCGTCGCGCGCGGTGTCCTCGGTCAGCGCGAGGTCGCCGTCGTCGGCGAAGGCGATGTCGGTGCCGAGTTCGGGGCCGAGCTCGCTCGCCATATTGCCGCGCTCGCTCCAGAGCTGGGCGCGGATCGCGGCGGGGCCGGCGGCGGCGCCGCGTTCGAAGCTGCTGTTGACGTCGGTGGGCAGGCCAAAGAGGCGGATCGCGGGCATGGCGTGCTTGTAGCCGCTCGAAAGGGCCGCGCAAGGCCAACGGCGGGCGGGCCGGTCCGCGAGAGGGTTGCGAACCTGAGGGGCAAGGAACCCGCCGCCGTTGGACGGCCGGTCCGCAGGAACGGACCGACCGGATTCCTATCAGTCGTCGGTGTCGTCGTCGGGGCCGGCCATCATTTCCTCGGCGACCTGGTCTGTCTTGCCGCGGATCGCGGTTTCCAGCCGTTCCATCAGTTCGGGGTTATCCTTGAGGAAGGTCTTGGAATTCTCGCGGCCCTGTCCGATGCGGATCGAATCATAGCTGAACCAGGCGCCCGATTTCTCGACGATGCCCGCCTTGACGCCGAGATCGAGAATCTCGCCGATCTTGGAGATGCCCTGGCCATACATGATGTCGAATTCGACCTGCTTGAACGGCGGTGCGACCTTGTTCTTGACGACCTTGACGCGAGTGGTGTTGCCGACGATCTCGTCGCCATTCTTGATCTGGCCGGTGCGGCGGATGTCGAGGCGAACCGAAGCGTAGAATTTCAGCGCGTTGCCGCCCGTCGTTGTCTCGGGGTTGCCGTACATCACGCCGATCTTCATGCGCAGCTGGTTGATGAAGATCACCATGCAGCGCGAACGGCTGATCGAGCCGGTGAGCTTACGCAGCGACTGCGACATCAAGCGCGCCTGCAGGCCGACATGGCTGTCGCCCATCTCGCCCTCGATTTCGGCACGCGGAACGAGCGCGGCGACCGAGTCGACGACGAGCACGTCGATCGCGTTCGAGCGCACCAGCGTGTCGACGATTTCGAGCGCCTGTTCGCCGGTGTCGGGCTGCGACACGATCAGTTCGTCGATATTGACGCCAAGTTTCCTGGCATAGACCGGGTCGAGCGCATGTTCGGCGTCGACGAAAGCGACGGTGCCGCCGCCCTTCTGCGCCTCGGCAAGGACGTGGAGCGCGAGGGTGGTCTTGCCCGAGCTTTCGGGGCCGTAGATTTCGATGACGCGCCCGCGCGGCAGGCCGCCGACGCCGAGGGCGATGTCGAGTCCGAGCGATCCGGTCGAAATCGCTTCGACCTGCATCGTCTCCTTCGAACCCAATTTCATCACCGAGCCCTTGCCGAAGGCGCGATCGATTTGTGCCAAGGCGGCGTCGAGCGCCTTCTGCCTGTCCGTGCTGTTCACTGATTTCCCCGATTCCACGAGTGACAATTGACCGGCCATGACCGTCCCTTTCCTGCTCTATCGCGAAGGCAGAAGCATCGCAACGCCGGACCTGTGTACGGCATTTGTTCTCAAGGAACAAGAGTGGAACAAAATTTGTTGCGGCGGCGCAAACCGCACGCTTATCCGTCGAAAAATTCGTTGAGAACGGTTTCGATTTCGCTGAGCCGGAACGGCTTCGATACCAGCTTGCGGTGGGCGTGCGCCGGCGGAATCGCGTCGCCACCACCCGACGTGAAGGCGAAGGGAATATCCTTCGCCGCGAGCGCATCGGCGACCGGCCAGCCCTTCGCCTCGCCGAGATTGATGTCGACCAGCGCCGCGTCGACCGGCTGCGCCGCGATGATCGCCAGAGCATCCTCGACGCTCGCCGCCTGTGCGGGTTCTGGGAAGCCCAGCGCGTCGAACATGTCGACCAGCATCATGCCGATCAGCACATCGTCCTCGACGAGCAGGATGTTGCGATTCGCCGTCATCAGCCGGCCCGCTGCGCCGCGGCGTCGAGCGCCGCCGAGGTTGCCTCGGTCAATTGCGCGACCGAAAAGGGTTTGGGAAGAAAGGACACATGATCAATATCGATCGACTGGCGCAATTGTTCCTCGGCATAGCCCGACATGAACAAAACGGGCAGGTCGGGACGCTTGGCGCGCAACGCGCGGACCATCGCCGGCCCGTCCATCGTCGGCATCATCACGTCGGTCAGGATCAGGTCGACCTTGTCCATCTGGCCGAAGCGTTCGAGCCCTTCCTCGCCCTGCGACGCGGTGACGACGGTGTAGCCGGCGCGGGTCAGCGCCCGCTCGGCGACCGCACGCACCATATCCTCGTCCTCGACGAGAAGGATCGTGCCGGTGCCCCACTGGCTCTTCTTGGGTTTGGGGGGCGGCGGCGCGACGGCGGGCGCATCCTTGTCGGCGCGATGGACCGGCAGGTAGATGGTGAAGCTCGCGCCCTCGCCCGGCCTGCTGTCGGCGAAGATGAAGCCCGCCGACTGCTTGATGATGCCATAGACGGTCGAAAGGCCGAGTCCGGTTCCCTTGCCGACATCCTTGGTGGTGAAAAAGGGTTCGAAAATCTTGGGCAGCACGTCGGCGGGAATGCCGCCGCCGGTGTCGCTGACCTTGAGCGCGCTATAATCGGCGGGCGGCATCACGTCGCTGCCCATCGCGCGCACCTCGGCGGCGGTGACCGGGTAGGTCTCCATCGTCAGCGTCCCCTGCCCCGCCATCGCATCGCGCGCATTGACCGCAAGGTTGATGATGACCTGTTCGAGTTGCCCCGGGTCGGCACGCACCGCGCCCAGTCCGCGCCCGTGGCGCACCGACAATTGCACCGTCTCACCGATCAGGCGTTTCAGGAGGTGCGACACCTCCGAAATAACGTCGGGCAATTGCAGAATCTGCGGGCGTAGCGTCTGTTGCCGCGAGAAGGCGAGCAACTGCCGCGTCAGGCTCGCGGCGCGATTGGCGTTGCTGCGGATCTGCTGGATATCGTCATAGTCGCTGTCGCCCGGCGTGTGGCGCATCAACATGAGGTCGCAGCTGCCGAGCACCGCGGTCAGGATGTTGTTGAAATCATGCGCCACGCCGCCCGCGAGCTGGCCGACCGCCTGCATCTTCGATGCCTGCGCGACCTGGCGCTTGAGCCGCGATTCTTCGCTCGAATCCTTGAGGCTGAGCAGCACCGCAGCCTCGCCGAGCCCGCGCACCCCGACGACGCGCATCGACACGGGCTCGTCGCCCTGCCCGGCGAGCCGGATCGACAGGTCGCCGCCGACCTGTTGTCCGCTGCTGTGGCGGCGAATCATGTCGGCGAGCGGGCCCTTGTCCTCGCTGACGACGATATCGCCCGGGTAGCGCGGCATCTTGCTCTCGGACAATCCGGCGGCGCGCACGAAGGCGCGGTTCATATAGAGGAAGCGCCCGTCGCGATCGACCATCGCGAGGCCAAAGGGCAGAAGCGAGAGCAAGGTCTCGACATAAGTTTGCGCGGTGCCGCGATCGGCCGCGCCGACCTCCTCGTCGATCAGCGCCAGCAGCATCGGACCATGGCTGTCGGCGGGAATCAACGGGATCTGGAGCAGGCGGACCGGCGTCGCACGTTCGCCCTCGCGCCCGAAATAGAGCGTCCCGGCATCGTCGAGCCGGAGCAGCGGCGCGACGTCGCGGCCCGCATAATGGGTCGCGTCGCTCTCCCCCAGCGCGCGCAGCAGGAAGGCGTGATTGGCAACCCGCAGTCGTCCCTCGGCGTTGACCAGCGCCGCCATGATCCCCGCCTGGCCGAGCGTGCGGCCCGCCGGGCCATCGAGATGACGGCTGATTTCGGAGACGAGATCGAGCCGTTCGACCGCCGAAAAACGCCACACCAGATAATCTTCGGACAGGCCGGTGCGGATCACCTGTGCGCGCAGGTGGAGGGTGCCGACCGTCAGGTCTTCTACCTCGCCCTGGCCGTCGCGCCAGGCGGTGCGCCCGGCGTTCTTGAGCAATTCGGCGCCGCGTCCTTCGAGCGGCAGGCCAGGCGGGGTCACGAAGCCGCCCATCCAGGTCGCGAACAGGTCGTTGGCGCAGACGAGTCGCCCGGCGCGGTCGGTCACCGCGATACCGACATCGTCATGATCGACCGCGGCGCGCAGCATCGTCCAGTCGGGCAACGCCGCCTCGCCGCCGACGGCCGCAGGAAAAAGCCGGCGCAGCAGGATCACCGCGCCGCCGGTAACCGCCAGCCCGGCGAGGAAACCCGCCGCCAGCACCGCGTCGCGCGTCGCCCAGAACAACAGCGCCATCGACACGATCGCCAACCCGCCGAGCAGCGCCGCGTCGAACCGCGACAGCCCGCCGGCAAGCTCCGGCGACACCCCCGGGCCTGCCCCCCTGCTGAAGTCGTTTTCAGCGGAAGGCAGGCTCGTGGTGGTCAATGAGATGTCCCTTTAAGGCGTTACCAGATGCGGACGCGGTCAGCCGGCGCCAGATACAGCTTCTGGCCTTCCTTGATCTGATAGGCCTTATACCAAGGGTCAAGGTTGCGCGAGACCCAAGTCCGCTGGATCGAGGGCGAATGCGGATCGGTGGTGATGCGCTGCGCCAGATTCTGCTCGCGATAGTTGCGCCGCCACACCTGCGCCCAGCCGAGGAAGAAGCGCTGGTCGCCGGTCAGTCCGTCGATCACCGGCGCCGGCTTGCCGCCCAGCGACTTCTGATAGGCGTCATAGGCGATCGTCAGACCCGCGAGATCGCCGATATTCTCGCCCAGCGTGAAGGTGCCGTCGAGATGTTCGCCGGGCAGCACTTCATAGGCGTCATATTGCGCGACCAGCGCCTTGCCGGCGGCTTCGAACGCCGCGACGTCGGCGGGGGTCCACCAGTCGGCGAGCTTGCCGGTCTCGTCATATTTCGCGCCCTGATCGTCGAAATGATGGCTGATCTCGTGCCCGATCACCGCACCGATGCCGCCATAGTTGACCGCCGCATCGGCGTGCGGGTCAAAGAAGGGCGGCTGCAGGATCGCGGCCGGGAAGACGATCTCGTTCATGCCGAAATTGGCGTAGGCGTTGACCTCCATCGGGGTCATCCCCCATTCCCAGCGACGGATCGGACCGCCGAGGCGGCTCACATTGTCGTCATGCGCGAACTGGTTCGACCGCAACGCATTGCCGAATAGGTCGTCGGCCTTGATCTCGAGCTTGCCATAATCCTTCCACCGGTCGGGATAGCCGATCTTGGTGGTGAAATTCGCAAGCTTCTTCTTCGCCTTCACCTTGGTTTCGGGCTGCATCCATTCGAGGTTGCCGATGCGGGTGTCGAGCGCGGCGAGCACATTCTTGACCAGCCCGTCCATCGCCGCCTTGGTTTCGGGCGGGAAATATTTCGCGACATAATCCTGCCCGACGGCCTCGCCCATATTGTTGGTGGTGAAATCGACCGCGCGCTTCCAGCGCTCCTGCATCTGCGGCGTGCCCGACAGCGCGGTGCCATAGAAGGAGAAGGCTTCCTTGGCGACGGCATCGGGCAGCACACCCGAGAAGGCGTCGAGGCTGCGCACGATCAGCGCGTCGCGGATCACGCCGATCGGCGCGTCGGCGAGCAGCTTGGCCTCGCCGGTGAAGGCGGTCGGCTGCGCCACGATCAGCGAGGTTTCGTTGATGCCGATGCCCTTGACGAAGGCCGCCCAGTCGAAGCCGGGAGCCGCCTGGGTCAGTTCACCTATCGTCATCTTGTTATAGGTCTTGGTCGCGTCGCTGCTGTCGTTCTTGTCCCAATGGACCGTCGCGACCTGCTTTTCGAAGTCATAGATCGCCTGCGCGCGCGCCGCGGCGTTGGTTTCGCCCGCCAGCAGCAGCACATTTTCCAGATGCTTGAGGTACGCCGCCTGCAGCTTGGCGTTACGCTCGCCGTCCTTCAGATAGAAGTCGCGGTCGGGCATGCCGATGCCGCCCTGGAACACCGAATAGATATAGACGTCGGGGTTCTTGTCGTCCTGCCCGACATAGCCGCCGAAGAAATGCTGGACGCCGCTGCGGTCGGCTTCGGCGAGCAGCTTGGCGAGGCCGGCCTTGTCGACGGCGCGAATCTTGGTCAGCCAGGGCTGGATCGGCGCCAGGCCCTTGGCCTCGACCGCCGCACCGTCGAGATAGGAGGCGTAAGCGCGGCCGATCATGCTGTTCGGGTCGCTCTTCGCCACGTCGAGGATTTCGCGGGTGCGCGCCTGCGACAGGTCGGCGAGCGCGGTGAACATGCCGTAATTGGACTTGTCATCGGGGATGAGGGTCTTCTTGGCCCAGGCGCCATTGGCATAGGCATAGAAATCGTCGCCCGGCTGGACGCTCTTGTCCATGCCGGTCGCGTCGAAACCGAAATCGCCGATCTCGGGCTTGGCTGCGGGTTTCGCGGCGGCCTCGGTCGTCGCCGCCTTTTCCTTGGCGATGGCGGGCACGGCGGCAAAGAGCAGGGCGCCAAGCGCCGCGGTCGCCAGAAGGCGAGGATGCTGTGTCGGACGAGTCATGATATTCCCCAGTGGTATATGGCTCCGCGATGCATGCGGGGCGATCTTGCGATGGGAAAATCTATACGCCGCCGCGCGGGCGGTTCAACCGACCACCGTGTCGCTCGTCGATGCCTCAAGTCGTTTGTCGCGCGCGCGGCTGATCTTGCGGCGCCAGCGGAGGCGAATCCAATTGTCCCAGATCACCGACGCGAGCACATAGCCAACGACCGCCGACACTGCCGAGATCACGAACAACCCCGCCAGTCCGCCGAGCAGCGCGGTGCCGGCATTCGCGGTGAACCAGTCCCACCATTCGACGAGCGAGGCACCCTCATCATAGAGAATGTAGAGGTTCGAGACATTGGTGTGCAGCCCGAACAGGAAGCTGCCGAGCCACACCGACGCCGCGAGGATCAGCGGCGTGGTCACCGGGTTGGACAGGAAAGTCATCGCAGCGCCGATCGGGATATTGGCGCGAAAGGGCAGCGCGAGCAGCGCGACGCCAAGGATCTGGACGCCGGGGATGAGGAAGAAGATACCGACGAACAGCCCGAGCGCGGTGCCGCGCCGCACCGACGTCCGCGTGAAGCGCCACAAATGGCTGTGCGCGACGCGGTGCGCGAACGGCTTGATGAAGCGGCTTTCCAGCAACTCCTCGCGCGAGGGCGAGTTGCGGCGGATCCAGTTCATCACTGCCGCCTTGTCGCGCACCTTTTTCTCCGGCCCGCTCATCCGCGGTCCTTCATCAGGCGCTGCTTGTCGCGCTTCCAGTCGCGTTCCTTGATCGATTCGCGCTTGTCATGCGCCTTCTTGCCCTTGGCGAGCGCGAGTTCGACCTTGGCGCGGCCGCGGCTGTTGAAATAGACCGAGAGCGGCACGAGCGTCATGCCCTGCCGCGCGACGCCGGCGTGCATCTTGTTGACCTCGCGCCAGTTGAGCAACAGCTTGCGCGGCCTTTTCGGTTCATGGTTCAACCGGTTGCCGTGGCTATATTCGGGAATGTTGGCGTTGATCAGCCACACTTCACCGCCTTTTACCTCGGCGTAGCTTTCGGCGATCGTGCCCTCGCCGAAGCGCAGCGCCTTGACCTCCGTCCCCTGCAGCGCGATTCCCGCCTCGAACACCTGCTCGATGGCAAAGTCGAAGCGTGCGCGCCGGTTCTCGGCGACGATCTTTTTCTTGTCGAATTCGGCGGCAGACTGCGGGCGGGCCATTTTGAACCTAGATCACTCCAGCCGCGGACAATGCGGCATCGACGGCCTTGCACGATGCATCGGACGCCGGGATGATAGGTAGGCGCACTTCGGGCGAAAACCAGTCGTGGAGGCGCGACAGCGCATATTTTGCCGGCGCGGGCGAGCTGTCGCTGAACATCGCCCGGTGCAGATCGAACAAGCGGTCGTGCAGCGCCAGCGCCTTGGCCCAGTCGCCCGCGGCGCAGGCGGCGGCGAACTCGGCACACAGGCGCGGCGCGACATTGGCGGTGACCGAGATGCAGCCGACGCCGCCCATCGCGGCGTGCGGCAGCCATAGATCGTCGTTGCCGCTGAGCTGGCAGAAATCCTTGCCCGCCCCCGCCCGGTGCATCGTCACGCGGGCGAGGTCGCCGCTGGCATCCTTGACCGCGACGATGCTGGGAATTTCGGCGAGCTTGTTCATCGTCTCGGCGCCGATGTCGGCGACGGTGCGGCCGGGAACGTTATAGACGACGATCGGCAGGTCGCTCGCATCGGCGAGCGCTTGATAATGGGCGAGGATGCCCGCCTGGCTCGGCTTGTTGTAATAGGGCGCGACGATCAGCGCCGCGGCGGCGCCTGCGGCCTGCGCATGGCGCATGTGGCGGATCGCGGTGGCGGTGTCGTTCGACCCGCAGCCGGCGATCACCGGTACGCGGCCCGCAGCGGCATCGAGGCAGCAATCGATGACCTGATAATGTTCTTCGAAACCGAGTGTCGGACTTTCGCCCGTCGTCCCGCACGGCACCAGCGCGCTCGTCCCCTCGCCGATCTGCCAGTCGACCAGCCGCGCGAACGCCGGAGCGTCGAACGCCCCGTCGCGAAACGGCGTCACCAAGGCGGGAATCGAACCCGAAAACATGCCGGACTCCTTTACAAAAACGGCGCCGCGACCGATAGCTGGCCAAAGCGCGCCCGCTCATGGACGCCTATTCAGCGCCCCGCAAGGAGTTTGCCACTAGCATGGCCCTTATGAATTCGCTGCTACCCGTTTCCCGCCTCGCGCTCGCCGCGGCCCTCTTTCTTCCCACCATCGCGCACGCCAGCGAGCTCACCCCCGAACAAATGGCCTGGTACCGGGCGCAGATGGGGCTCGCCACGGCGTCGGCGTCGCCACCGGTCAGCACCAACTCGGTCGGCGATGCGGTGATGGAATGGCGGCGGCTGACCGCCAACAGCGGCGCCTCGTTCGACCAGCTGTCGCGCTTCCTGCTCGCCAACAAGGGCTGGCCCGATTCCGACAAGATGCGCGCGCGCGCCGAAAAGGCGATCGCGATCGACAGTTATGATCCCGCGCGCACCCTCGCCTATTTCCAGACCTATCCGCCGCAGACCGCGAGCGGCCATTTGCGTTACGCGCTCGCTCTCAACGCCTCGGGCCGCCGCGACGAAGCCAATGCCGCGGTGCGCCGCGCCTGGACCGGCGGCACGCTCGACGAGGTCGAGACGAGCCGCGCGCTGTCCTTCTTCCCCGGCGCGCTGACGCTGGCCGACCATGACGCGCGCATGGACCGCCTGCTGTGGTCGGGCGCGACCGGCGCCGCGAGCCGCCAGCTGGCTTTCGTCTCTCCCGACCGGCGCGCGATCTTTGCCGCGCGGCTCGCGATGCGCAGCAATGCCGTCGACGCCGCGCTGCAAGCCGCCGCGGTCGAAAGCGCCAACCCGGCGCTGACCCGGAGCGATGCGGGCTATATCACCGACAAGGCGACTTGGCTGCGCAAGGCGAACCGCGTCGTCGAGGCGCGCGCGCTGCTCGCGGCGCCGCGCACGCTGACCCGTGCGCCGACCGATGCCGAGGAATGGCTCGAAACCCTGCTCACCAATGCGCGCGCAGCCGACAGCGCAGGCGACAAGCTCACCGCCTACAACATCGCGCGCCAGCTCAGCGACACCTTCCCGCCGGGCACCGTCGTCCGCGAAACCCCGCTCAGCGTTCGCGACGATTTTACGTCGCTTGCGTGGCTCGCGGGCCAACTTGCCTTCAGGGATTTGCGGCGCCCGGCCGAAGCCGTGCAGTTGTACCGCACCTATGGCGAGGCGGCGCGGTCGGCGCAGACGCGGACCAAGGGCTTCTACTGGGCCGGGCGCGCCGCGCTCGCGGCGGGCGACAGCGCCACGGCCAACGCCCATTTCGCCGATGCCGCGCAGCATTATGACCAATATTACGGCCAGTTGTCACTCGAGCGGCTGAGCCGGCCGCAGCCGCGCCCTGTGCCCGTGCCGTCGATCCAGATCAGCCAGGCCGAAAAGGCCGCGTTCGAGGACGACCGCCTCGTTCGCGCCGCCCGGGCGCTCGGCGAGATCGGCGCGTGGCGCGAACAGTCGCTGTTCCTGCGCGCGCTCGCCAACCGTGCGACAACGCCGTCCGACCATGTCCTCGCCGGCCAGCTGGCGTCGTCGATCGGGCGCCTCGACCTTGGCGTGATGATCGGCCGCAGCGCGCAGGCGAACAGCCTCGACGCGGTCGAGGTGTCGGGCTTCCCGACCGTTCGCGTTCCTGCGGGCCATGAGGGCAACTGGACCTTCATCCACGCGATCACGCGGCAGGAAAGCCAGTTCGACCGGCAAGCGATCAGCCACGCCGGGGCGCGCGGGATGATGCAGCTGATGCCGGGCACGGCGCGCGAGGTAGCGGGCAAGCTCGGCCTGAACTACGACGCCGGGTCGCTGACCGTCGATACCAATTACAACATGACTTTGGGGTCGACCTATTTCCAGCAGATGCTCAGCTATTTCGGCGGCAGCTATCCGCTCGCGGTCGCGGCGTACAATGCCGGGCCGGGCAATGTGAACAAATGGCTGCGCGCCAACGGCGACCCGCGCGGAGGCGGAATCGAGATGGTCGACTGGATCGAGGCGATCCCGATTTTCGAGACGCGCAACTATGTCCAGCGGGTGCTCGAAAATGCCGTCGTCTATGACACGCTGCGCGACGGCAACCGCGCACTGCCGAACGCGCCGCTGAGCTTCTATCTCGGCAAGCGCACCCCCGGCTGATCGTCCATGGCGGGGGACAAGGCGAACATCATCAGCCCGGCGGGCTTCGCCGCGCTGCGCGCCGAATATGACGCGCTGCTCGGCGGCGAACGCCCGAAGCTGGTCGAGGTGATCAGCTGGGCGGCGGGCAATGGCGACCGCAGCGAGAATGGCGATTATATCTATGGCAGCAAACGGCTGCGCGAGATCGACCGACGGCTGTCCTTCCTGGCCCGCCGGATGAAGGCGGCGCGCGTCGTCGATCCGGCGGAACAGCCCGACAAGAGCCGCATCTGGTTCGGCGCCACCGCCGAACTCGCCGACGACGACGATGCGCGGCGCACCGTGACGCTGGTCGGCGACGACGAGGCCGAGGCGGGCGACGGCCGGATCGGCTGGAACAGCCCCCTCGCCCGTGCGCTGCGCGGCGCGGCCGTCGGCGATTTGCGCACCGTGCAATTGCCGGCGGGACCCAAGGAATGGGAAATCATCGCCGTCCGCTATCCCTGACGGCGCGTCATTCCCCGACTCCGGCGATCAGGTCGCGCTGGTCCTTCCTGAGTTCGGGAAGGTCGCGCGCCAGCTTGGCCCAGAAGGCCGCCTCCTTCGCGTCGACCGGCACACCGTCGCCCTTCGCATAGGCGTCGGCGAGAATGGCGCGCGAGCCGGCGAAGCCCGCGCGGGCACCGACACCGCAATCCTCGATCGCGTCCTTTCGCGTCTTGTCGGCGAAATGCGCCTCGCACAGCCAGTGATTGCCCTCGGGATTGCCGCCGTCGGCGAGCGCGCGCAGTCGGGCCATGTTCGCGGTGCGCGTGTCGGGAAAATAGGTAAGCGCGAAAATCGCCGCCGGATGCCCTTTCGCCGCGGCTTCGGCGTACAGCGCCTGCGACCGGACGAAATCGGCGGGGCCGAAGGTGCCCACCGCGAGACGATAGGCCAGATGCGTCTTCGCCTTGGAAAATCCGGCATCCGACGAGGCGAGATAGAGGTCGTAGGCGCGCTTTACATCGTCCGGCGACGGATCATTCTCGAGTAGCAGATAGGCCAGTTCCTGCTGCCCGGCCGGGAACCCCTGCGCCGCCGATTGTTCGAGGTAGGCGCGGGCGCGCGGCAGGTCCTTCTTCACCCCGACGCCCAGCGAGAACATATAGCCCGCGAGATGCTGGGCGAGCGGGTGGCCACCGTCGGCGAGCGCGACCAGTTGGGCGGCGGGATGGCGTGCCAGCACGTCGGCGACGAGTATCGGTTCGTCCTCGATCGCCAGCCGGTCGAGCGAAATGTCCGCGAGCGGATCGGCCGCCGGTTTCGCCGGCCCCCGCGTTGCGCCCGCAGGCGGTGCCGCCGCCGTGACTGGCAACGCCGCGGCGGCGGCGCGCGCCTGCGGGACCTCGACCGGCGCGACGAGATAATAATCGTCGAACCAGCTGCCATAGTGAAAGGGCTGCTGCGGCCCGAGCTGCATGCCGAAGGTCGCCTTGTAGACGTCGCGCGACACGATCTTGAAATAGTCCGAAATTTCGAGCCCCGGGATTGCCAGCTGGTGCACCACGGCGGCGGCGAAGGGGCTGACCGGCGAGCCGACCGGTGCAAAATCGAGCGCGGGGCGGCCTTTCGCGGTCGAATAGAAGACGGCACCCTGCCCGATGTCGAGCAGACCGAGCGGCGCCGACCCCGCCACCCCCGCCGCTACATCGACATCCTCGACCCGCACCACGGGTTCGGTGGTGCGGCAGGCGTCAACGAACAACAGGGTGAAGGCGCCTTTGGGAACGACATGCTTCACCAGCGCCTCGATCGACAAATAGCGTTTTTCGACATCGGCGCGGCGCGTCGCTGGCGGCGCGTCCATCGGCACCAGCCAGTTGCGCCCGCCATATTCGAAGCCATGTCCGGCATAATAGATCAGCACCGATTTGGCGCCCCTGGCCTCGGCGGCAAAATCGTCGAGCGCCTTGTCGAGCGCCGCCTTGTCGGCGTTGCGGACGATCCGCGGCGCCATGCCGGCGCGTTCGAAGGCCTCGCAGACATAGTCGATGTCGTTGACCGCGTTCTTCAGCGACGGCCATTCGAAGTCATTATAGGCGCTGTTGCCGATGAGCAGCGCCACCCGCTCGCCCTTGAGCGGCGCGGTGCCGCAGGATTGCGCCGCAGCCGCCGGCGCGAGGCCGCCCAGCGCGAGAAGTCCGGCGACGAGCGCGATGATCCGCCTGACCTGTTTCATTCTGCCCCCTGTCCCGAGTCGCGGCGATCGATACCGCCGCACCGAAACCCCGGAAAACTGCCCAACTTCACACGCGATCGCATGTTCGACGGCAGCCCCGCGCCCCCGCTTCATGCCACCCGCGAGGGTAAGCCAGCGGGATATTGTAGGAAAGCGCTAACTGCCCTGTGTGCCGCATCACCCCCATCGACTGGACGATCGGCTAACAGCTGATACTCTGATCGGGTTCGAGGGAGTGACGATGATGCGAAGCCTGGCGATTGCAGCCGCCCTGTTGCTCTGCGGCACCGCGCACGCCGCGCCGGCCCGCACCCCGATGCCGCCGATCACCGACGCCCTGCTTCTCGACGGGCTGGAACTCGGGGAAGAGATCGAGGGCCGGGTCGATGGCGATCTCAATGGCGACGGCGATGCCGATACGGCGTTCGTGGTGGCGAGCCCCGACGCGCGGACGCTCTATGTCGTCCTGAGCTATCACGGCGAGGTCGACATGGGGCATGAACCCGCAGGCAATTTCCGCCTGGGTGCCGACCCGCTGGGCCCGGCGACGCTGTCGATCGACAAGGGCGTGCTGGTGGTCGAGGATCTGACCGGCGGCACCACCGCACTGTCGGCGACCTATCGCTATCGCGCGGACAAGAGCCGGCCGAAGATGCGGCTGATCGGGCTCGACACGACGGTGTACAGCCGCACTTACGCGCATGACGGCAATGCCATGAGTTGGAACCTCGTCACCGGCGAGGTCGAAACCAAGGCGCTGAAACTGACGGGCGAAGGAGAGAATGCCTCCTATGAGGACGCGTTCGTCCAGCGCTTCAAACGGCCGGGCAAGCCGGTCTTCATGGAAGACACGCCCGACCCCGAGGGGCAGCTGATCGCCTTTACGAAGGCGAAATAGGCCGTCCGCCTCGCGCTATTTGAGCAGCGCGGGAACGATCCACGCAACGGACATCACGACGATCGCCGCGATCAGCGAGAAGGCCAGCACATAGCGGACGTTGTGCCCCTTCACCCCGCCGCTGGCTTCCTCATCGGTCACTTCGACATGGTCATCGACGACTTTCATGGTCTTTCCCTTTCGTCCGATTGCGGATCAAACGCGGGAGCCGCCGACGCGGTTCCCGCACCGCTGGCGGGGAGAGGATGCCAGAGGGTCTGTAAGCCGGGTTCTGTCCACCCCTTGCGGGGATAGGCGATCATTCCTCTAGGCCGGCGGTTACCCGACGGCTCAAGCAGTCAACCCGGATGGCGAGACCGGAACCGGTCCTGAGTAACCTCGTGCCATCCCTATTCGACCTTGCTCCCGGTGGGGTTTGCCGTGCCGCGTCCGTTACCGTCCGCGCGGTGCGCTCTTACCGCACCCTTTCACCTTTCGCCGGGCCGAAGCCTTGGGCGGTCTCTTCTCTGTGGCACTTTCCCTGAACCTGTCCGAAGACAGGCCCGCCGGACGTTATCCGGCACCGTGGTTTCCGTGGAGCCCGGACTTTCCTCCCCCGGCGGGATACCCCACCGGCGGCGATCGCCCGACCCTCTGGCAAGAGTGGGTATAGGCTCAAATCGAGAGCAACGCCAGTTGTCCGTTCGTGTCGAGCGACGTCGAGACACGCTGCGTGCGGACACCGCCGATAGGCATCTCGACTTCGCTCGATGCGAACGGAAACAGAAAGTTACTAGTCGCCCTCGGGCTGGGGCAACAGCAGTGCGAGCAGGATCGCCCGGCATTCGCCGTCGATTGTGCCGTCGATCAATTCGGGGCGGAAGCGGCGCTGGAACGCCACCGTCGCCGCAAAGCCGTCGGTCACGTCGTAACCGAAACGTTCGAGCGCGAGCAGGAACCCCGCGTCGGTCCACAGCGGATCGGTCAGCTTCTTGGTCGGGCGCGGCAGCGCGAGACGGCGGCGCGCGAGTTCGTGCCAGGGGAAGAGTTCGCCCGGATCCTGCTTGCGCGTCGGCGCGATGTCCGAATGGCCGACGACATTGCCGCGGGTGACCTCGTGCCGGTCCTTGATCATATGGACGAGGCGGACGACCGAGACGACCTGCGGGTCGGGAAAGGGCACATAGCCATGCTCATGCCCCGGGTTGACGATCTCGATCCCGACGCTCGCCGAATTGATGTCGCTCGTCCCGCGCCAGTGCGCGCGCCCGGCGTGCCAGGCGCGCTTGTCCTCGGGCACCATATGGGTGATCTGGCCGTCCTCGCTGACGACATAGTGCGCCGACACCTTTGACGCAGGATCGGCAAGCCAATCAATGGCTTCGGCACCGCTCTTCATACCGGTATAATGAAGTATGATCATCGAGACCGGCAGCACGCGCTCGTCGAAATTGGGAGACCAGCGTTCGATAAAATCGCTCATGCGTGTCGCGGCCCAATCGTTGCAAACCCGCCCTCACCTGCGCCAGCCCCGCGCAAATTGCAAGGCGGGTTCAGGCGGCGGCCACGCGCCGCACCTGCTGGTCGGCGGGTTCGTAGAGGCCGCGCAGCCGCGGGCTCGCGACATATTGGTCGGTCTGGCCGAGCACCGTCTCGCCCGCGCCGAGCACGAGGAAGCTTTGCGGGGCCGCCATCGCGCGCATCCGCGCAAAGGCTTTCTGCCGCATCGGCAGCGCGAAATAGAGCAGCAGGTTGCGGCAGAAGATGAGGTCGGCGGGGCTCGCGAGCGGCGGCCGGTCGGTGAGCATGTTCTGTACCGAAAAATCGATCCGGCGGCGCAGGTCGGCCTTCGCCAGCCAGCCCGCCTCGGTCTGGTCGAACCAGCGCACCATGCGCTGCACCGGCAGCCCGCGCTGGATTTCAAACTGGCTGTACAGCCCGACGCGCGCGCGGCTGATCGCGTGATAGCTGACGTCGGTGCCGACGATGTCGACCTGCCACCCCGCCCATTTCGCTTCTTGCTCGGCGAGCAGCATCGCCAGCGAATAGGCCTCCTGCCCGGTCGATACGCCGCAATGCCAGATGGTGATGCGCCGCTTGTCGGCGTTTATGACGCGAAGTTGTTCAAGCGCCGTCTTCGCAATGTCATCGAACACGCTGTGTTCGCGATAGAAAAATGTCTCGTTGTTGAGCATCGCGTCGACCGTATCGTCGAGCAGCTGGCGGCTGTTCGAGGTCACCAGCGCCGCGACCAGCGCGTCGAGATCGGCGATGCCATGGCGCTGCATCACCGGTTTCAGCGACATTTCGATGCGCCAGATACGGCTCGGCGACAATGTCTGGCCGGTGCGCGATTCGAGCACCCCCATCAGGATGCGATAGGCCGATTCGCTCGCCGTCCCGCCCATCATGACCGGACCCGCCCTTTCAGGAAGCTGCCGAGCATCAGCGCGATCGCATCGGGATTGAGCGTCGCGGCGGCGATCCCCGCCTTGGCGACCGCGCCGGGCATGCCCCAGATGACGCAGCTTTCGGGCGCCTGCGCAAAGATCGTCCCGCCCGCCGCCTTCAGCCGCGCCGCACCGTCGGCGCCGTCGCGGCCCATGCCGCTGAGCACCACCGCCGCCGCGCGTCCGCCATAGACGTCGGCGAGCGAATCGAACATCGGGTCGGCCGAGGGACAGCAACCATTAGCGACCGGACGCCGGTCGAGCGCGATTTCACGGCGGCGCCCGCTGGCGACGACGATCAGATGCGCGTCGCCCGGCGCGAGGTAGATATGATTTTTTTCCACCACCATGCCCGCCGCCGCGACGACGACCTTGCGCGTCGTCATCGTCGCGATCTGTTTGGCGTAAAATTCCATGAAGGCGTCGGGCAGATGCTGGGTGAGCAGGATCGGCGCGGTGATGCGCGGGTCGAGATGTTTCAGGAAGCTGGTGAAGGCGGGAATGCCGCCGGTCGAGGCGGCGACCGCGATGCATTCGAGCGGCTGGTCGGTCTCGATCGCGATCGGCACGGGCGCCGGCACCGGGCGCGCCGCGGCGCGGATCTCGATGGGGGCGATCGACGGCAGGTGGCCCAGCGTGCGGATGCGGTCGGTCAGCACTTCGGCGAACCGTCCCGAAAAGCTGCCGCGGCCGGGCTTGGCGAGCGTGTCGCTGGCACCAAGCGACAACGCCTCGATCGCCGCGGGTCCGCCCTCGATGCAGTTCGACGAGAGGATCAGCACGCGCGCCTTTTCGGCGCGTTCGAGCATCAGCGGCAGCGCGGTGATGCCGTTCATTCCCGGCATTTCGATGTCGAGCACGACGACATCGACGGGTTCGCGGGCCAGAAAAGCGAGCGCGTCCTGCGCCGAGGCGATCGACGCGCAAACGGTCAGGCCGTCGGTCTGGTCAATGATCCGTTCGAGGATACTGCGTACGACAAGGCTGTCGTCGACGAGCATGACGCGGACGTTGCGCGCCGCCGGCATTGGCGCATCCGCGGCGCCTTCGCGCGCCAGGGGTCGGGAAAACGCCACCCGCCGCGCCTCAGGCGACGCCGACGAGCTGCAATTTTCCTTCGAGCGTTTCGCGGTCGAACGGCTTCATCACATATTCGTCGGCCCCCGCCTCGATCGCGGCACGGATATGGTCGATGCTGTTTTCGGTGGTGCAGAATACGACACGGGGGCGTTCTTCGCGCCCATAGTCGAGATCGTTGAACGCCCCCAGAAATTCCATGCCGCTCATCACGGGCATGTTCCAGTCGAGCAGGATCACGTCGGGACGATTGGCGCGGCAAAAGGTCAGCGCCTCCTGCCCGTCCGCGGCCTCGTCGACTGAAAAGGCCATGCCTTCGAGAATGTGGCGTGCGACCTTGCGGATCACTTTGCTGTCATCGACTACCAGACAGGATTTCGACATAAATTTACTCCGACCCCCGGGTGATGGAACCACCCTAAAGGCAAAGGGGTGTTCAGCCCGTTAATGTCAGGCCGCCCTGGCGACCGGCAACGTGATGAAATGCGACGGGTCGACGACGAGCAGCGAGGCGCCCTCATGCTCGATCATCGCATCGGCGACGCGTGCCCAGCCGGGCAGCAGCCGTCCGGTGACCCGCGTCTCGGGCGCGTCGATGAAACAGACGTCCTCGATCGCGTCGGCGAGCAGCGCATAACCATGGTCGGCGACATCGACGACGATCACCCGCTGCCCCGGCGCGACGGCCGTCGGCGGCAGGCCGATCACGACATGCGGATCGATGAGCGTGAAGACGCGGCTGCGCAGCGCGAACAGGCCCGCGACATGCGGCGGTGCCGCGGGGACATGAACGGGAGTTCCCACCGTCACCACCGAATTGATCGCGCGGCTGCGCAATGCGACGCGCGTGTCGGCGATGCGCGCGATCAAATAGAGTTTTTCCATCATGAACCGGCTCCTGCGACGCGGGTGCGCAGCGCTTCGAGCAGCGCGCCGCGGTCGTAACGATAGATGCTGTCGTCGTCGGGGCCCGTCGCCGCAACCGACGACCGCAGGCGGACGAGCGGGACGTCGGCGGCAACCGGCGCCGACTGTTCGTCGACGAGGCAAAGCTGGACGTCGGGGCGTTCGCCATCGGCGGTCTCGTCGCCGCTGACGACGCGGTAGCCCGCGCCGCGCAGGATCGGCGCGAGGAAGTTCGTCGCCCAGCCGTCGGCATCGTCGGACAGGCGGCAAAGCGGCTGACGGAGCAGCGGCGCGGCCTGGCCGGCACCATATTGCGCCATCAGCCAGAAAGGATCGATCAGTTCGACCGGCTCACCGCCGATCAGCACGACCCCGGCGATCAGCCCCGGCGCCGTCGCGGGCTGGACCGCATCGGGCAGGCGAACGATGTCGATCACCGCCGCGATCGGGTAGCAGAGCACCGACCGGCCGTCGTGGAGGCGGAGCAGCTTGACCGCTTCGGGGCCGGCGGGAACCACGGCGGCGTGGACCGGGAATATCTCGGTACCGATCTGCGCCTTTACCGCGCCCGCGCTTTCGAACAGCGCCGACGCCGGCACTTCCTCGACGCGTTCGATCACCGACAGGCGAACTCCGCGCGTGCGGCCGCCGGCCTCGCGGAACAGCAGCAATTGCGCCGCATCACGCGCGGCGGCGGCTTCGGCCGCAGCCTCGGCGCTCGCATCGTGGATGCGGCCCGCTTCGGACGCGTCGACCCCGGCGGCCGCGAGCAGCCCCTGGACATCGAGCAGCAGCACCGGGCGGCCATTATCGGGCAGGGTCGTCCCGGCATAAAGGCCGGTCGCCATGATCATCGGCGCCGCGGGCTTGATCACCAGTTCCTCATGGTCGTGGATGGCCGCGACGCTCAGCGCATAGCTGTGCCCCTGCCCCGGCCGGACGAGGATGATCGCGCGGTCGTCCTGGTCCTCGCTGTCGTCGACGGTGCAGCCAAGGACATGTTCGAGCCGCAGGAGCGGAAATTGCTCGCCGCGCACGGTCGCCAGCTCGCCGCCGCCAACACGGTCGATGCGGACCGAATCGCTCGTTTCGAGCAGGATCTCGCGCACCGAACCCCTGGGAATCGCAAAATATTGGCCCGACGCACGAACCATCAGGCCGGAGATGATCGTGAGGGTCATCGGGACGCGCAGCACGATGGTCAGGCCGCGGCCCTCCTCGTTGCGCAGTTCGACGACGCCGCCGATCTTTTCGAGGTTCGCCTTGACGATATCCATGCCGACACCGCGGCCCGAGATCGCCGTGATTTTCGCCGCGGTCGAGAAACCGGGACGGAAGATGAGTTCGAGCTTTTCGCGCGGGGTCAGCGTCTTGGCCTCGGCGGCGCCGATGACCCGCGCCGAAATCGCCTTGGCGACCAGCGCGTCGGGGGACAGCCCGCGACCGTCGTCGCGCACCACGATCTCGATCTGGTTGCCCGACTGGCGCGCCGACACGTCGATGCTTGCGTGGATGCCCTTGCCCGCGGCGACGCGCTCGTCGAGCGGCTCGATGCCATGGTCGATCGCGTTGCGGACGATGTGGATCAGCGGGTCGCGGATATTCTCCATCATCTCGCGGTCGAGTTCGACCTCGCCGCCGCTGGTCGAGAAGCGTATCTTCTTGCCGAAATCCTGCGCGAGGTCGCGGACGATGCGCGGCAAGGGCGAAAAGAGCTTGTCGATGCGCTGCATGCGCATCTGGCTGACCGACTGGCGCATGCCGGCGATCGAATCGGACAGGCGGTCGAAGGAGGCGATCACCGACGCGTCGGCGCCCGATTCGCGCAGCAGGCGCGCAAATTCGTTACGCGCGAGCACGATGTCGGTGACCCCGGTCATCACGCTGTCGAGCAAAGGCAGCGGCACCCGGATCGAGCGCCAGCTCTGCAGTTCGGCGTTGATGTCTTCGTCGGTCAGCGCGGCAACGGGTTCGGAGGGCACGGCCGGTGCGGCAGGGCCTTGGTCGACAGCCACCAGTGCGCCGATCACATCGCTATCGTCGCCCTGCGGTTCCTTGCCGCTGTTGCCGAGCGCCGCGCAAAGGCTCGACAGGCGGTCAACGATCGCGAGCACCGCGGTGACGAGCGCGGCGTCGGCGGCACGATTGCCGCGGCGGACCTGATCGAGCGCATCCTCGGCGGCGTGCGACAGCGCGGTGACGCGCGGCAATGACAGGAAACCCGAGCTGCCCTTGATCGTATGGACAAGGCGAAAAATCGCGTCGAGTCCGGCGCGATCGGCGGGGTCGGCTTCCCAGGCGACGAGCGCGCCGCCGGCCTCGGCCAATATTTCTGCCGTTTCGGCGAGAAAATCGTTGAGCAGATCGTCCATCACGTTGTCGGTGCGCCCCAAAATTCTGAGGCTTCACCATGAAGGACAATGGTTAACGGAGCGTTTGCTCGCGCCCGAAATCAGCCGCGCAGGACGGCCCCGACGAGCAGCGAGGTCGGCGTCTCGCGCGCCAGCATGACGGTGCCGCCATTCTGCGCCGCGACCGCCTGTACCAGGATCGCCGGCGCGGTGCGCGAGGTCATCGGGCTCGCGCCCTCGCCTTCGGCCAATATGCGTTCGACATCGGCGTCGAGGAAGATGCGCTCGGCCTCGACGTGCAGCGCGATTTCGATGCCCCCGCCCTGATTCTCGCACCCGATGTCGAGCCGCCCGCCGCGCACCAGCGCGTCGACCAGCAGCAGCGCGAGGTTGAGGACGATCTTCACCGCGGGCTTGGGCAGCGGCTCGGCGCCGATCATCCAGTTGAGGTCGATCGCGCGATCGCCGATGATCCCCTGGATCGCCGATCTCGCCTCATCGGCGGGCACCAGCTCGCCGAAACCGCCCGCCGATCCGAAGGCGAGACGAAAGAATTTCAGCTTGTTCGCCGACGTCCGCGCGCTCTGTTCGAGCAGTTCGGTGACGCGCGCGCGCATTTCGGGGTCGCGTTCATCGGCGAGCAGTTCGAGGCCGTTGGCGAAAGCCCCGACCGGGCTGAGAAGGTCGTGACACAGGCGCGATGCCAGCATCGAGGCGAAATCGACGCGATCGTCGGACATGGATGGCTATGCTCCCCGCGGATCCGGCAGTTTCCGGCTGGCTGCTCCTAGGGCAGGCATAGCGACCAGTGCAAGGCTTGTGCGTCGTGCGGGGCTTGCGGAGCGATGCGAGCGATGCAAGACAGGGCCATGTTCAAGCTCGGCCTCATCGATCGCACGCGCAGGATGTTTGCGGAGCAATTCGAGGCCGACGGCGACGGCTTTTTGTATCGAAAATACCGCAAGGGCGCCCCTATTCGCGTGACCCCGCGGGAGCGCGATGATTTCGTATCTGCCTTCGAACGCGACTATCCGCGCGCCTATCTTGCCATGATCGCCGGCGCCGTCGTTACATTGCTAGGGTTGGTGACGATCGCGGTCGTCATCGAACGCGATCTCGCGAAACCGGTCATCTACGCAGCGGTGGGAAGCGTGTCGGCGCTCTTCCTGATCGCCCATCTTCAGGTCTGGAGCGCACCCGCCCGGGCGCTGGAACGCCGGCCAGCAGTGGGCCAGGAACGATCGCGCGCCGAAATGCGCGACATCATGACCGCCGGCACCAGCTATCGCTATTATGTCATGATGCTGACGCTGTTCCTCCTGTTGCTCTTCAGTTTCACCTTTCGGACCGAGGCTTTCAGCGGCGAGGACATATTCCTGATCGCCTTCTACGTCTTTGCGTCGGCAATGATCGCGTCGTTGATCCTCCGAAAATGGCGCTTCGACCGGCGAAACCGCACCTCCTGAAGCCTCCCCCGCCCCCTTGAATTTCGGCGCCCCGAAACCACATTCGAACCAATGCAGGGGGACGACCAAGTTTTGACCGTGGCGCTCGGCGATAGCGCCGCCGGCTTGCGCCTCGACCGGGCGCTGGCCGAAGCCCTGCCCGACCTGTCGCGCGAACGATTGAAGACGCTGATCAAGGGCGGCCGCGTCGCCCGCGGCGACGGCACGATCCTCTGGGACCCCTCGGCGAAGGCCGCGCCGGCGACGCTCGAGCTGCGCCTGCCCAAGCCCGCGCCCGCGCATAATGTGGCGCAGGACCTGGGCCTCGTCATCGCCTATGAGGACGAGCATCTGATCGTCGTCGACAAGCCCGCGGGACTCGTCGTCCATCCGGCGGCAGGCAATTTCGACGGCACGCTGGTCAACGCCCTGCTCCACCATTGCGCCGGGCAATTGTCGGGCGTTGGCGGGGTCGCGCGGCCGGGGATCGTCCACCGCATCGACAAGGACACCAGCGGGCTGATCGTCGCCGCCAAGCACGACAAGGCGCACGAAGGCCTGGCGAAGCAATTCGCCGCGCACAGCATCGACCGGCGTTATCTGGCGCTCGCCACCGGCCGCCCGATGCCGGCGAACGGCACCGTCAACGCCGCGCTCGGGCGTTCAGCGACCAACCGCAAGAAGATGGCGGTGGTCGCCGAGGACCGCGGCAAGCATGCGATCACCCATTATCGCACGGTCGAGCCGCTAAAGGGCGCGACGCTGATCGAATGCCGGCTGGAGACCGGGCGCACCCACCAGGTGCGCGTTCATATGATGCATATCGGTCACCCTTTGGTCGGCGATCCGGTCTATGGCCGCGCCAAAAAGCCACTGTCGGACGTACTGAAAGCGCGGAATTTCACGCGCCAGGCATTGCACGCCGCCCATTTGGGCTTTATTCATCCGGTGACCGGTAACGTCATCGCGCTCGACAGCGAAATACCCCCCGATATGCGGGAACTGATCGACATATTGCGCGTTTAGGTTTCGAATGAAAATCTATTTTGACCGCGGGACCCAACTGCGGCATTCATGGTTCAAGGATTTAAGGGAAGACGCTCTCCAATGGCTAACAAAAGCAATGTTCCCGCGACGGTGCCGGCGCTTGGCGGCGAAGCCAGCCTCAACCGGTATTTGTCCGAAATTCGCAAATTCCCGCTGCTCACCCCCGAGCAGGAGTTCATGCTCGCCAAACGTTTCCAGGAACATGGCGACAATGAAGCCGCGGCGCAGCTCGTCACCAGCCATCTGCGGCTCGTGGCGAAGATCGCCATGGGCTATCGCGGCTATGGCCTGCCGGTCAGCGAGCTGATCAGCGAAGGCAATATCGGCCTGATGCAGGGGGTGAAGAAGTTCGACCCCGATCGCGGCTTCCGCCTCGCGACCTACGCGATGTGGTGGATCCGCGCCTCGATCCAGGAATTCATCCTGCGCTCGTGGAGCCTCGTCAAAATGGGCACCACCGCGGCGCAGAAGAAGCTGTTCTTCAACCTCCGCCGGATGAAGAACCAGCTCGAAGCGTTCGAGGACGGCGACCTGACGCCCGAACATCTGACCAAGATCGCGACCGACCTCGGCGTCACCGAGGACGAGGTCACCAGCATGAACCGCCGCATGGCGATGGGCGGCGACACGTCGCTCAACGTGCCGATGGGCGAGGATGGCGACAGCCAGTGGCAGGATCTGCTCGGCGATGAAGGCCCGTTGCAGGACGAGCGCGTTGCCGAAGCGCAGGAGCGCGACGTGCGCCACTCGCTGCTCAACGAGGCGCTCGACACGCTGGGTGAGCGCGAACGCCACATCCTGACCGAGCGCCGCCTGACCGACGATCCCAAGACGCTCGAGGATTTGAGCCAGGTCTATGACGTCAGCCGCGAACGCGTCCGCCAGATCGAGGTGCGCGCGTTCGAAAAGCTGCAGAAAGCGATGCTCAAGCTCGCGGGCGACCGGCGGTTGGTCGGCGCCTGACCGGGCGCAGGAAATCGGGGCGACACGACCGGGCTTTTCCGGATGAAGGAGTGTTTGCCATGCGTTTCCTGACCCTCGCCGCCGCGGCCCTCGCCATCGCCCTGCCCGTCACCGCCGCCGAAGCTCCGGCGAAGGTGACGGTCGAGATGGCGAATTTCAGCTACACCCCCGCCGACCTGCATCTGCACGCCGGACACAGCGTGACGATCCATTTCGTCAACACCGGGTCGGGCGGGCACGACTTCACCGCCGAAGAATTTTTCGCGGCGGCGATGATGGACGCCGCCAATCGCGCGCACGTCGGCGGCGCCAAGGGCCGCGTCTCGCTCGGCAAGGGCGAAAGCGCCGATGTGACGCTGGTCCCGAAGGCCGGCACATACAAGGTCCATTGCTCGCACTTCATGCATTCAACGATGGGCATGACGGGCAAGATCATCGTCGACTGACCGCCCCCATCAAAACCACCACCGTCAAAAACGCCGGACATAACCCGCATAGAGTTCGACATCGGGGCTGTCGCGATTCAGGCCCGTATTGACGCCGACATCCCACTGGCTCTCGGCGTCGGGCTGCCAGCCCAGCGACAGGCCCGCGAGCGCCTCGGTGCTGCGCCCGCCGGGGTCGTCGTCGCGCGTGAGGGATAGTTCGGCGGCCGCCGACACATCGTCCGACACATCGAAACCCAGCCCGACCACCGTGCCATAGGCCAGATGGCGACCGTCGCCATCGGCATCGACCGCCGCGTCGACATGCGGCGTCAGTCCGAGCGAGACCGCCCCCAGATCGAAGCTGGCGGGCACCAGCAGCCCCGCGCCCCAATCGCCCGCGCCGACGCCCGCACCGCCCACCGGCAGGGTCGCATAGGGCATGACGGCGATCGAGAACCCCGAGCCATCGGGATTGCGCAAGTTCTGGCGTAGCGCGAGCGTGACGTCCCCGGTTCGTATCGTGCTGCTGGTGTGGCCCGTCGCCCGATCGCGCTCGCGCACATGGCCGAGCATCGTCCAGCCGACCTGCAACTCCAGCGACGGGGTGAGGCCCGCGCGAAGCAATGCATCGCCGAACACCCAGCTGTCGGTCCGGCTATCCGCGCCGCGATCGAGCGTCCAGTCGGCGAGACCGATCTCCAGCATCGTCCGGCCCTCATCGACCGTGCAGGCCGGCGTGCCAAGCCCCGGGCGGTCGGGACAAAGGTCGCGTGCCTCCGCCGCAAAAGCCGGCGCACTCAACGCGACGGCGGCGAACAGCATGATCTGCCGCAGTGGCATCCTATTCCCCTTCGTGTCCGGCCGGTCTTTCTTGTCCCGGAAAGCGCGATTGCAATCAAGCCCGCTTGCCTCGCCGCGACGAGCGGCTAGTTTGCCGCGCATGGCAACGAAGACCCGCGCGTCGAAGCGCAAACTCCCCTGGTATCTGCGGCCGTTCAAATGGCTGCTGTGGTTCATCATCCTGTCGGCCCTGTGGGTGCTGATATACGCCGTCGTGCCACCGCCAGTGACGGTGACGATGCTGACCGACGGCAATGGCATTACCAAGGACTGGACCAGCCTGTCGAACATCGACCGCAACATGGTCGGCGCCGCGATCGCCGCCGAGGACGGGAAATTCTGCAGCCATGACGGCTTCGACCGCGACGCGATCGAGCAGGCGATCGAGCGCAATGCCAAGGGCAAGCGCCTGCGCGGCGGATCGACGATCAGCCAGCAGACCGCGAAGAACGTGTTTCTGTGGCAGGGCAGCGGCTGGACGCGTTACGTCCGCAAGGTTCCCGAAATCTGGTTCACCTTCCTGATCGAAAAACTGTGGAGCAAACGGCGGATCATTGAGGTCTATCTCAACGTCGCCGAAACCGGCCTCGGCACCTATGGCGTCGAAGCCGGGGCGCAGCGCTATTTCAAACATGGCGCGGGCAAGCTGACCCCGTCCGAGGCCGCGCGCATCGCCGCGATCCTGCCCTTGCCCAAGAAGCGCGAGGCGATCAGCCCGTCGGGCTTCACCCGCCGTTACGGCAACACGATCCGCGCGCGCATCGGGGTTGTCCGGCGCGAGGGGCTGGATGCCTGCATCTACAAATAGACGCCGCTCACCACCTGGAGGTCAATGGCGGCTTGGGATGGTAAGCGGACACTCCGGCACAACCCGTTCCCCGGCGAAGGCCAGGGAACGGGTCCGATAGGCCCACTATCGCCCGAAACCAGCCATTCCCTTTTCGTCCAGGTCGCCTGCGGCGGCCCTATTCCGACGCGTCGCGCGCCGCGTCGGCGACCAACAGTCCGCCGACCACGAGGACCGCGACGACACCGATCGCGATGCCCACCTCGGTCGAGAGATTGTTCCGCTGTTTCCGCTCGATCGGACGGCCGTTGAGCAACAGACTCTGTTCGCCGTCGAGCGCGATGCCGATCCGGCTTTCAAAGCGCCGCACTTCGCGATCCGACTGGCGGCTGCCGTCGATGTTGATGGTGTCGCGCGCGAGACGCAGTTCGAGGCGCGGTGCCTCCTTATGCCGGCCGCCGCCCAAAGGCAGCGTGAAGCCAACGCCAACGATGCCCTCGGCACGACCGAGCCCCTGATCGCGAAAACCCCCGGACTGGGCCAAGGCAGGCGTCGTCAGCGCCGCGGTGAGCAGCATCGCGATTATCGTTCGCATATCGTCCATCCCCCATGTTCGCCCTGATTCACTCTATGTTAAAAATATATAACATGGAGTCAATTGGAATTTACATTGTTGGCGCTTGCGCGTCCCGCCTACGCCGGTTTCCAGCTCTTTCGCTCTTCGGCCTGTTTAAGCACTTCGAACGCCGCCTGCCCCGCCGCGAAGCGCTTCGCGGCCTCCGCGTCGCCGGGCTTGACGTCGGGATGGCATTCCTTGGCGAGGCCCCGCCACGCCTTCTTCGTCGCCTCGAAATCGGCGTCGGGTTCGAGGTCCAATATTTCGAGCGCGCGCATCTCGTCGGCGCTACGGCTGCCGTCGCCCGACCCGCCCCATTCATAATGCTGGGCGCGGGCGTAGCTGCGCGCGCCGCGCGCTTCGTCGGCGGCGCGTTCGGCGGCATCCTCGGCGCTCAGCCCTTCGAAATAGTCCCAACCGCGATTATATTCGGCGGCGTGGGTTTCACAGAAATACCAGCGATCGGGGCTGTTCGGCGACTTGGGCGCGGGGCAGTTGCCGGGGTTGGTGCAGCCGTGCCGGTCGCACAGGCGAACCTTCTGCGCCTCGCGCGACGACCCATAGGGGCGCCAGCGGGGGAAACCCCAGTCGTCGGATCTTTTGGCGCGGCTCATCCGACCCCATGTAGCAACCGGGGTCCGAAATGGCTAGCCGAGCGGGCCGAATGCCGCTGAAAAAAGCGCTTTCCTAAAAAAGATCGCTGTGCGAGCATCCGCTGCCTGGCTCTTTCGATCGTGCATGTCCCGGTGATTTGTCACGCGTCGCCCATCACCGCTTAAAGCGACAAAGGAGACAGTTTCGATGCGCACATGCGTATCTTTTGTCGCTTTAGGACTTCAATTCTTCGGTTGATACCCGAACGCCTTGTGCGCCAGCTTGACCGTCGCGGGGTCGAGGTCGGGCGGGGTCATCGGCACCGCGGCCTCGAGCGTGTCGGCGATGTGGGTCAATGCGGCGATGCGTCCCGCCTTCTTGTTGTTGCCGTCGATCACCGTCCACGGCGCCCAACGTGTGTTGGTCTGCGCAAACATGTCGTGCATCGCGGCGAGATAGTCGGCGCGGCGCGCGCGGTTGCGATAATCGTCGGCGCCGGTCTTCCACCGCTTCCACGGATCGTCGAGCCGGTCGGCGAAGCGCTTGTCCTGTTCGTCCTGCGTGATGTGGACGAACAGCTTGACCAGATGCGTCTTCGACCCGGTCAGTTGCGCCTCGAACTCGTTGATCTCGTCGTAACCCTTGCGCCATTCGCCTTCGCTCGCATAACCCTCGACGCGCTCGACGAGGACGCGGCCGTACCAGCTGCGGTCGAAGATCGACAATTCGCGGTTTCCCGGCAGCCGTTTCCAGAAACGCCAGAGGAAATGGCGCGATTTTTCCTCGTCGGTCGGCGCGCTGATCGGCCAGACTTCGAAATATCGCGGGTCGAGCTGCGCCGCGAGGCGGGTGATGATCCCGCCCTTGCCGGCCGCATCCCAGCCTTCGAACATGATGACGCTGCGCTGGCCGTGGGTGATATGCGCCGCCTGGATGCGTTCGAGCCGCCCCTGCAGCGCGGCGAGATCCTCGCCATAATCGCCATCATATTTGGCACCGGATTCGAAGTCGGACAGGTCGATGGTCATCGCGCGACCTTAGCCCGGTCGATGCGCGATCACCAAGCGCCCGTTGCACCGCTGTCGCCCTTTGGCACAGCGCAGCGAGCGTTTGTTACTGCCCGGCCATATAGGCTTGTCGCGCGTCCCAGTCGGCAAGCGCGCGGCGATGGCGGTCGATACGCGCCAGCCCCTCGCCGATGTCGCGGTTTTTCGACCCCAGGCGCTGCGCCTGCCCGTACCAGTCGATCGCGGCGGTGAAATCGCGTCGCGCCTCGGCGCAGAGGCCGAGGTTGAAGGCAAGCGCCGCGGTCGGCTCGACATCGCGTCCGATCGCCGCCCAACTGTCGCAGGCACCCGCCTCGTCGCCCTTGGTCTGGCGGATCGCGGCTTTGAACGCCTCCGCCGCCGCCTTGGGCAGGCCCTTGCGATTTTCCTCGACGCGGACGTCTTCGGAAAAGCCGCTCGGCGCGAAGTCGCGGCGGATGGTCCCGACCTGCGCCTTCAACGTCGTTTCGACGAACGCATCGACGGTGCGGCTCGCCTTGCGGTCGGGGCAATAGACGAGTTCGTCGCGCGCACTCAGCGGGCGTGTATAGCGCACGCTGCCGTCGCCCATCGCGACCAGCCGGACATTGGTGCTGACCGTCGCCACCCGGCGTCGGCAGCGCATGTCATATTCCTCTTCCTTCAGGCATTTATTCTTGTCGGCGGGGTCCTGTTCAACGCAGCGCTTGCGCTTCTCGGTCGTGGCGGTTTCGTCGACCCCGACGCGAACATTGCCGGTGACCAGCGCATCGGTCGGCACCCCCGATTCGGGCGCAACCACCCGGAAATAGGGCCGGCCGCCAAAGCGAACGCCAGCGAGTTCGCTTTCCAGCGCCTGTGACAGGATGCTGCCGTCCTCGCCCTCGAAGCGGTCGACTGCGATACTGACCAGATCGTTGACGTTGGGGCTTCCGGCCGGGTTGGCACCCGCGATCGTCAGCGTCTCCGCCGTTGCGGGAACCGCACTACAGACCAGCGCACCGGCCAGTATCCATCGCGAATGGCTCATCATTTCCCCCCGACGCCCATCGACCCGCTGCCGGGCTATCGCAGCCCGCCAAGCGAGTCAAAGTTCGGTGGCGATGAAGTCGGCCAGGCGCTCGGGCGCTTCCATCGGGATGAAATGGCTGAGTTCGGCCCAATGCTCGTCGCGCACTGCGCCGAGCGAAGCGCCCAGGCCGGGCGATGTCGGGCTGACGGAAAAATCGAGAGTGCCTGCGCGCTCGCCGGTCTTGGCACGGATCACGCTGATCGGCGCCGAAATCCCACCAAACCAGCGATGGGGGTCGGTACGCAGCGCGTTGAGATAGACCGACGCCTCCAACGCGGGCGGGCAAGCCAGTTCCCACCCCTCGCCATCCGCAGCGGGAAGCAATCCAAACCGGCAATAATCGGCGAGCGCTTCGGCCCGCCAATGCGCATAGGGCGGACGCGTAGCGAAGTGCGCGGCCATCGCCTCCCAGCCATCCCAGCGATTCCGCCGCCGCGCCACCGGATGCTCGGCGGGGTCGGGAACGGGTTGCCCGACTGCTTCGGCATAAAATTCGGGCGGCATGATCACGGGATCGACCAGAATCAGGTGACGGAAAGCCTGCGGCCGCTCGGCGGCCAGCCGTGTGAGCAGGTAACCGCCCATGCTGTGCCCGCAGCCGACGAACGTCGTTCCCGCAAAACGGTCGATCAGCGGCAACAGGAAATCGGTCGTTGCCGCCCAGTCGGACAGCGAAGCCGGCTTTGCGCTGCGCCCGTGACCGCGGCTGTCGGGCGCCACCACATGCGTCCCGGCCGGGAGCGCCGCAACGACCTGATCCCACAGCCGGGCATGAAAGCCCGTCGCGTGGAGCAGCAGCACCGATGGTCGGTCGGTGGGCTCGCCCCATTCGAACCAGCAAATGTCGCCATCCGGCGTCGACAGCCGGTGCTCCCGCGCCGCCGACGTCATGCTCAGCCCTTCGGCCCGTCCACGATGCGGATGCCGAGTTCCTTGAGTTGCTTGTCGCTGACTGGCGCCGGGGCCTGCATCATCAGGTCCTCGGCCTTCTGCGTCATCGGGAAGACGATGACTTCGCGGATGTTGGGCTCGTCCGCGAGCAACATCACGATGCGATCGACGCCCGGCGCCGAGCCACCGTGCGGCGGCGCGCCGAATTTGAACGCGTTGATCATGCCGGCGAAATTGGTGTCGACATCGGCTTGGCTGTATCCGGCGATTTCAAAGGCCTTATACATGATGTCCGGCCGATGGTTCCGGATCGCGCCCGACGACAGTTCGACGCCGTTGCAGACGATGTCGTACTGATACGCCAATATGTCGAGCGGGTCCTTCGAGGTCAGTGCCTCCAACTCGCCCTGCGGCATGCTGAAGGGATTGTGGCTGAAGTCGATCTTGCCGGTTTCCTCGTCGGCCTCGAACATCGGGAAGTCGACGATCCAGCAGAATTCGAAGCGCGACTGGTCGATCAGTTCCAGCTGCTCGGCGACACGCGTGCGGGCGAGTCCGGCGAGCTTGGTGGCCTGCGCCTCCTTGCCGGCCGAGAAGAATATCCCGTCGTTCGGCCCAAGACCGAGCGCGTCGGCGATCGCCTTCATGCCCTCCTGCCCGTGATTGTTCGCGATCGGCCCGCCGAACACGCCGTCCTTCTGCGTTGCATAGCCAAGGCCGGGGAAACCTTCGGACTGCGCCCACGAGTTCATTTCGTCGAAGAACTTACGGCTCTTTTCAGCCGTGTTCGGCGCGGGCACCGCCCGGACGACGTCGCCCGCCTCGACCATCGACGCAAAGCGGCCGAAACCCGATCCCTTGAACAGGTCGGACACGTCGGTGATCAGCAACGGGTTACGCAGATCGGGCTTGTCGTTGCCGTATTTCGCCATCGATTCCCGGTATGGGATGCGCTTGAACGGCAGCGGCGACACGGTGCGCCCCTTGCCCTGCCAGTCGGCGAATTCTTCGAACACGCCATGCAGCACGGGCTCGATCGCGGCGAACACGTCGTCCTGGGTGACGTAGCTCATCTCGAAATCGAGCTGGTAGAATTCGCCGGGCGAACGGTCGGCGCGCGCATCCTCGTCGCGGAAGCAGGGGGCGATCTGAAAATATCTGTCGAACCCGGCGACCATCAGCAGCTGCTTGAACATCTGCGGGGCCTGCGGGAGGGCATAGAATTTGCCCGGATGGACCCGCGACGGGACCAGATAGTCGCGCGCGCCCTCCGGCGATGACGCCGTCAGAATCGGCGTCTGGAATTCGGTAAAGCCCTGCCCAATCATTCGGCGGCGAAGGCTGGAAATCACGTTCGAGCGCAGCATGATGTTGGCGTGAAGTCGCTCGCGCCGCAAATCGAGGTAGCGGTAGCGCAGGCGGATATCCTCGGGATATTCGGTATCGCCGAACACCGGCAGCGGCAGCTTGTCGGCCGACGACTGGACGACGATCTCGCTGGGATAGATTTCGATCTCGCCGGTCGGCAGTTTCGGATTGATCGTCTCGGGCGAGCGTGCGGAAACCTTGCCCGTCACCGTCAGCACCGACTCCGGTCCGGCCGCATCGACGATCGGGAACAGCTTCGACCCGGTCTCGACGATGATCTGGGTCACGCCGTAATGGTCGCGCAGATCGACGAACAGCACGTTCGCATGTTCACGCGTGCGATGGATCCAGCCCGACAGGCGGACCTCTTGCCCGACTTCGGCGGCGGTCAAGGCGGCACAGGTGTGCGTACGATAGGCGTGCATTTTTTCGTCTTTCAATCGTCGGGGAGCGCGGGCGAAAGCCGCACCGATATGGCCGCGCCTAAGGCAGGGCGACGCGCCATTTGTCAAGGGTAGAAGGGCGATTCAGCCAGTCAGCCCCAGCCCGTCGAGCACCGCGCTGCCGAAGATCGCGCGATGCGTGGGATCGGGGATCAGACGGTTGCGGGCGGCGCGCCAGCGTTGCAAATCCTCGCCATAATCGGCTGCGACGCGTGCCCCATCGAGGTGACAGCTTTTCGCCCAGTGGCGCGTGAAGTCCACCCCCTCGCGGTCGAGCAGTTCGACGACGCGCGCATAGGCTTCGGCGGTCCGCGGGCTGCGCGGACCGTCGAAGTCGATCACTGCATTGTGGGTGAAACGCGCAGGTGCGAGCAGCCCCTGCGCGCGTTCCATGAAGCGCACTGTCACCGCGGTCGAACCGCCGTGGCGCGTGTAGACGCCGCAGATCAGCTCAAACACATGCGCCAAATCGCTGCGGTCGATCGTCACCGAGGCGTTGAACAGGTCGGCGAGCGGCCGGTGGGTGTCGAGCCCCTCCCCCCAGGTGCCATGCACCGGCGGGTCATCGACGTCGGGACCCGCAGCATAGCCCATCTTCATCGCGAACTGGAGCAGCGCGCCGCGCGCCCAAGGATAATCGTCGAGCAGCCGTCCGAGCAGACTGAGCGCGTCGTAACCCGCGCCCAGTTCTCCCGGGGTCGCCCGCTCGTAATCGGCGCGCCACGGCTCAGCATAGAGGAAGCGCAGCATCGCGGGGCGTTTAAACGGCTTGTACGGATTGACGATCATCTGGACGAAGTCGGGATCGCGATCGAGCGCATAGGCCGCCGAAAAGCGGCGGAAATCGCCTGCCGCAAGCCAGTCGAGCGCGGCGCAGTCGACCTTACGCAGATTCTGGATCGGGCGGACGAGGAATTTGGGGACGCTATCGACGACGAGCGCGGTCACGATGCCGAGCGCGCCGACGGGCAACTGGACCGCGGCGAAGACATCATCGTCGCGCAGGACCGTCGACCCGGTCGCGGCGATGAAGGCGTCGCTCATCACCCCGGCCGCGGGTTCGACCCAATGGACGCCCGCAGGTGTCACCAGCTGGACCGCGCGGATATGATCCTGGATGCCGCCGCGCGTGACCATCGACCCGTGCGTGCCAGTCGCCGCTGCGCCGGCAAAGGTCTGGCCATTGCCCGCGCCGCTCGTCCACAGCGAGCGGCCTTCTGCCTCGAGCTTGTCGGACACCTCGTCGACGAGCGTCCCGGCCTCGACGAGCATCAGCCCGGCGGCATCGACACCGGGCAGGACGTCACTTGCGGCGATGCGGAAACAGCGGTTGAAGCGGCGGGTGTGGAGCAGCCAGGCGTCCGAACAGATATTGACGTTCGATGGCGACCAGCCTGCGCCGAGCGGCCGCACGCGCTTCCCCTTCGCCAGCGCTTCGCCAAGCCATTCGCGTACCGCCGCCGCCGCGATCGCGATCTCGTCGCGCCCGCGCGCCGCATCGCCGCTGCGCAACGCGAAACGCGTCGCATCCTCGCACACGCCGGTGCCGTGATAATTGGTCCAGCGACCCGACTCGCCGATCGGAACAATGGGCATCACGCGTCTCCCAGCGGCTGAATACCGGCATGGGCGCGCCAAGCGACGGTCACCGGGCGGATCAAGCCAAGCGTCGCGATAGCAACCAGGGCCTGTCGGCGCGTCGCATAGACTCGCAGGTCGCACAGCCCGTGATCGGCCTCCGGCGTTACGAAGGGTTGGCGCGCCGCGGCGGCGAGTCCCCAATATCTCAGCGTCACGACCATCGATTCCTCGTCGAGTGGCCGCGGATTGGCGATCGACACGAAGATGTCGCCCTGCCCCGCCATATATTGCCCGAAAAGCAGCGCAAAACCGATCGCCGCCAGCGTCCAGCCGACCCACATCATGTGCCGATACCCCTTCGCGTTTCAACATGCCGATGTTCCGGCTTCGCGACCCGAAGAGCGTGGGCAATTTTTCCTGCCCGTCTGCATCAACTAGCTGTATAGGCGCGGCATGCAAGTCCATCCGCTCATCGAAACCAGCGCCGCGCTCGTCGAATTCTGTGATCTCATCAAGAACAGCGATTTCATCGCGGTCGACACCGAGTTCATGCGCGAGAACACCTTCTGGCCCGAACTCTGCCTGATCCAGGTCGCCAACAGCGAGCACGCCGCAGGCATCGACCCGTTGGCAAAGGACATGGACCTGAAACCGCTGCTTGATCTGATGGTCGACAACGAGGACATGCTGAAGGTCTTCCACGCCGGCGGGCAGGATGTCGAAATCATCTTCAACCTGACCGGCAAGACCCCGCACCCGATCTTCGACACCCAGATCGGGCAGATGGCGCTCGGTCAGGCCGAACAGGTCGGCTATTCGAACCTCGTCGAGGCGTGGCTGGGTATCCAGCTCGACAAGGGCGCGCGCTTTACCGACTGGAGCCGCCGCCCGCTCGACAAGCGCCAGATCGACTATGCGATCGGCGACGTCACCCATTTGGCCAAAATTTTTCCGATGATGCTCAAAAAGCTCGTCAAGACCGGGCGCGGCCATTGGCTCGACGAGGAGATGGAAAAGCTAGCCGATCCGTCGAACTACAGCGTCGACCCCGATCAGGCGTGGCACCGGATCAAGATTCCGTCGCGCAAACCCGACGTGCTCGGCCGCTTGCAATCGCTGGCGGCGTGGCGCGAGCGCGAGGCGCGTTCGAAGAATCTGCCGCGCGGCCGAATCGTCAAGGACGAAACGCTCGCCGACCTCGCCGCGCATCCGCCGAAGGATCAGGACGGTCTGGGCCGCGTACGCGGGCTGTCAGCGACCTGGCGCTCGAACGACATCGGCGGGCGACTGATGGATGCACTCGACAACGCCAAGCCGCTCGACCGCGACGACATGCCCGACCGCGCCCCGCGCGGGCCGGGGCTGGGCAAGGAAGGCGTGCTCGTCGCCGATTTGCTCAAGCTGCTGCTCAAGATTCGCGGACGCGAGCTTAATGTCGCGGCGCGGCTGATCGCGCGCAGCGACGAACTCGAGGCGCTTGCTGCCGGGCGCCGCGACAATATTCCGATGCTGCAGGGCTGGCGCTACGACGTGTTCGGCCATGCCGCGCTCGACCTAGTCGAGGGGCGGATGGGCTTTGCCGTCCAGCACGGCAAGCTGGTGATGAGCAAGATCGAGGCCCCGACCCCGATCGACGCGGCCCCGATCGACGCGGCCCCGATCGACGCGACCGAAGCTTAAAGAAGCACGAGTTCAGGCTTGGCGTCGAGCGCTTGCGCGAGCGAGCGCAGGCGGCGGTCGACCGATTCGCCGGCGAGGTGGTGCCAGCCCGCTTCGAGGCTGAGGACCAGCTTGCCCTTTTCGAGTGCAATGCGGCTCGCCTTTAGCGGCGCTTCGACCCCGCCGGTCAGGCGCTGCGCCAGCCGGATCGCGAGCCCCCATTGCCGCGCCCGCGCCAGCCGTTCGGCCGCGACGAGCGATCCCATCGCCGGAAAATCGCCGTCGGCGCCGCCGAAGCCGGCGTGGAGCGCGCGCGCGAGCAGGATGCGGCCCGGAATATCGATGCCGCGCCAGTTGCCGTGCAGGCCGATTTCGGTACCGCGATCGGCGCGAAAATCGGGGTTCGCCGACCAGGCGACATCGCTGAGCAGGCTGGCCGCGAGGCGGACACGACTGTCGGCGGCGTCTTCGCTGGCGAAGAGCGGTGCGATCCATTCGGCAAGCGCGGGACCGTGCGGCGCAAAGCGCGCGAGGCGGCGGCCTTCGAATTCGGCGGCGACGATCAGCGGATCCTGCGCCCGCGTCCCGGCGTCGAGCGCCTGATAGAGCAGCCCTTCGCGCAAACCCGACGACGAAACCGTCATGTCGGGAACGTCGATGATGTTGGCGAGCGCGGCGAGCAGGGCCGCGGCGTCGGGCAGCGATGCGGCGCGGTTCGACGCCATGCCGGGAATCGCCTTCAGTTCCTCAAAGCTCAGCCGCTGGGTCGCGCGGAGCAGCCGGCGCAGCGCGGTACGCGGCAGGCTGTGCTGGTCGAGCACCGCGAGCGGGTCGTGGGTGAGTTCGAGGTCGAGACGCGCGAGCGCGCGCCACGAACCGCCGACGAGATAGAGCGGCAGCCCGGCGCAATCGCCCGGCCAGTCCTTGGCGCGCAGCATCTTGCGGATCGCGCGCTCGAACGCCTGCGGCCCGTCCTTGCGCAGCGCGGGAAGCCGCAGCACGCCGAGCGGAAAGCTGTTGCGGCGGCCCACCTGGCCGTTCGAAACCGCCGCGAGTTCGAGGCTGCCGCCACCGAGATCGACGGCGATACCATGCGCGTCGGGGATGGCGGCGATGACGCCATAGCCCGCCGCCTCGGCCTCTTCCTGGCCCGACAGCAGGCGGATCTGGAGTCCGGCCTCGGCGGCGCCGGCGATGAAGTCGGGGCCGTTGGATGCGTCGCGCACCGCGGCGGTCGCGACGCACTGCAGGTCCTTGACCTCCATGTGCCGGGCCAGCAGCGCGTAGCGGCGCAGGGCATAAAGGCCGCGCTTGGCGTCTTCGGAGGCGATACGACCGTCGATCGACAGGCCGCGGCCGAGGCCGGCGGCGACCTTTTCGTTGAAGATCACCGCCGGCGCGCGCGGCGGGCCTTCATAAACGACGAGGCGGACCGAGTTGGAACCGATGTCGATGACCGCCGAGCGATGGAGTTTGGATTTGGGGGCGCGCTGGGGGGGCAATTTGGTCAATCTTCACGCATATTGAGGAGGAGCGTCGGGACGTCCTGGCGTTGGTGGAGCGCGGTGCCGCGGCCCGATAGAGACGGATTCGTCATAAAATAATGGTGCAAGTTAAATGGTTTGTCGCCCGGATTTAAGCGCACATAGGTGCCGTCGGCTTGCAGCACCCAGCTTTGTTCATTGTCGATGAGGTTCGCGACGAGCACCTGGTCCAGAATCTGGTCGTGGACGGTCGGGTTTTCGATCGGGATCATATATTCGACGCGGCGGTCGAAGTTGCGCGGCATCCAGTCGGCGCTGGAGATATAGAGCTTTGCGTTGCGGTGCGGCAGCGCCGCGCCGTTGGCGAAGGCCCAGATGCGGCTATGCTCGAGAAAGCGGCCGACGACCGATTTGACGCGGATCGTTTCGGAGAGGCCGGGAACCCCGGGACGCAGGCAGCAGATGCCGCGCACGACGAGTTCGACCGGCACCCCGGCGACGCTCGCTTCATAGAGCTTGTCGATGATGCCGGGGTCGACGAGGCTGTTCATCTTGGCCCAGACGCCCGAGGGCGCCCCCGCGCGCGCCGCGGCGATCTCGGCATCGATCAGCTGACAGAGATGCGCGCGCATGTTGAGCGGCGACATCGTGATCATGTCGAGCCGTTCGGGTTCGACATAGCCGGTGATGTAGTTGAACAATTGCGCCGCATCGCGCCCCGCGCGCGGGTCGGCGGTGAAGAAGCTGAGATCGGTGTAAATCCGGGCGGTCACCGGGTGGTAGTTGCCGGTGCCGAAGTGGCAGTAGGTTTTATACCCCTGCCCTTCGCGGCGGACGACCATCGAAATCTTGGCGTGGGTCTTCCATTCGATGAAGCCATAGACGACCTGCACCCCGGCGCGTTCGAGCTGGTTCGCCCAGAGCAGATTCTGTTCCTCGTCGAAGCGCGCCTTGAGTTCGACGACCGCGGTCACCGACTTGCCCGCCTCGGCCGCCTCGATCAGCGCGCGGATCACCGGGGACTGGTCGCCGGCGCGGTAGAGCGTCTGCTTGATCGCAACGACGTCGGGATCGGCCGCCGCCTGCCGCAGGAAGGCGAGAACGACCTCGAAGCTTTCATAGGGATGGTGGACGAGGATGTCCTTGCTGCGGATCGCCGCGAAGCAATCGCCGCCATGTTCGCGAATGCGTTCGGGAAAACGCGCCGAGAAGGCGGGGAATTTGAGGTCGGGGCGGTCGACGTCGACGAGCGCCGACAGCGCCGCGAGACCGACGAAGCCGTCGATCTTGGCGACGATCGCTTCATGCCCCTGGATATCGGCGTTGAGCACCGCGGCGAGTTCGCCGGGCATGTCGGCCTCAAGCTCCAAAAGGATGACGCGGCCGCGACGGCGGCGGCGGATCGCGGTGCGAAACAGCCGGACGAGATCCTCGGCCTCTTCCTCCAGCTCGATGTCGCTGTCGCGGATGATGCGAAAGACGCCGCGCGCGCGGATACGGTAGCCGGGGAAAATGATGTCGCCGAACAATTCGATCAGAAATTCGATCGGGACGAAATTCGACGCCTCGCCGGGCACCGGCACGAAACGCGGGAGCGAGCCCGGTATCATCACCAGTTCGCGGATCGTCTCGCCCGTCGCCTTGCGCTCGAGGTCAAGAATCACCCCGAGCCCGCGGTTGGGGATGAAGGGAAAGGGATGCGCCGGATCGAGCACCTGCGGGGTGAGGATCGGAAAAATCTGGTCGATGAAATATTGGCGCAGCAGCGTCCGGAGCTTTCCGGCGTCCGAATGGTCGCCATGGACGACGATGCCCTGTTCGCCGAGTTGCCGGTGGAGCAATTGCCATTCGCTCTGCTGCTGGTCGACGAGGCGGTTCACCTCGGCCTCGATCTCGGCGAGCTGTTGGCCGGGCGAGCGGCCGTCGGCGCTGGGATCATCGATCCCCTGCAACTGCTGGCCCTTGAGCCCCGCGACGCGGACCATGAAGAATTCGTCGAGGTTGCTGCCCGAAATCGACAGGAAGCGCAGCCGTTCGAGCAGCGGATGCGCGGGATTGCGCGCCTCCTCCATCACCCGCCGGTTGAAGGCGAGCCAGCTGAGTTCGCGGTTGAAGAAGCGTTCGGGGCCGAAGGAGGGCCGCGCCGTGTCGGCATCATTGTCTGCGCGTAGGGGGCCGCCAGCTATCGACATGTGTCTTCATCCTGCCTTTCAAGGAGATCGGGATCGATCAGCCCCTGTGACAGTAATGTTTCACGCGTAAGACGAACCCCGACGCGCCGCCCCTGTTCGAGCGAGGCGGCATCGAGCGCGACGACGATGCGGTGGAGCGTCGCATAGCTGCGCTCCATGCGCGGGACGATATAGGAGGCGACCTCGGGCGCGAGCGCCATGCCGCGCTGCGCGAACAGCGCCTCGATCAGGTCGCGGGCGAGGCAATCGTCGGGTTCACCGATCGTCAGCACGGGCACGGCGCGCAGGCGCGAGGCGAGATCGGGAAGCCGGATATCCCAATCGGCGGGCGGCGCGTCGGCGATGACGAGAAGCGGGTCGCCGCTCGCTTGCGCGGCGTTCCACGCATGGAACATCGCTTCTTCGGAGACGCTGTCATGGCCGTCGATGACGCGGCCGCCGGTTTCGCGCGCGAACAGCCGGCCGATCAGGCTGCGCCCCGACCCGCGCGGGCCGGTGAGGACCGCGGTGCGAACCGGCCATGTTCCGACATGGCGCAGATAACGCACCGCGTCGGCGTTGCTGGTGCCGACGATCAGCGGGCCATCATTGCTGCCCCCCGCGCTCCAGTCGAGCGGGAGCGCGATCTGTCCCGAAGGGCCGGCCATCAGCGGCTGATCCGGAGCGTACTCCCGCTCGCCTGTACCTTGTAGCCGCGCGCTTCGAGCGCGGCTTTCAAAGCGGCGATGTCGCCGCGGAAGGTCACGCGCATCACCGACGTGCCGCCGAGCGCGAGGCTGGTGGTCGAGGCCGACTGGACACCAGACACCCCACCGACGCTGCGCTCGGTCGCCGAGACCGATTCGACGTCGGGCGAGCTATATTGGACGGTGAAGCTGGCGACGCCGACGGTCGGCGCGGTCGGCACGCTGGCATCGGTTTCGGTGGGCAGTGCGTCGGTGTCGGTTTCCGCCACGTCGGGCAGTTCCTCGACCTTCACCGGCTTTTCGAGCACCAGATAGGTGTCGGTGCGCAGCACCCCGGCGGCAAGCGCGTCGGTATAGAGCCGGTCCATCCGCGCGACCGCCTTTTCCATCATGTCGGGCAGCGCGCGCGGGGTCGGGCCGGTCATCGTGAAACCGCCGATCAGCTTGTTGTCGGGACCGAAGCGCGCGGTGAAATGGCCGGTGATCGGCCCGCCGGGATAGCTGTATTCGACGCGCGCGATCGGGGTCAGCACGTCGGCGGCGCCATATTGGTCGAGGATCACCCGCCACCAGACGCGGCCGCGGCGGCCGACCTGCCCCGAATTGAGCAGCAGGGTGTCGGCACCGGTGCCCGCGGTGCGGACATAGTCGATCGCGCTCTGCCCCGTATTATATTCGGCCCAGGCGCGCTGCCAGGCGCTGCGCTGTTCGAACACCTGCGGCATGCCGTCGATCGAATAGACGGGGATGACGAGCAGCGGCGGCGACCGCAAGGTCCGGCCGCTGACCCCGAGGATCTGGCCGGCGCGGACGCGGTCGAACTGGACACCGAGGCGCGCGACATAGCGGCGTGGGCCGATCTGTTCGTCCTCGACGACGATCGCGGTGACGATGCCGTCGAGCACCGAATCATTGAGCGCCGGCCCGTCGCTGCCGTTGGTCTTGCGATAGAGCTGGGCCCAGCCCTGGCGCTGCGCCTCGCGCCAGCCCTTGGTCCGCGCGTCGTCGGCATTGTCGCCGGTGACGTCGACAAGGATGCCGCTGGTCAGGAAATCGCCGCTGCTGTTGATCGGGGTGATGCCACGATCGCCGCGCGTAATCTGGCCATCGACGACACCGACAACGAGAATCAGGGCGAGAAAGCCCAGCATCGCCGCGATGCGCCATTCGCGGCGCAGCGCGGTCGGAAGGCGGAAAAGCGGGGCGAAACGCCGGGCGTGCGAGGGGGAAGCGGCCGAAATCATCTCTTCTCTATGCTCTGCCCCGAATGCGCGTGCCGGACAAGGAAATCATGGCAATTGTCCGCGGGAACCGTTAGTCGCGCGTGCCATGGATTCCAAGCAGAACAAATCGGACGGGCAGCCCGCCGGATACACTTATGCCCAGGCGGGCGTATCGATCGATGCCGGCAATGCGCTGGTCCGTGCCATTGCCCCGCTCGCCCGTGCGACACGCCGCCCCGGCGCCGATGCCGACCTGGGCGGCTTCGGTGGCTTTTTCGACCTGAAGGCGGCGGGGTTCACCGATCCCTTGCTCGTCGCGGCGAACGACGGGGTGGGCACCAAGTTGAAGCTCGCGATCGAATCGGGACGCCATGACGGGGTCGGCATCGACCTGGTCGCGATGTGCGTGAACGACCTGATCGTGCAGGGCGCCGAGCCGCTGTTCTTCCTAGATTATTATGCGACCGCGAAGCTGGACAATGATGTCGCAACCGCGGTGGTCGCCAGCATCGCCGAGGGGTGCAAGTTGGCCGGATGCGCGCTGATCGGCGGCGAAACCGCCGAAATGCCGGGGATGTATTCGGACGGCGATTACGACCTGGCCGGCTTCTGCGTCGGCGCGGTCGAGCGCCATGAGGTGCTGACCGCCGACAAGGTCGCCGCGGGCGACGTCATCCTCGGCCTCGCCTCGTCGGGGGTGCATTCGAACGGTTTCTCGCTCGTCCGGCGACTGGCGGCGGACAAGGGCTGGAAGCTCGACCGCCCGGCGCTGTTCGACCAGGAGGTGCTGCTGATCGACGCGCTGATGGCGCCGACGCGCATCTATGTGAAGAGCCTGTTGCCGCTGGTGAAGACCGGCAAGGTCCACGCGCTGGCGCATATCACCGGCGGCGGGCTGCTCGAGAATATCCCGCGCATCCTGCCCGCGAACCTGCAGGCTCATGTCGATGCCGATGCATGGGAGCAGCCGCGGTTGATGGCCTTCCTGCAGGCGCAGGGCAATATCGAGCCCGAGGAGATGGCGCGGACGTTCAACTGCGGGATCGGCATGGCGGTTGTCGTGGCGGAAGGCGATGTTGACGCTGTTACCACGGCGCTGACCGATGCGGGCGAAACGGTGCTGCGGATCGGGCATATCGCCGACGGCGCGAAGGGCTGCACCGTGACCGGGAGCGCCGAAACGTGGAGCGCGATGGGCGATTGGAGCGCGACGCATAATGCCTAAGGCGGCAAAGTCCCCCTCCCGCTTGCGGGAGGGGATAGGGGAGGGCCTGTTTCAGCGCACCTCCAATCGACAAGCCCTCCCCCGGCCCCTCCCGAAAGCGGGAGGGGAGAAATGAAAGCCAGAGTCGCCGTCCTGATCTCGGGCGCCGGGACCAATATGGCGGCGCTGCTCTATGCGGCGAAAGCCGCCGACTGTCCCTATGAGCTGGTGCTGGTCGCCAGCAACGACCCCGATGCACCGGGGCTGGCGATCGCCGAAGCCGAGGGCCTCGCGACCTGGAGCCTTTCGCACAAAGGACTCGATCGCGATGCGTTCGACGCGCTGGTCGACGCGCAATTGCGCGCGGCGAAAGCCGACTTCGTCGCGCTGGCCGGCTATATGCGAATCCTGAGCGACGATTTCGTCGGCCGCTGGGCGGGCCGGATGGTCAATATCCACCCGAGCCTGCTGCCGCTCTACAAGGGGCTGAACACCCACCGTCAGGCGATCGACGCCGGCGACCGGTTCGGCGGGTGCAGCGTCCATATCGTGACCCCGGGGGTCGACGACGGGCCGGTGCTGGCGCAGACCGCGGTGGCGATCGTCGCGGGCGACACCGTCGACAGCCTGAGCGCGCGGGTGCGGATCGCCGAGCATCAGCTTTATCCGCCGACGCTGGCTGCGTTTGTGAGCCGCGAGCGCAACCCCGACTATCTGCTCGGCCGGGTGCGCGACCTGGCGATGGCATTGCCCGAGGCCGACGAGGTCAGCTCGCACGGCATGCCGTGTTTCGGCATCGTGAAGGGCAAGAAATTCGCCTATTTTACGCAGGATCATCATGGCGACGGCAAGACCGCATTGCTGGTGAAGATCAGCGGCGCCGACGAGCAGGCGGCGTTGATCGAGATGGATGAAGCGCGCTATTATCGCCCCGCCTATTTCGGCGACGGCTGGGTTGGTATCCGCCTCGACCTCGGCGATACCGACTGGGACGCGATCGGCGAATGGCTGCGCAAGAGCTGGCTCGCCGTGGCGCCGAAGAAGCTGGCCGGCCTGATGGGCGTGGCGGACGAGTTCTGATGAAGCAAGCCGCAGTCGGCTTGCTCAAGACCGTGCTGGCCGCCGTCATCGTCATTCCGTTCGGCGTCGGGATCGGCAAAGCGATCGAATATGGCACGGTCGATCTGCTCGGCGACCGGCTGGGCTTCGATGGAGCGGCGCTGCTCGGAACCGCGGTGTTCGTTGCCCTCGCGCTTATGGTATCGAAACGCTGGACACGGTGGCAGGCACGAAAAAGGCCGCCGGATCGCTCCGGCGGCCCTTCGCTGCCCTAGGGCAAATGGCGATCAGCCGACGATTTCTTCGGGCTTGAAGAAATAGGCGATTTCGATCGCCGCATTTTCATCGCTGTCGCTGCCGTGGACGCTGTTCGCTTCGATGCTCTCGGCGAGTTCCTTGCGGATCGTGCCGGGGGCGGCGTCCTTGGGGTTGGTGGCGCCCATGATGTCGCGGTTGGCCTGCATGGCGTTTTCGCCTTCGAGGACCTGGACGACGACGGGGCCGCTGATCATGAAATCGACGAGTTCGCCGAAGAAGGGGCGTTCCTTGTGAACGGCATAGAAGCCTTCGGCCTGGTCGCGGCTCATGTGGATGCGCTTCGACGCGACGACGCGCAGGCCGGCGTCTTCCAGCATCTTGGTGACCGCGCCGGTCAGGTTGCGGCGGGTAGCGTCGGGCTTGATGATCGAAAAGGTGCGGGTGACCGCCATGGGAAAGCTCCTGCGTGGGTGTGTTTTATGATCGGCGCGCGTCTAGCCGCGCTTTTGCCGCACTGCAAGGCAGGAAGGAGGCGGACACCCCGCTTCGGGGTCAACCGCCGTAGGTGACGGTGCCGTTGACCATGGCGCCGGCCTGGGTCGCGGTGACCTGTACCCCGCCCTTGCCGCCTTCGCCCTTCTCGGCGCTGAACATCATCATGTCGCCAGCCTTGACCTCGCTCGACACCTTCAGCCCCGCGGCCTCGGCCTGCTTGCGGAAATGGGCGATGACGTCGGCGGCCTGTCCCTTGACCTCGAAGCTCGCCATGCCGCTTTCGCCATCCTTGCCCGACGCCGACATGCCACCGGTCATCCTGGCGCCGGGATAGGCGGTGAAACCGGCCGGCAATTTGGCATTGGCGACGCCGCCGCCGAAGCTGACCTCGCCGTCGGCGGTCTTGATGCTGACCGCGCCGTCCTCACCGTCGGCACTCTTGGTGACCTTATAGTCGGCGGTCTTGCCGGTGTCGGGATCGGTGTAGGTGCCGCTCGCGACCTCCTGCTCCGATTTCGAGCTGCAGGCGGCGAGCAGAAGCGCGGCGGCGGTGGCGGCGAGGATCAGGGTCGGGCGGTTGGTCATGATAAGCTCCTGTGGCGGTTCGCGATTTTCATAGCATCGGACGCGGAACGCGCGGTGACGCCGGTCACAGTCACGGCCCCTCCGACCAGCGGCCATTTTCGTCCTGTTTCCAGAAGCGGTTGTCGACATCGTCGCGCGCGGCGAGGCCGCGCCACAGCGCGCGGGCGTCGTCGATGCGGCTGTTGTCGAAGAGCAGGAAGACGCGCGCGAAACCGAGCGCCTCCTCGCGCCATTCGCCATCGGCGAGCGCGAGATGCGTCGCGCCATTGGGGGGTGGTGCGGCGAGCGTGCCCGCGATCAGGATCGGCTCGATCGCCTCGTCGGGCGAACCGGCGGCACCGTGCGGCAGGAAGCTCGCGGGCTGGAGCGTCCACAAAGCCTCGTCGATCGCCTGGCGCTGCATCGCGGGGCCCGCGACGACCAGCAGGCGGTCACCGTTGCCCAATATGCGCGACGCGAGCGCGGGGAGCACCCGTTCGACGGGGTCGCGGGTCAGCCGGTAAAAGTCGACGCGGGGCATGGATTACAAGACCATCGTCATTGCGAGCGTAGCGAAGCAATCCAGAGCGGTTTACGCACACTCTGGATTGCCGCGTCGCCTTCGGCTCCTCGCAATGACGAGGTCCGGTGCGTCACCCTTCGAAATTGTCGGCGATGAAGCGGTCGAGCAGGCGTACGCCATAGCCGGTCGCGCCCTTGGCGTAGACCGGGCCGTCCTTGTCGTGCCACGCCATGCCGGCGATATCGAGATGCGCCCATTTGACGCCCTCGTCGACGAAGCGCTTGATGAACTGCGCCGCGGTGATCGAGCCGCCCTCGCGCGGGCCGATGTTCTTCATGTCGGCGATCGGGCTGTCGATCAGCTTGTCATAGGCGGCCGACAACGGGAAGCGCCACAGCTTGTTGTTGCTCGCTTCGCCCGCGGCGATGAGCTGGTCGGCGAGGCCGTCGTCATTGGCGAAGATGCCGGCATATTCATGGCCGAGCGAAATCACCATCGCACCGGTCAGCGTCGCGAGATCGACGATCACCGAGGGTTCGTAGACCTTTTGCGTCCAGGTCACGGCGTCGCAGAGAACAAGCCGGCCCTCCGCGTCGGTGTTGAGCACCTCGACCGTCTGGCCCGACATGGTGGTGACGATGTCGCCGGGGCGCATCGCATTGCCGTCGGGCATATTCTCGACAAGCCCGACGATGCCGACGACATTCGCCTTCGCCTTGCGGCCGGCGATCGCTTTCATCGCGCCGGCGACAGCGCCCGCGCCGCCCATGTCCCATTTCATCATGTCCATGCCCGCAGCGGGCTTGATGCTGATGCCGCCGGTGTCGAAGGTGACGCCCTTGCCGACGAAAGCGACGGGCTTGGCGCCCGGCTCGCCGCCGTTCCAGCGCATCGCGAGCAGCCGCGGCGGGCGCGTCGAGCCCTGCGCGACGCCGAGCAGCGCGCCCATGCCGAGCGCCTTCATCTGGCGTTCGTCGAGAACTTCGAGTTCGACGCCCAAGTCGGCGAGATGCTGGCAGCGTTCGACGAAGCTTTCGGGATAGAGGATGTTCGGCGGCTCGGCGACGAGCGTCTGGGTGAAGGCGACGCCGTCGGCGATCGCCTGCGCCTCGGCCCACCCAGCGGGAGCGCCGCCGGGCGCCGCGATCACGATCGACTGGAGACTCGGCCGGGCATTGTCGGCGAGACGGGTGCGATAGGTGTCGATGCGCCAGTTGCGCAGCGTCGCGCCGGTGGCGAAAGCGAGGATATCGTCGGCATCGACCGGCCCGGCGCTGACGAAATCGACATGGACGGTGGCGACGCCGCTCGTCTGCAGCCGGGCGGTCAGCGCCGCGCCGGCGCGTTCGAGGTCGTGGACGCCGCCTTCGCCGATGCCGATAAGCAGCAGCCGCTTCGCACGGTCGCCATCGATCGCCGCGGTTTCGGCCACCGTGCCCGCCGCACCGTCGAAGCGCGCCTGCGCCGCCGCGGCGCCGAGCAACGCGCCGAGCGCGGCGGCACCGCCCTTACGGACCGGAAAGGCGACGACGTCGGCAGACGCATCGATTTGCGCGACAAACTGAATGTCCATCCTGTGACTTTCTTATGCGATGATTGATTGGAACGTGCCGGACCGATAGGGGTTTCGCTTGCGAGTTGCAAAAACAAAGCTGCGGGTTCAAGCGAGCCGCAGGCTCCAGGTGACGGGACAAAGGGATTCAATGACGGGGACTTTGTTCCAAGGGGGCGACCGGCCGCTGTGGCTCGCGACAGCCAGCGCGCTGGCGTTGCTGGCGGTGCCGGCCGCGGCGCAGACCGGTGCCGAACCGCCGGTCGTGCCCGCGCCGCAGGGCGAACCCGACCTCCAGACCCCCGATGTATCGACCGGGAAGATCGATGCGCCCGATGTCGCGGGCGAACAGCAGGTCGGTTTTGCCGCCGACAATCTGAATTACGACAGCGATACCGAGATCGTCGTCGCCGACGGCAATGTCCAGATGAACCGCGAAGCGATCCAGATGCGCGCCGACAAGGTGACGTGGAACCGCAAGACCGGCGAAGTCGTCGCCGAGGGCGACGTCGCGATCACCAACCCCGAGGGCGACACCGCCTATGGCGACCGGATCGTCCTGACCGACACCCTGCGCGACGGGATCGTCGACGACATGCTGGTGGTGCTCGATAATGGATCGCGGCTTGCCGCAGTGCGCGGAAAGCGGTTCGAGAACGGCAATATCGAACTGGAGAATGCCGCCTACACCCCCTGCCCAGTCGAGGATAATGCGGGCTGCGCCAAGAATCCGAGCTGGCAGGTCCGCGCCGTCAAGGTGCTGTACGACAAGGCCAAGAACAAGGTCCGCTACAAGGGCGCGCGGATCGAGATATTCGGCCTGCCGCTGATCCCGCTGCCCGGTCTCAGCCACCCGCTCGACAGTTCGCCGAGCAGCGGGCTGCTGGTTCCCGAAATCCGGCTCGACCGGACCAATGGTTTCGAAATCGCGGTCCCCTATTATCTGCGGATCGCGCCCGACCGCGACGTCACGATCACCCCGCACCTCTACACCGGCGCGGCGCCGATGATCGAGGGCGAGTTTCGCGCGCTGACCGACGTCGGGTCGTTCCGCATCAACGGGTATGGCACCTATAGTTCGGTGGTCCCGCTCAACGGCACGCCGAGCACGGGCAACAACGAGCTGCGCGGCTATCTGGAGAGTGCGGGCAAGTTTCAGCTCAGCCCGCACTGGAGCGTCACTTACTCCGGCCGCATCGCGAGCGACCGCACCTTCCTGCGCCGGTACGACATCACCCGCGACGACCGGCTGCGGTCGACCTTCGAGGTCGAGCGGATCGGCGGACAAAGCTATTTGTCGATCGCCGGCTGGGCGACGCAGACGTTGCGCGCCGGCGACAAGCAGGGGCAGCAGCCGATCGCGCTGCCGATCCTCGATTATCGCCAGCGGCTGACCGACCCACTGTTCGGTGGCCAGTTCGAGTTGCAGCTCAACACGCTGGCGATCGGCCGCACCGCGGGGCAGGACACGCAGCGCGCCTTTGCCGGGGTGCGCTGGGACCTGCGCCGCCTGACCTCGCTGGGGCAGGAAGTGACCTTTACCGCGATGGTACGCGGCGACGTCTATCACAGCGACGAGAATCTGCTCACCGCGATTCCCGGCTATCGCGGCAAGTCGGGCTGGGAAGGCCGCGGCATCGCCGCCTTCGCCGCCGACATGCGCTGGCCGTTCGTCGGCGAATTCATGGGCGGGACGCAGACGCTGACCCCGCGCGTCCAGCTCGTCGCGACGCCGAAGCTGAAAAACCTCGACATTCCGAACGAGGACAGCCGCGCCTTCGACCTCGAGGACAGCAACCTGTTCGCGATCAACCGCTTCAGCGGCTACGACCGGTTCGAGGACGGCGCGCGCATCACCTATGGCGCCGAATGGAATTACAGCCGGCCGGGTTTCAACATCAACAGCATCGTCGGGCAAAGTTACCGCCTGTCGGACAAGCCGAGCCTGTTCCCCGACGGCACCGGGCTGACCGACCGGACGTCGGACGTCGTCGGCCGCACCACCGTCGCGTACAAGGATTTCCTGCGGCTGACCCATCGTTTCCGGCTCGACAAGGACAATCTGGCGATCCGGCGCAACGAGTTCGACGCGACGATCGGCACCCGTGCGACCTATGCCGTGCTCGGGTACTCGCGGCTCAACCGCGACATCACGACGGTCGCCGAGGATCTGCAGGACCGCGAGGAAGCCCGCGTCGGCGGCCGCGTCGCCTTTGCCCGCAACTGGTCGGTCTTCGGTTCGGCGATCATCGACCTGACCAGCAAGGCCGATGATCCGCTGAGCCTGTCGGACGGCTTCGAGCCGATCCGCCACCGGCTCGGCGTCGCCTATGACGACGAATGCCTGTCGATCGCGCTGACCTGGCGCCGCGACTATATCGACACCGGCGACGCGCGGCGCGGCAACAGCTTCTCGTTCCGCGTGGCGTTGAGAAACCTGGGGTTCTGAGGCGGGTTTCGAGCGGTAGCGGCCTTGAAAATCCTCCCTGTGGCGAAGCCATGGGGAGGTGGCAGCGCGAAACGCTGACGGAGGGGCTATAGCGCGACGTCGCCGCCCCGCCACCACCGCCTACGGCGGCGGTCCCCCTCCCCATCGCTGCGCGACAGGGAGGATCGGCAACGTCCGCCTCCACCCTGGAGCCGCCGACGGGCCAGGCGCGACCCGCATCTCATCCCATTCGCTCAGCTTGCGTTCAGCGTTTGGCGGTTAGTCCGACCCCAGTTATGATGCGCTTGCGCGCGCTTTGCGCTGGACCATCGGGCGTTTCGGCTGATACGGAGCGAACCGGAACCTCTTTCATAGGGTAAAAATGACCAAAATTTCGACCTTGATCGGCCTGAGCGCTGTCGTGTCGCTGTGCGTTTCGCCGGTGCTGGCGCAGACCGTGCCCGACAGCGACGTGCCGACCACCAGTCTGAGCATCCCCGGCAATGTCCAGATTTTCGGCGACGCCAAGGGCAATGTCTATCGCCCGTCGGCGACGGTGAACGGCGAGATCATCACCGCCACCGACATCGAGCAGCGCATGGGGCTGATCCGCGTCGCGAACAACAATATCGAGCTGCCGCCCGAAGAAGAACAGCGCCTGCGCCAGCAGGTGTTCAGCAACCTGATCGACGAGAAGTTGCAGATTCAGGAAGCCAGAGCGGCGAAGATCGATATCGACGAAAATCTGATCAACGAACAGTTCGCCCGGCTTGCCGCGCGCTACAAGCAGACCCCCCAGCAGTTCACCGAATATCTGGCGTCGAAGGGTTCGTCGGCGGCGGCGGTGAAGCAGCAGATCCGCGGCGAATATGCCTGGGACCGCCTGCTCGCGCGCAACATCCAGTCGACGACCAATGTGTCGACCGAAGAGGTCGAGGCCGTCGTCAAGCGGATGACCGATGCCAAGGGGCAGGACGAGTTCCACCTGGCCGAAATCTATCTGACCGCGACCCCCGAAACGATCCAGTCGGTCGCCGAAAACGCCCAGAAGATCGTCCAGGCGCTGCAATCGGGCGGCAGCTTCGCCGCCTATGCGCGCCAGTTTTCCGAAGCGTCGACCGCGGTGGTCGGCGGCGACCTCGGCTGGGTGAAGGGCGGGCAGTTGCCCGACTCGATGGCCGACGCGGCACGCCAGATGCAGCCGGGCCAGCTGGTCGGGCCGATCGAGGTTCCGGGCGGCGTGTCGATCATGCTGATGGTCGACCGGCGTCAGGTGCTGACCGCCGATCCGCGTGACGCGGTGCTCAGCCTCAAGCAGATTTCGCTCGACTTCCCGGCGGGTACGACCCCTGCCAGGGGCGCCGAGCTCGCCGGACAGTTCGCCGAAGCGACGCGCGGGATCGCCGGTTGCGGCGGCGCCGACGCCGTGGCCCAGAGCCTGGGCGCGCAGGTCGTCGCACGCGACGGCATCGCGATGCGCCAGTTGCCTGCCCCGCTGCAGGCGACGCTGATCGACCTGCAGGTCGGCCAGACGACCCAACCCTTCGGCGCCGCCAACGAGGGCGTCAGCGTCCTCGTGCTGTGTGGCCGCGAATTGCCGAACACGGCGACCGCGCCCAACCTCGAGGAAATCGAAGGCCGGCTGCTTGAGGAAAAGGTCAACAAGCGCGCCCAGCGCTATCTGCGCGACATGCGCCGGGACGCGGTGATCGACTTCAGCTGATGTCCGATTCCGCAAACCCGCGTCCGATCGCGGTCACCCTCGGTGACCCGGCCGGCGTCGGGCCCGAAGTCGCCGCCCGCGCCTGGGCGGTTCGCAAGGATCATGACCTGCCGCCCTTCGTGGCGATCGGCGATATCGCGTCGATCGCCGCGGTGTGGGACGGCCCGGTCGAACGCGTCGGCGATATCGCCGAAGCCGAACGGCTGTTCGACGACGCCCTGCCCGTCTGGCACCTCGAGGACAGCGGTCCGGTGGTGCCGGGATCGCCGAGCAAGGCAGGCGCGACCTGTGCTCTGCACGCGCTCGAAACCGGGATCGGGCTGACCCGCGGCCAGGCGACCGGTGCGCTCGTCACCGGGCCGGTGTCGAAGTCGCAGCTCTATGGCATCGGTTATACGCATCCCGGGCAGACCGAATTTATTGCCGAGCGCTGCGGCGTCACCGCGACCAACGCGGTGATGATGCTGGCGGGGCCGCGGCTGCGCGTCGTGCCGCTGACCGTGCATGTCCCGCTGGCCGAAGTGCCCGAGCGGCTGACCAGCGAGTTGATCGTTGCCAAGGGCCGGATCGTCGCGCGGTCGCTGAAGCGCGATTTCGGGATCGAGCGACCGGTGATCGCGGTCGCGGGGCTGAACCCGCATGCGGGCGAGAGCGGCGAGATGGGCGACGAGGAGCTACGAATCATCCGTCCCGCGGTCGAGCAATTGCTGGCCGACGGGATCGCGATCGAGGGGCCGCTCGCCGCCGACAGCCTGTTCGCGCCGCACGTCCGCACGCGCTACGATGCGTTGCTCTGCTGCTATCACGACCAGGCGCTGGCGCCGTTCAAGGCGCTGCATTTCGATGACGGCGTCAATCTGACGCTCGGGCTGCCGATCGTCCGCACGTCGGCCGACCACGGCACGGCGTTCAACATCGCGGGCACCGGCAGCGCCGATCCGGGCCCGACGATCGCGGCGATCCGCATGGCGGCCGCGCTGACCGCGATGCGCGAACGCAATTGCGCCCCCGCGGCGTGACCGGGCGGCCCCTCCCCAGCCTGCCGCCGCTGCGCGAGACGGTGCGCGCGCACGGGCTGCAGGCGAGCAAGGCGCTGGGGCAGAATTTCCTGTTCGACGAACAATTGCTCGACCGGATCGCGGCGCTGCCGGGCGATCTGGACGGCGCGCGCGTGTTCGAGGTCGGGCCGGGCCCCGGCGGGCTGACGCGCGCGCTGCTGCGCGCGGGCGCGCAGGTGATCGCGGTCGAGCGCGACGACCGCTGCCTGCCGCTGCTCGGCGAACTCAGCGAGGCGTTCGGCGGCGCGCTGACGGTGATCGCCGACGACGCGATGGCGATCGACGCCGATGCGCTCGCCGGCGGGCCGTATCATATCGTCGCCAACCTGCCCTATAATGTCGGCACCGCCTTGTTCACGCGCTGGCTGGAGCCCGCGGCATGGCCGCCCCGGTGGCTGTCGCTGACGCTGATGTTCCAGCAGGAGGTCGCCGAACGCATCGTCGCCAAGGTCGATACCTCGGCTTACGGCCGGCTCGCGGTGCTGGCGCAGTGGCGATCGACCCCGCGCATCGCGATGAAGGTCCACCGCTCGGCCTTCACCCCGCCGCCCAAGGTGATGTCGGCGATCGTCCATGTCGTGCCGGCCGAGCAGCCCGAAGGGGTCAAGCCGAAGCTGTTGTCGCAGTTGACCGCGCAGGGGTTCGGTCAGCGGCGCAAGATGCTGCGCCAGAGCCTCAAGGGCATGCCGGGCGCGATCGAGGCGCTCGAGGTGTGCGGGATCGAAGCGACGCGGCGCGCCGAGACGGTGAGCGTCGCGGAGTGGGTCGAACTGGCGCGGGTGCTCAGCCGCTAAATCAATTCTGGCTGGTCGTGACCACCGTCTTGGGGATCAGCGCTTCGGCCGCGACCACGCGCTTCTCGGCGCTGGCGCCGATCGTCTTTTCGAGCGCGGCGACCTGCGGGCATTTTTCGGCGCAGAGGCGCTTGGCCTCGGCGAGCTTTTCGCGCGCGAGTTCGAGCGCGCCCTTGTCGGCGAGCGCTTCGCCCTGGCCGGTCAGCGCGACGATGTCGGTGGGTTCGAGGAGCAAAGCCTCGCGATAGAGGCCGATCGCCTTGCCCGGCAAGCCCTGCGCGCGCGCGACCTGCGCCAGCGCGATGATCGCGCTGCGGTTGCGCGGATCGGCGGCGAGCGCCGATTCATAAAAATCGGTGGCGGCGACGAGATCGCCCGCATGCTGCGCCTTCACACCCTGTTCCTGCAGTCCGATCGAGACCGGCAGGATGTCGTTATCGGCCCGCTGCGCGTCGGACGCCGTCGGCAGGCTGGCAAGGACAAGACCCGCGCCGAGGGCCAGGAAACTGATGCGCATCGCATTCTCCCATCGCTTCATTGAAGGCGAGGCTATCACGGAGCCGTCAATCGGGCGAGGAAAAATCCGTCGCAGCCGTCATGCGCCGGAGTCAGCAGAAAACCGCCACCCGCGGCGCGCCCGATACCCGTCGGGAGATAGTCCGTGTCGGCCGTCCAGCCGGGATGGCGGGTCAGAAAGTCGTCCACCTGGGCGCGCCCCTCGCGTGCGATGATCGAGCACACCGCATAGACGAGTTTGCCGCCCGGCGCCACCAGATCGGCACCGAGGCCCAATAGCTTCGCCTGCTCGGCGACATGGCGGTCGAGCCGTGCGGGGGTGGAGCGCCAGCGCAGTTCGGGGCTGCGGCGCCAGGTGCCGCTGCCCGAACAGGGGGCGTCGACGATGACGCGGTCGGCCTTGCCCATGCGATCGGCGAGCATCGCGGACTCCTGCCCCGGATTGAGCAGCAGCGTTTCGATGCGCGTCGCGCCGGCGCGGTTGGCGCGCGGCGGCAGTTGCTGGAGCCGCGCGCGGTTGGTGTCGCAGGCGAGAATCGCGGCCTCGTCATTGATCGCCGAAGCGATGGCGAGGGTCTTGCCGCCCGCGCCCGCGCACAGATCGACAATGACGTGCCCCGCTTCGGCGGCAAGCGCGACCGCCGCCAGCTGGCTCGCGGCGTCCTGCACCTCGAACTGGCCCTCGGTATAGGCCGAATGCTGGACGGCGGCGGTTTCGCCGGGCAGGCGCCAGCCATCGGCGAGGCCGGCGATCGCTTCGCCCTCGGGGAAGATCCGTGCCAGTTCGTCGCGGCTCGAGCGCAGCCGGTTGGCGCGCAGGTCGAGCGGGGCGCGGGCGAGCATCGCCGCACGCTCGGCCTTGCCGACCAGCGGGTCGAACAGCTTGAGCAGCGCTGGCGTGGCGAGCCCGGTTTCGGCGCGCGGTTCGTCGGCGGTGATGACCGCGGGGCCGTATGCGGCGCCGTCGAACAGCGCGGCGAGTTCGGCGTCGGCATCGGCGAGCGCGAGCATCGCGGCGCGGCCCGATACGGGCGCCGACCGCACGCCGCGGATCGCGTCGTAAACATGGTTGCGGATCGCGCGGCGGTCCTTCGACCCCGCGTAGCGGCGCGCGCGCATCGCCTCGGCGAAGATCGCGTCGGCGGGCGGGCCGCCATCGCGCGCGGCGGCGGCGATGGCGTCGAGGATTTCGATCGCGGTGTGGACGCGTGCGGCGGGGGTCATGGGTTCAACCTTTCCTCCCCGTCATTGCGAGGAGCGAAGCGACGAAGCGAGCCAGCGTTGCACAAGGCCGCTCTGGATTGCTTCGCTACGCTCGCAATGACGGACGGGCAAATTTACCCGACCGGATAATTCGGTGCTTCGCGGGTGATCGCGACGTCGTGGACATGGCTTTCGCGCAGGCCGGCGTTGGTGATGCGCACGAACTTCGCCCGTTCGCGCAAATCCTTGAGGGTGCGGCTGCCGGTATAGCCCATCGCCGCCTTCACGCCGCCGACGAGCTGGTGGATGACGTCCTTCGCGGGACCCTTGAACGGCACCTGGCCCTCGATCCCCTCGGGGACGAGCTTCATCTGGTCCTTGATGTCCTGCTGGAAATAGCGGTCGGCGCTGCCGCGCGCCATCGCGCCGACGCTGCCCATGCCGCGATAGCTTTTGTAGGTCCGGCCCTGGAACAGGAAGGTTTCGCCGGGCGCCTCGGCGGTGCCCGCGAGCAGCGAGCCGACCATGACGCTCGACGCGCCCGCCGCGAGCGCCTTGGCGATGTCGCCGGAGGTACGCAGGCCGCCGTCGGCAATGACGGGGACGCCCAATTTCGACGCCGCTTCGACACTGTCGAGAATCGCGGTGAGCTGCGGCACGCCGACGCCGGCGACGACGCGGGTGGTGCAGATCGAGCCGGGGCCGATGCCGACCTTCACCCCGTCGGCGCCCGCGTCGATCAGCGCCCTGGTCGCGTCGCCGGTCGCGACATTGCCCGCGAGGATCTGGACGCGATTCGACAGTTTCTTGATCTTCTCGACGGTCTGCGCGACCATCCTGCTGTGGCCGTGCGCGGTGTCGACGACGATCAGGTCGCATTCGGCCTCGAGCAGCGCCTCGGCGCGTTCGATGCCGCTATCGCCGGTGTTGGTTGCTGCGGCGACGCGCAGGCGGCCGCTGCCGTCCTTCGTCGCGTCGGGGAAATTCACCGCCTTTTCCATATCCTTGACGGTGATCAGGCCGATGCAGCGATAATCATCATCGACGACGAGCAATTTTTCGATCCGGCGCTGGTGGAGCAATTTGCGCGCCTCGTCCTGCCCGACCCCGGGACGCACGGTGGCGAGATTGTCGGCGGTCATCAGCTCGCGCACCGGCTGGCCGGGATTGTCGGCGAAGCGCACGTCGCGGTGGGTGAGGATACCGACGAGCCGCCCGCCGGTCTCGACCACCGGGATGCCCGAAATCCTGTGCTGGTCCATCAGCGCGGTCGCATAGGAGAGCGGCGCGTCGGGGGTGATAGTGATCGGGTTGACGATCATGCCGCTTTCGAAACGCTTGACCTGGCGCACCGCCGCCGCCTGCTCCTCGATCGTCAGATTGCGGTGGAGAACGCCGATGCCGCCGATCTGCGCCATGAGAATGGCCATATCGGCCTCGGTCACCGTATCCATCGCCGAGGACAGAATCGGGATGTTGAGGCTGATCTCGCTGGTCAGCTGGGTCGACAGCACCGCGTCTGAAGGCAGGATTTCGGAAGGACCCGGCACCAGCAGCACGTCGTCGAAGGTCAGGCCGGTGATGATTTCCATGGGAGCCACTTTCTGCTTTTGGCGGCGCCTGCTCCCGTTGGCGGGGCGGCACGCGCGAGTCGATTGGTGGCGGCCCATGTAACCAGTCGGCCCCGCGCGCGCCAGTGGGAGAAGGCGATTATTTCGCGGCGGAGCGGGTCGCGCTTTGGACGGTATCGGGAACCAAGGCGGGGCGGCGTCCCATTTGGAAGATAGCATACTAACTGAGGGTTGCGGAGCGCCCTCGTTCGGTGCATCGCCGCCGCGACGAATGGGATGATGGAATGAGCAATTACGGGCAGGCGCTCCGCGCCGCACAGGACTATCGCGGCGCCGCGCAGGCGGCGCTCGCCGCACGGTTGCAAGACACGGCTATCGACAGCGAACAGCGCGCGGCGCACGGATTCGCATGGGTCGCGACGACGGTGGCGGCGCTCGAGGCGACGCTCGGCTGGCTCGAAGCCGGCGGCGGTGCCAACCCCCTCGATGCGAAAATCGCTGCCCTCGCCTTCGCCGAAGGCATCGGCCAGCTCGTCGGCGGACTGCCGATGGGACAGAATGAGATATTTCGTCCCGCCGACCTTGGCCTGACCGCCGCGGCCGCCAAGCTCGCCGCCGCGTGCGCCCCTCTGCTCGACGCCGACCATGCAGCAACGCGCGCCGAAGTGGCGGCGGCGCTCGCCGGCGGCCAATGGCCGAGCGAGACGCTTCACGACACCGACCTCGACGCGATCCGCGAGCAATATCGGCGTTTCACCGACAGCGAGATCGTCCCGCACGCGCATGGCTGGCACCTTGCCAACGCACTGATTCCCGATGCGACGGTGCAGGCAATGGCCGACCTCGGCACCTTCGGCGTCTGCATTCCCGAGGAGTTTGGCGGGCTGGGACTCGGCAAGCTGGTGATGTGCATCGTCACCGAGGAATTGTCGCGCGGCTGGATCGGCACCGGGTCGCTCGGTACACGATCGGAGATCGCGGGCGAACTGATCGTGCTCGGCGGCACCGATGCGCAAAAGGCCGACTGGCTGCCGCGCATCGCGAGCGGCGAGGTGCTGCCGACCGCGGTGTTCACCGAACCCGATGTCGGATCGGACCTGGGATCGTTGCAGACGCGCGCACGCCGCGATGCGGACGGCGACTGGGTGATCGACGGGGCGAAGAACTGGATCACCCATGCCGCGCGGTCGGACATGATGACCCTGCTCGCGCGTACCCTGCCCGATGCCAAAGGCTATGCCGGGCTGTCGATGCTGCTCGTTCCCAAGCCGCGCGGCAGCGAAGAGACGCCCTTCCCCGCGGCCGGCATGAGCGGCAGCGAGATTGAAGTGCTCGGGTATCGCGGGATGCGCGAATATGCGCTGCAGTTCGACGCGATGTACGCGCCCGCCGACGCGCTGCTCGGCGGCGAGGAAGGTCAGGGGTTCAAACAATTGATGCGCACCTTCGAAGGCGCGCGCATCCAGACCGCCGCGCGTGCGGTAGGCGTCGCGCGCCGCGCGCTCGAACTCGGGCTCGACTATGCGACGACGCGCAAGCAGTTCGGCAAGGCGATCCTCCATTTCCCGCGCGTGTCGGACAAGCTGGCGATGAGCCTCGTCGACTTCGTCACCGCGCGCGAACTCTCCTATGCCGCCGCGCGCGCCAAGGACGGCGGCAAGCGCTGCGACATCGAAGCGGGCATGGCCAAGCTGCTCGGCGCGCGCGCGGCCTGGTCGAACGCCGATGCGAGCCTGCAGATTCACGGCGGCAACGGCTATGCGATGGAATATGAGATTAGCCGCGTCTTGTGCGACGCGCGCATCCTCAACATTTTCGAGGGCGCGGCGGAGATCCAGGCGCAAGTGATCGCGCGCGGGCTGGTCGGGGGCCGTAATTAAGATGGCCGACGGGAGCGAGCCTCGCCCCGCCCCCGTCTCGCCGCTCGCCCCCTTTCAATTCCCCGCTTTCCGCGCGATCTGGATCGCCAATCTCGCGTCGAACATGGGGTCGATGATCCAGTCGGTCGGTGCGGCCTGGCTGATGACCGAGCTGACCCAGTCGCACCTGCTGATCGCGCTGGTCAACGCGGGGGCGACGATCCCGATCCTGCTGATCGGGGTGTTCGCAGGGGCGATCGCCGACAATTATGATCGACGGCGGGTGATGTTGTGGGCGCAGGCGGGGATGCTCGCCGCCTCGGCGGCGCTTGCCGCGGTCACATGGTTCGGCACAATCGGACCGCTGTCGCTGCTCTTCTTCACCCTTGCGGTCGGCTGCGGGACCGCGGTCAATTCGCCCGCCTGGCAGGCCTCGGTGCGCCAGCAGGTCGGGCACGCGCATCTGCCGCAGGCGATCGCGCTCAACAGCATCGCCTTCAACCTCGCGCGCAGCGTCGGCCCGGCGCTCGGCGGGCTGCTCATTTCGCTCACCGGGCCGGCTCCGGCTTTCGCGCTCAACACGCTGAGCTATCTGGCGCTGATCGTCGTGCTGCTGCGCTGGAAGCCCGAAACCGAGCCGCCGAAGCGCAGCCCGATGCTCGCCGCGATCGCGACGGGACTGCGCTTCTGTGCGCAGTCCGACCCGGTGCGCCGCGTGCTGATGCGCGGCTTTTCGTTCGGCTTCGGCGCGGCGGCCTTTCAGGCGCTGCTCCCCTCGCTCGTCCGCGACCAGCTCAGGGGCGGCGAACTCGACTACGGCCTCTGCCTCGGCGCCTTCGGGCTGGGGTCGATCATCTGCGCCCTATGGGTCGGTGCGGCGCGGCGGCGCTGGGGCAGCGAGATCGTCGTCAGTGTCGCAACGCTGGCCTTTGCGGCGGCGCTGGTCCCGGTCGCGCTGACCGATCAGGTCGGCGCGGTGCTCGCCGCGGCCTTCATTGCCGGCATGGCGTGGGTCGGCACGCTAACCTCGCTCAACGTCGCGATGCAATTGCGCTCGCCCGACGCGATCCTCGGGCGCTGCCTGTCGATCTATCAGGCGGTGACCTTCGGCGCGCTGGCGCTCGGGGCGTGGGTCTTCGGGATGATCGCCGACCTGTGGACGCTGCCCGCCGCCGTGCTGGCCGGCGGCGGCTGGCTGGCGCTGTCGGTGCCGATCCTCCACGCCGTCGCCCCAATGCCGGGGCGCGACGAGGGGCGGATCGCGCCTTAAGCCTGCGCGTTTTTCCAGTCACGCTTGATCTTCTTGGCGAGGCTCCATTTGTGGACCTCGGTCGGGCCATCATAGATGCGGAAGGCACGGACTTCGCGGAACACCTGTTCGACGATCGTCTTGTCGGTGACCCCGGTGCCGCCCATGACCTGGACGCAGCGGTCGGCGATGCGCATCAGCGCCTCCGACACCGCGACCTTCGCCATCGAGCTTTCGGCGGTGCCGAGGTCGCCGGTGTCGAGCACTTCGGCACACCAGCGGATCATCAGTTCGGCCTGCTTGAGGTCGATCAGATTCTCGGCGAGCATGAAGCCGACGCCCTCATGGTCGATCAGCGGCTTGCCGAAGGCGGTGCGGCGATTGGCGTAGTCGCTCGCGATCTCGTGCGCGCGCTGGCAGGCGCCGTGCCAGCGCATGCAATGCGACAGGCGCGCGGGGGACAGGCGGATCTGGGCATATTTGAACCCCTCGCCCGCCTCGCCGAGCATCTGGTCGGCGGGGACGCGCAGGTTGTCGATGACGACGGTCGCATGGCCGCCGGGCATCGAGCTGTCGATCGTGTTCGGCACATGCTCGATGCGGATCGCGGGGTCGGGCAGGTCGACGAGGAACATGCAGGCGCCGCCGCCCGCCGCGACGTCCTCGGCCTTCGCCATGACGATGCCGACCTTGGCGCCATCGGCGCCGGTGATGAAGCATTTGCGGCCGTTGATCACCCAGTGGTTGCCGTCCATGCGGCAGGTCGTCTTCATCATCGAGGGGTCGGAGCCCGCGCCGCCCTCTTCGGCGGGTTCGGTCATGAAGAAGGCCGAGCGGGCCTGGCCCTGCACCAGCTGGTCGAGGAAGCGTGCCTTGAGCTCGGGGCTGCCGACCTTGCCGAGCAGATACATATTGCCCTCGTCGGGGGCGGCGGTGTTGCACGCGAGCGGGCCGAGCGGCGACAGGCCCGATTTCTGGAGCACATAGGCGGTCTCGACCTGGGTCAGATGGTCGCCGTCGGCGAGGATATGCGGGGTGAGCACACCGGCGGCGCGCGCTTTCGCCTTGAGTTCGTCGACGAGGTCGTCGGTCGGGGCGCCATGATGATCGCGGCGCGGGTCGTTTTCATAGGGAGCGACGACGGTGCGGACGAAGGTTTCGACGCGGGCGCCGATGTCGAGCGCGCGATCCGAGACGGTCGCGGCGGCGGCTTGCTGATGGCTCATTTCTGGCTCCCCAATATGATCGGGGACCCGTTGGATCATTTGCGCGGCGGGGGCAAGCGCTTCGCGAGCGAAGCGCTCAAAACAGTGAACGCCCCGGCCGTGGGGGGCCGGGGCGTTCGATCAGGCTAATTAAGGGACCAACCAAATATAGCCTGAGTCTCGGTTACTCTGTGTCTTAGCGCAGCAGGTTCATGACGCCCTGCTGGCTCTGGTTCGCCTGGGCGAGCATCGCGGTCGATGCCTGGGCCAGGATGCCGGCCGCCGCGAGCTTCGTCGATTCCGCCGAGAAGTCGGTGTCTTCGATGCGCGACTTCGAGTCCGCCAGATTCACGACGGTCGACGTCAAATTGTCGACAGTGGCTTCGAGGCGGTTCTGCTGGGCACCCAGGTTGGCGCGTTCGGTGGCGACCGTCTGGATCGCGGTGTCGAGCGTGGCGAGCGCGCCCGACGCACCGGCGGCGGTCGAGAAGTCGAGGCCGTCGACGCCGAGACCGGCCGACTGCATGTCGGCGATGGTGATGTTCACGACTTCGCCGTCGTTCAGACCGGTCTGGATGTCGAGGTCGGCGGTGCCGTCGAGCAGCGCGGTGCCGTTGAAGGTGGTGCGCGTCGCAACGTCGTCGATCTGCGCGATCAGCGCCGTGACTTCGGTCTGGATCGCTTCACGGTCGTCGTCGCCCAGCGTGCCGGTCGAAGCCTGGACGGCCAGTTCACGCATACGGACGAGCATGTTCGAAATGCCGCCCATCGCGCCTTCAGCCGTCTGCGAGGCCGAGATGCCGTCGTTCGAGTTGCGGATCGCCTGGTTCAGGCCGCGGACGTTGGCGTCCATGCGGGTGGCGATGGCGAGGCCGGCGGCGTCGTCCTTGGCGCTGTTGATGCGCTTGCCGCTCGACAGGCGTTCCATCGCCTCCGACTGCATGCGACCCGCAACGCGCGAGTTGTTCTGGGCGCGAAGCGCGCTCACGTTGGTGTTGATAACAGTCATATGTTCCCTTTCCGGCCCCCCAAGGGCCATTCCCGTGGTGTAAGGCTCGGTGAGCTTCACGATTGCAGTAACGGCGGGACGCGGCGGGGCTTAAGCGGGGCGCGTCAAAAAAACGCCGGACAGGGTTAATTCACGCGCCACCCCCGCATTAATCCTATGTTTTCCTGAGATAAAAATTTTTGGCACGCGCTTTGCATTGTTCTTGGCGTGCGGCGCGATGCCGCCTCGAGGACGGATGAGATTATGAGCACGATTGACCAGAGCCGGCTGCTGCAGATGCGCAGTTCGATCCTCAATCAGAACCAGGCGCTGCAACGCGCTGCGGGCCGCGGTGCGGCCGGCGGCGTCGACGGCGCCGACACGGGCGTCGGCGGCGCGAACCAGAGCGCCGACTTCGGTGCCGCTATCAGCAACGCGCTGCAGCAGGTGAACAACCAGCAGGCGAAGGCCAGCGACCTCAGCGAAGCCTATGAGCGCGGCGACACCCACGACATCGTCAGCGTGATGATCGAGCGGCAGAAAGCCTCGCTCGGCTTCGAGACGACGTTGCAGGTGCGCAACAAGCTGCTCTCCGCGTACCGCGACATCATGAACATGCCGGTCTGATCCGATGGCCGAAGCCCAGATCCTCACCCCCGTCGACGACGGCAGCGCGAACCGCCTGCCCGTCCCCGTCATGGGCGGCCGCCTGGCCCCCGTGCAGCAGTTCATTCGTCAGCCCGCGGTCCAGCGCGCGCTGCCCGCGATCGCCACCACCGCCGCGATCGGCATCGCCGCGCTCGCCTATTTCGCGACCGCCGCGGCGCCACAGACCCAATTGTTTGCCGGCCTGGCCGACGCCGACAAGTCCGCGGTCGCCGACGCGCTGACCGCGCAGGGCATCGGCCACACGATCGACCCCTCCACCGGCGCGCTCACCGTCGATGCCGACAAGCTGCATGCCGCGCGCATCGCGCTCGCCGGTCAAGGCCTGCCCAAAGCCTCGGCCGACGGCAGCGAGATGATCGGCGCGCTGCCGATGGGCGCGAGCCGCGCGATCGAAGGCGAAACGCTGCGCGGCGCCCGCGAGGCCGACCTCGCCCGCACGATCGAGGCGATCGACGCGGTCAAGGGGGCGCGCGTCCATATCGCCGCCGCCGAACCCAGCCTGTTCGTCCGCGAGGACAAGCCCGCGACCGCGTCGGTGATGCTGACGCTGCAGAACGGCCGCACGCTCAGCGACGGCCAGGTCCAGGCGATCCGCTTCCTAGTCGCCTCGTCGGTCCCCGGCATGAATGCCGAACAGGTGTCGGTGATCGACCAGCGTGGCGCGCTGCTGTCGGACTCGGCGACGTCGAGCGACATGCAGGCGTTCCAGCTGCAGACCCAGATGGAAGACCGTTTCCGCCGCGCCCTCGACAGCCTGCTCGGCCCGATGCTCGGCGCCGGCAATTACAGCGTCGAGGTCCATGCCGACGTCGATATGTCCGAAAGCCAGGCGACACGCGAAAGCTTTCCCGAAAACGACCGCGCGCTGCGCAGCGAGCAGGTGATCCGTTCGGTCAGCGGCCAGGGCAATGCCCCCGCCGTCGGCATCCCCGGCGCGTTGTCGAACCAGCCGCCGCCGGCCTCGACGCTCAATCAGACGCCGACGGGCGCCGCCCCAGCGACGACCGAAACCCAGAGCAACGAAAACGCCCAGCGGGCCTATGAAGTCGGTCGCGAGATTTCGGTGACGCATCGCCCGCAGGGCCAGCTTCGCCGCGTGTCGGTCGCGGTCGCGCTCAACCAGGGTAGCAAGGCGCTGAGCCAGGGCGACCTCGCCAAGATCGACAACCTGGTCAAGGGTGCGATCGGGTTCGACGCGACGCGCGGCGATCAGGTCGCGATCGGCCAGCGTCCGTTCGCCAAGATCGAAGACGCCAGCCCGGCCTTTTACGAACAGGGCTGGTTCATGCCGCTGGTCAAGCAGGTCGGCGCGGTACTCGCCGCGATCCTCGCCTTCTTCTTCATCGGCCGCCCGCTGATCCGCTCGGCGAAGGCCAGGGCCGCGGCCCGCGCCGAACGCGATGCCGCGCTGGAGGAATCGCTGATGGCGAGCGCCGCCAACCAGTCCGCGCTGGGCGCCCCGCGCGCCGGCCGCGAAATCACCCTCGAAATGATCGAGGCGGCGCCGAGCTATGAAGCGCGCGCCAACCTCGTCCGCGAATTCGTCCGCCAGGATTCGGCCCGTGCCGCGATCGTCGTGCGCCAGCTGATGCAGGAGGGCGCCCGTGCCTGAACTCGACACCGCGATCGGAACCGCACCCGCCAAGCCCGCCGTCGAGGGTTCGGCTGCCGCCGCGATCCTGCTGATGCTGCTCGACGAGAGCGACGCCGCGACGATCCTGAAGCACCTCGATCCCGATGAAGTGCGCCAGCTTGCCAAGGGCATGTTCGACGCCGCCAACGCCAATGAAGGACAGATCGAGCATGCGCTCGACCGCTTCGTGATGCGCAGCCGCGACGTCAGCGCGTTCAGCGTCGGCGCAGACACGCGCATCCGTACCGTCATCAACCAGGCCGTCGGCAACGTCCGCGCCGACAATATCCTCGCCGCCGTCGCGCCGCAGTCGAGCGCCGCGTCGCTCGAAATGCTGCGCTGGATGGACATGGACGCGATCAGCGGGCTGCTCGCCAGCGAACATCCGCAGGTCGGCGCGCTGATCCTGTCGGTGCTTGTCCCCGACATCGCCGCGCGTGCGATCGAAACGCTCGACGAAGGGCTGCAGGCCGACCTGGTGCTGCGCGCCGCGCAGCTGACCTCGGTCCCCGCCGCGGCGATCGAGGATCTGGAATCGGTGCTCGCCTCCGCCAATGTCGGCGGCCAGCGCGTCGCCAAGCAGCCGATCGGTGGCCCGAGCGACGTCGCCCGGATCATGAAGAAAATGTCGAAATCGGCCAGCGAGCGGACGATCCGCAATCTGAAAAAGGCCGACCGCCAGCTTGCCCAGACGATCGAGGAGGAAATGTTCATCTTCGAAAACCTGCGCGACCTCGATCTCAAGAGCCTTGGCACGATCCTGCGCGGCGTCGACGCGGCGCAGCTGTCGATCGCGCTTAAGGGCGCCGACGACGATATGGTCGACCTGTGCCTGTCGACGATGTCGCAGCGCGCGTCGGAAACGATCCGCGACGAAATGGCCGAGATGACGATGGTCAAGCGCAGCGACGTCGACGACGCGCAAAAGAGCATCATGCAGATCGTGCGCCAGATGGCGGCATCGGGCGAAATCATGATCGCGGGTGCGGGCGACGATTATGTCTGACCAGAGCTTCGCCCCCACCCCGCTCGCGCAGATCATGGCGCGCGACACCGGCTTTCGTCCGCTGTCGTTCGACCCGGCCGCGCGTGCCCGCGAAGCCGTGGCTGCCGCAGAACCGGTCGAGGTCGAGCCGGGCGAGGATCCCTTCGCCACGGGTCTCGCCGAAGGTCAGCGCCTTGCCGAGGCGGGCTTCGCGGTCGAACGCGAACAATTGCTCGCGCTGGTCGCGGGCGCCCAGGCCCTGCAGGACGAACCCAGCGAGGAACTGGCGCAGATGATCGCCGAGACCGTCGAGCGGCTGGTCCGCCAGATCGTCGCCGACGCGTCGATCGATGCCGAGTGGCTGAAGGAACAAGCCGAAACCGCCGCGGCGCTGGTCGCCGAATGCGACAAGGCGCGCACCCTTTGGGTCCACCCCCAGGACGCGGCGCTGCTGATGGACTGCGCGCTCACGCTGCCGATCTCCGCCGACGCGGCGATGGTCCGCGGCACTGTCCGCATCGAAACTTCGGGCGGCTGGATCGAGCATGGCCGCGCCGTCTATCTGAATGAACTCCGCGCCGCGCTCGGCGGCGAAAGCGGTGCCGCATGACCCGCCGCATGGCCATGACCGCGCAGCAATTGCTCGCCCCCGTCGACCTCGGCAAGGCGAGCCCGCGCCGCATCGGCACGCTTGTCGCGCACGAAGGCATCATGCTCGAGGTGTCCGGTTTCCCGCAGCCTTTGGGCAGCAACGTCCGCATCAAGTCGGCGGACAACGACTATGTCTATGGCGAAGTGGTCGGCTTTCGCGGCCACCGCAGCCTCGTCCTCCCCTTCGACATGAACAAGCCGCTGGTCACCGGCGCGCCGGTCGAACCGCATGGCGCCTCGTCGATGGTCCCCGTCGGCAAGGCTTTGCTCGGCCGCATCATGGACGCGCAGGGCAATCCGCTCGACGGCCGCCCGCCGGTCAAGTCGCAATTCCTGTGGCCGCTCGCCGGGCGCAAGGTCAATCCGCTGCGCCGCGGCCGCGTGACCAAGGCGCTCAACATGGGCGTGCGTGCGATCAACGGGCTGCTCACCGTCGGCGAAGGCCAGCGCGTCGCGATCATCGCGGGTTCGGGCGTCGGCAAGTCGGTGCTGATGGGCCAGATGATCGCGGGCACGGAATGCGACGTCATCGTCGTCGGCCTGATCGGCGAGCGCAGCCGCGAAGTCAGCGACTTCGTCGAAACCAAGCTGCCCCCCGAGGTCCGCAAGAAGTCGGTCGTCGTCGCGGTTCCCGCCGACCATCCGCCGCTGCTCCGCCTGCGCGCCGCGATGCGCGCCACCGCGATCGCCGAGGCGTTTCGCGACGAGGGCAAGAAGGTGCTGCTGCTGATCGACAGCCTGACCCGCGTCGCGCATGCGCAGCGCGAGATCGGCCTGACGCTGGGCGAACCGCCGACGATGAAGGGCTATCCGCCCTCGGTCTTCGCGCTGATCCCCTCGCTGTGCGAACGCGCCGGCATCGACAAGGAAACCGGCGGGTCGGTCACCGCGCTCTATACCGTGCTCGCCGACGGCGGCGACATCGACGATCCTGTCGTCGACAGCGCCCGCGCCATCGTCGACGGCCATATCATCCTGTCGCGCACCATGGCCGAACAGGGCGTCTATCCCGCGATCGACGTCGCCCGCTCGCTGTCGCGGACGATGGTCGACTCGGTCGATGCCGAGCACAGCGCCGCCGCTGCACGCTTCCGCCAGCTGTGGTCGGCGTATGAAGAGAATCGCGACCTGATGCTGATGGGCGCTTACGTCGCCGGCGGCGATCCGGTGCTCGACGAAGCCATCGCCCGCCGCGCCGACCAGCTCGCCTATGTGTCGCAGCCGGCCAAGGCCCAAGTCGATTTTCAAACCTCCCGCCAGTCACTCGTTGAAGGATATATTGCATGACCTCTCGCACCGCGCGCCGCAAACGGATCATCCGCGTTCGTGGCGTCGAGCATCAGATGGCCGAAGCCAATCTGGCGCGGGCCACCAACGAACTGGCAAACCTGGTCGAGCTGTCGAAGCGGCTCGAAACGCTGCGCAGCGACCTCGCCATGGCGAAGGGCGCAGTGGCCGGGCGCGCGCTCAACACGATCGGCGAACTCGGCATGCGGCTCGACATGGCGAAGGAAAATCTTGCCGCCCCGATGGTGAGCGCCAGCGCCCGCCGCGACCAGATGGGGGCGCTCGCGCAGCGCGCCATGGTCAAGGAAGAATCGGCGGTTCGCCTGTACGAACGCGGCCGCAAGTCGGCCGAGCAGGAAATGGAACGCCGCAGCGACGCCAACCGCCCGCACCGCGCACGCGGCGGCATGCGGCTGCGCCTGATCGACGGCGGCGTCGCATGATGGCCACCTTGCCGCAGACCTCGACCCCGGCACTGCCCTCGCTGCTCGCGGCGCTCGCCCCGGCGCAGGCTGTCGGCGCGGGCGAAGGCGGCGCATTCGAGCAACTCGTCGCGCAGCAGGCGCCGAGCGCGGCTGTCGCGACCGCCCCGGTCCTGTCGGCCGTCCCCGCCACCCTGGCTCCGGCCCCGCTCGCGGCGGTCGATGCACCAAGCGCCCAGCCCGCGCCCGTCGTCGCCGCTCCCGGCAAGCCCGCGCGCCCGATCGCCGCCGAGCCCGAGCTCGCCGACGCCGACGAAACCAGCGGCAAGGTCCCGGCGCCGACCGCCGACGCCCGCCCCGCCACGGACAAGGCGGTGGTCGCGGCGAACGAATTGCTCGCGACGCTCGCCCACTTCACCGCCGCCGCTCCCAAGTCGGCGGTTGCCAAACCGGTCGCCGGAGCCAAGGGCGAAACCGAAACCGGCGAAGAGGGTGAAGCCGTCACCGACGCCGCGCCGGTCGCCACGATGCTGCCGGCGCAACCGGCGGTCGAGACCCGCGCCGCCGCCAAGCCCGCAGTCGAAACGGCCCCGGTCGCGCCGCGCCGCGACGAGACTCCCGCGCTGCCGATGGCCGCGCCCAAGGCGCACGACGCCGCGCCGGTCCCGGTCGCCGCCTCCGCCGCCGAAACGCTGGCCGTAAGGCCCGCCGCCGAACCGTCGATGACCGTGCTGTTCGCCCAGCCCGCGACGCAGGCCGGTGCGGTCGCCGAAGCCGCCAAGCCCGTCGTCATCGCCGAGCGCGTGCTCGACCTGACCAGCGACGATGCCTGGATCGAACAGCTCGCGTCGGACATCGCCGCGACCAAATCGGCGGCGAACGACGTCAGTTTCCGCCTGATGCCGCGCCACCTCGGCCGACTCGACGTGTCGATGATGATGGGCGACGACGGCGTCTCGCTGAAGCTCGACACCCAGCATGAAGCGACCGCGACGATCGTCACCGCGGCGCAGGTCCGCCTCGTCGACGACCTCCGCCAGCAGGGCGTGCGCGTCGCCGAGACGCAGGTGACCCACACGCCGACCGACGCCGGACGCCAGTCGCAACAGGGCCAGGGTCGCAGCCCGGCGCAGGATGCGGCGCATCTGATCGAAACCGCCACCGCGCATGACGCGCGCCCCGAAACCCGTGACCAAGAGCGCAGCGGCGACCGCCGCAGCCGCTTCGCCTGACGAGGAACAGAGTGATGAGCAAGGACAAGACCGACGCCCCCGCACCCAAGAAGGGCAAGATGAAGAAGCTGCTGATGATCACCGTCGGCGCCGTGGTGCTGATCGGCGCCGGGGCGGGCGTGGGCATGTATTTCGGTGTCGGCATGGCCGCGCATGCCGCGAAGCCCGAGGATCATTATCCCAAGCTGGTCGTGCGCGATCCCTCGGCCGAACCCGCCGCCAAGGGCGAAGGCGACGAAGCCCCGGCGCCGAAGGTCGGTACCGTTTCGGTCCCGAACGACAAGTTCAAGGTCGATCCGCGCAAATATGAGATCACCTATGTTCCGATCGCCCAGAGCTTCACGACCAACCTCGCCGACGGGTCGGGCTTCCTGCAGATCGGGATCAGCCTGTCGACCTTTTACGACGGCAAGGTCGTCGCCAACGTCGCGCGCCAGGACGTCCCGATCCGTTCGGCGGTGCTGATGGTGCTTGCCGAGCAGGATCCGGCGCTGCTGTCCACTTCGCACGGCAAGCAGCAGCTGCAGCGCCAGCTGACCGGCGCGATCAACCAGGTGCTGCGCGACAAGGAAGGGTTCGGCGGCATCGACAATGTCTATTTCACGAGCCTGGTGATCCAGTGACCACGAAGAGCAATCCCTTCAAGGCGCCGAAAGCGCCGGCCGCGAAGCCCGCACCCGAAGCCCCGGCGGACGACGCCAGGGCGTCGCTGCTGCTGCGCAAGGCCGAGGGCGGCTATGCCTTTCCGCTGCTCGACAGCGTCGCGAACCAGTTCGCGCGCAGCCTGCGCGACCTCGTCCGCGCGCTCGGCGCCCCGACGGTGCAGGTCGAGCGCGAGGCCGCCGAGGTCGTGCGCTTCGCCGACTGGACCAAGGCGTCGGCGCCGGCGATCTTCTGGCGCTATCACGCGCCGCCACTGAAGGGTCCGATCCTGCTCGCCGGCGGACGTCCGCTGATCCTCCAGCTCGTCGACATCTTCTATGGCGGCAAGGGACAGCTCGGCGCCGAACGCGAAGAACTGACCGACGCCGAAGAGCGTTTCGCCGCGCGGCTCGGCCGCGACATGGGGCTGCAACTGACCGCCGCCTGGGGCGACAAGCTGGCGATCGCGCCCGAACTCGACTGCGTCACCGGCGATCCCGCCAAGCTCGCCGCGGTGCGCGCCGACGACGAACTGCTCGTCCAGCGCTTCACGCTGCGCGGCGGAAAGCTCGACGGCCGCACCATCACCTGCGCCTATCCCGTCGCGGCGCTGCGCGGCATCGCGGGCGCCGAACCCGCCCCCGAAGCGCGCGAAACCAGCCCCGCCGATGCGGCCTGGGCAGCGACGCTGGGCAGCGCGCTCAAGAGTGTGCGCCTTCCGGTGCGCTCGGTTCTGGCCCGTCCGGAAATTTCTTTGGTCAAACTGCTCGGTTTGGAGGTCGGTGATATCATTCCGTTAACCATTCCGCGCAATGTTCCGGTAACCGTCGCCGGCCGCAGTTTCGCGGTCGGCAGCATCGGCGAAGCCAATGGGAATGCAGCCATAATGATCGAGCATATCGAAAAAGGATCGGATCATGAGTGACATGAGCGAAGGCGCCGGTCGCCGCGATCGCCGCGACGCCAAGGATATGGCGATGGCGCCCAATTTCGACCTGCTCGCGGGGGTCTCGCTGCGCGTTTCGGTCGAGGTCGGATCGACGAGCATGACGCTCGCCGACCTGCTCGCGATGTCCGAGGGCAGCGTCGTCGAACTCGACCGCGCCGCGAACGAACTGCTCGACATCTATGCCAATGGCACGCTGATCGCGCGCGGCGAGATCGTCAACGTCGACGGCCGTTACGGTATCCAGGTCGCCGAAGTGGTCGCCCCCGACCGCGGCCTCGCCGGTTTCGACCGGAGGGCCTGATGTTCGAATATATCCTGCGCCTGCTGATCCTGCTGCCGCTCGTCGGCGGCATGGCGTGGGGCAGCCTGTGGCTGTGGAAAAAGGTCCAGATGGGGACGCTCCAGCTGCCCGGGCAGGGCGCGAAACGGACGCGCGCGATCGAGATGATCGATGTGCTGCCGCTGGGTCCCGGAACCAAGCTGACCGTCGTCGAATTCGCCGGCCAGCGCATCCTGCTGTCGGTATCGCGCGGGGCGGTCACCCGCCTCGCCGACAACAGCCAGGGCGATTTCCATGTCGACTAGGACGAACTGGCTGCGTGCGGCGGCGATCGCCGGCGGCGTCGCGCTGCTCGTCGCGGCGCCCGCGGCCTATGCGCAGGAGGCCAATGGCCTCAGCCGCGCGGTGAACGAACTCGGCGGCGATGGCCGCCCGCTGTCGTTGTCGCTCCAGATCCTCGTCCTGATGAGCCTGCTGACGGTGCTGCCGTCGCTGCTGCTCATGATGACCAGCTTCACCCGCATCATCATCGTGCTGTCGATCCTGCGCCACGCGCTCGGGCTGCAACAGACGCCGCCGAACCAGGTGCTCGTGGGCCTCAGCCTGTTCCTGTCGCTGTTCGTGATGGCGCCGGTGATCACCGAGGTGAACCGCGTCGCGATCGAGCCCTATGGCCAGGAACAGATCGACATCGGCGTCGCGGTGTCGCGGTCGGGCGACGCGCTGCATGGCTTCATGCTGACCCAGACGCGCAAGTCCGACCTGATGATGTTCGCCAAGATCGCCAAAGCACCGAGCTATGCGAGTCCGAAGGACGTGCCCTTCTCGATCCTGCTGCCCGCTTTTGTCACCAGCGAACTCAAGACCGCGTTCCAGATCGGCTTCCTGATCTTCCTGCCCTTCCTGATCATCGACCTGATCGTCGCCTCGGCCTTGATGTCGCTGGGTATGATGATGCTGTCGCCAACAATCATATCCATGCCTTTCAAGCTGTTGCTCTTCGTCCTTGTCGACGGATGGGCGCTGACGATGGGCTCGCTCGCCGCCTCCTTCGGCACTTAGGGAGGCCGACGTGGAAGCAGATTATTTCATCGGGGTGGCGCAGCAGTCGCTGTGGATCCTCGCGCTCGCCACCGCGCCATTGCTGATCCCGATCCTGGTGATCGGGGTGCTGCTTGGCATGGTGCAAGCGGCAACGTCGATCAACGAACAGACGTTGACCTTCGTCCCCAAGCTGATCGTCGCCGCAGTCTGCCTTGCGATCTTCGGCGGCAGCATCCTGGTGCTGCTCACCGATTTCACCCGCGAGATTTTCGCGCAGATCCCGACGCTCGTCCGATAAGCAGGCGATGAACCCCGCCGACATCCCGAATGTGGAGGCGATGCTGCAGCTGTGGATGCTCGGCATGATCCGCCCCGGCGCCTGCTTCCTGGCGGCGCCGGTGTTCGGCGCGACCAACGTGCCCATCCAGCTCCGTCTCGTCATCGCGCTCGCGGTCGGCGTGCCCGCGGTCGCCGCATCGGGGATGACGCTGCCGCCCGAGGGGATCGTGTCGGTCCCGGGGTTCCTGCTGGTCATCGGCGAGGTCGTGATCGGGCTTGCGATGGGATTCGTGCTCCAGATGGGGCTCGCCGCGGCGTTGATCGCGGGTGAGGCGATCAGCAACGCGATGGGTCTCGGCTTCGCGTCGATGATCGATCCGCTGAGCGGGTCCTCGAGCTCGGCGATCGGGCAGTTCCTGTCGATGCTCGCGACCGCGATCTTCCTCGCCGCCGACGGCCATCTGGTGCTGATCTCGATCATCGTCGACAGCTATAATGCCCTGCCGCCGGGCAACGCCTTTCCTTCCTATGAGACGATCGGGGGCATCCTGCGCTTCGGCAGCCTGATGTTCGCCGCGGGGCTGACGATCGCCCTGCCCGTGGGCTTCGTGCTGATCCTGGTCCAGATCATCATGGGCGTGATCGGGCGGTCGGCGCCCGCGCTCAACCTGTTCGCGGTCGGCATCCCGGCGACGCTGCTCGCCGGCGTCGTGCTGCTCGGCGTCGCGACCCCGGTGATGGCCGAGGGTCTCGCACATATCCTGTCCGACGCGCTCGACGCCGCGCGCATGGTCGCGGGGACCTGAGCGATGGCCGGACAGACCGAAAAGGACCAGAAAACCGAACAGCCGACGCCGAAGAAGCTCGCCGATTCGGCGCGCGACGGCGACGTGCTGCAGTCGCGCGAACTGGCGACGGCGCTGATGATGCTCGTCGCGGCGGGCTGGCTGATCGCGGCGGGCGGCTGGTTCGTGCGCTCGGCGGGCGACCTGCTGTCGCGCGGGCTGACCATCGACCACCGCGACATCGCCGATTTTGCGCCGGGCGAAGCACTGCTGCGCAACGGGGTCGAGCTGCTGTTGCCGCTCGCCAGCCTGTTCGCCGCAGCGCTGCTCGCCGCGATCGCCGGGCCGGGCCTGCTCGGCTCGCTCGGCTGGCGCGGCAAATCGCTCGAATTCAAGGGTAACCGCATGAACCCGATGAGCGGGCTCAAGCGCATGTTCGGCGCGCAGGGCGCGACCGAACTGGGCAAGGCGCTCGCCAAGGTCGCCCTGCTCGGCAGCATCGGTTACTGGCTGGTCGCCAAGAACCTGCCCGCGATCCTGCACATGGCGTCGAGCGACCTGCACAGCGCGGTCGGGCTTGCGGGGCAAGCGATCGGCCATGCGGTGCTGGTGATGGCCGGTGGACTGGTCGTCATCGCGCTGATCGACGTTCCCACGCAATGGTATCAGCGCAACCGCCGCCTGATGATGAGCAAGCAGGAAATCAAGGACGAGATGCGCCAGTCCGACGGCGCCCCCGAACTCAAGCAGGCGCAGCGCCAGCGCGCGCACGAGATGCTGAGCGGGTCGGCGCGCAAGGCGGTGTCCGAGGCGACGGTGATCCTGACCAACCCGACCCATTTCTCGGTCGCGCTGCGGTACCGCCCCGGCATCGATGCGGCGCCGGTCGTCGTCGCGCGCGGGCGTGGCGACGTCGCGCTGGCGATTCGCGAACTCGCGCGCGGCACCGATGTGCCGATCCTCGAATATCCGCAGCTGGCGCGCGCGATTTACTTCACCGCGCGCGCCGGGCGCGTGATCCCGGAGGAATTGTTCGTCGCGGTCGCAACGATCCTGGCCTTCGTCTTCCGCCTTGAGCGCGCAGTCGCCGAGGGGATGGCGCAGCCGGCGGTCGACGTGCCGGTGTCGCATCACTTCGATGCGGATGGACGCAAGCAGGGCTGAGGCTGGGTTCGGGGTCCGGGGAACGGCTTGGCTATGCCGCGCCCCACGCCGAAACCATCTCCAGCCCCAGAAAACCCGCACCGCCACCGCTTAAGCTCTCCCGCGCGCCGCCGTTAATAGCTGCGAAGGATATCGCGCATGGTCAGTTCAATCGCCAACAGCCTCGGTTTCGGATCGGGGATCGACACCAAGCAATTGGTCACCGACCTCGCCGCGGCGTCGCGCGCGCCCAAGGTCGAGCGCGTCACCCTGCTGGCCAAGCAGAATAATGCCAAGATCAGCGCGCTGGCGCAGGCGCGATCGAACCTCGAAGGCTTTGCCGACTCGCTGGGCCAGATGGTGTCCGACGGCACGCTGCGCAGCACCCCCACCGTCTCCGACGACAGCGTCCTCAGCGCCACGTCGCGCGCCGGTCTGTCGGCCGACAGCTTCGCCGCGACGATCGAGGTGACCCAGCTCGCGCGCGCACAGACCGTCTATTCGGGCATCGTCGCCGACAAGAGCGCGGCGATCGGCGCCGGCACGATGACGCTGACCGTCGGCGGGGTCGCCAAGACGATCACCATCGGCACCGCGAACAACAGCCTCGACGGCCTGGTCAATGCGATCAACGCCAGCGGCGCCGGGGTCACCGCCTCGCTCGTCGCCGACGAGGGCGGCCACCGCATGATTTTGAAAGGCCCGAGCGGCGAGGCGAACGGCTTCACGCTGGAAACCGCCACCCCCGAACTCGCCGGTTTCGCTTATGGCTCGGGCGGCGGCATGACGCTCGGCCAATCGGCGACCAATGCCCAATTCACTATTGACGGCGTCGCCTTCAGCCGCGCGAGCAACATCGTCGACGATGTCGTGCCCGGCATGTCGCTGACGCTCAAGAAAGCGGCGCCGGGGCAACCGGTCGACATCGGCGCGAGCCGGCCGCTCGACATGATCAAGCAGACGGTCAGCGATTTCGTCGACGTCTATAACCAGCTCAAGAAAAGCCTCGCCTCGGCATCGAGCATGTCCGGCGCGACGACGGGCCTGCGCGAGCTCGAACGCGAATTGCAGGCGCTGGTCGGCAAGGTGCTGACCAGCAACAGCGGTATCAACAAGCTGAGCGACATCGGCATCGGATCGACCCGCGACGGCCTGCTCTCACTCGACACCGCGAAGCTCGACAAGGCGCTCGCGACGAATGCCGGCGCCGTGGAGGCGCTGTTCAATCCCCGCCGCGACGCGACGCATAACGAGACCAGCGATCCGGGCATCGCTTTCGCGCTCGACGCGATCCGCGACAAGGCGATCGCGACCGACGGGGTGATGGATCGCGTCTCCAAATCGCTCGCCGCAAAAAGCGAGGCGCTCGCCGAGACGCTCGAAAAAATCGAACAGCGCGAGGAATCCTACGCTGCACGGCTCGAAAAGCAGTTCGGCGGCCTTGATGCCAAGCTCGCGGCTTTCAAGGCGACCCAATCCTATCTCGAACAGCAGATCGAGATGTGGAACAACCAGAACAAGAATTAAGGGCGATCGCCATGGCAGCCACCGCCTCCACGGTCCGCGCGACCGGCCAGTACCGCCGCATGCAGAGCGAAAGCCGCGCGGCCGGCGCCGACCCGGTCGAACTGGTCACCATGCTCTACGACGAGTTGGAGATCGCGATCGGCGTGCTCGCCGCGATGGTGCGGCAGGGCCAGCCGATTTCGGCCACCGAACCCGCACACCGCGCGCGCGCGATCCTGATCGGGCTCGACGCCGGGCTCGACCACAAAGCCGGCGGCGACGTCGCGGGCGCGCTGTCGCGGGTTTACAGCAGCATGCGCCGCAAGCTCGACAAGGCGGTGGCCGCGAACAGCGACGCGGACCTGGATGAGCTGCTGGAAGGCGTGAAGACCGTGAGCGGGGCGTGGCGGCAGCTCAGGTAAGAGCCGTCATTGCGAGGAGCATCGCGACGAAGCAATCTCCAGCCATCGGCCTGGCGCCGCGCCGATGGCTGGCGATTGCTTCGCTTCGCTCGCAATGACGGATTTCAGCTTGCCCAAAAAAACTTCGGCACCGGCCCCTTCCCTCTTTCATCGCCAAGGTGGGGACTGGCGACAGAAGGAACGAACCGGTGCCGATTCAGCGGCACTGAGACTGGTGGGGTAGCCTCAGGCTGCCTGTTGCTGAACTCCATATTTGCGCATCTTTTCGATGAGCGTGGTGCGCTTGAGCGTCAGGAGACGCGCGGCTTCCGAAATGATGCCGTCGGCAAGGTCGAGCGCGACGTGAATCTGTTCGAGCTCGATCGTCTCGATCTCGCGCTTGAGGTCGATCGGGCGGCCCGGCGCCGGCGTCTTGCCGAAGGGCGCGGCGGGCGTGCTATCTTCCGCGCTGGCCTGCGCCGCGACAAAGCCGGTGGGGATGGCCTGTCGCGGCGCAAGCGCTGCGGTGGGGTTCAAAAGAATGGCGACATCGTCGGCACCGAGCGTCTCACCGCCGTGCAGCACGCTGGCGCGCTCGACGAAGTTGCGCAATTCGCGGACATTGCCCGGCCAGCGGTGCTGCATCAGCACGATCATCGCCTCATCGTCGAAACGGCATTTGGCTTCGCCGGGCATCTTACGCTGGAAATGGCGGATGAGCGCGGGAATATCCTCGACGCGGCTGGCAAGGCTGGGGACCTGAAGCACAACCACGCCGAGCCGGAAGAACAGGTCTTCGCGGAATTTGCCATCGGCGATCGCGGCGCCGAGATCCTGGTGGGTGGCCGAAATGACGCGGACGTCGACGGCCTTCACATCGCTGCTGCCGACGCGGACGATCGTCCGTTCTTCCAGCACGCGGAGCAGTTTGACCTGCATGTCGAAACGCATGTCGCCAATTTCGTCAAGGAAGAGCGTGCCGCCCTCGCTCGCTTCGAAATGGCCGATGCGGCGGGCATGGGCGCCGGTGAAGCTCCCCTTTTCATGCCCGAACAATTCGGATTCGATGAGGTCGCCGGGGATCGCGCCGCAGTTGATGGCGGAGAAGGCCTTGCCCGAACGGACGCCTTCGTCGTGGATCGCGCGGGCCACCAGTTCCTTGCCCGAGCCCGAAGGGCCGCAGAGCATGACCGAGGCGTTCGAACGCGCCACGCGGCGGATCATGTCGCGCAGCTGCGCGGCCGCCGGGCTCGTCCCGATAATCAGCATTTCAAGGGCAGCCTGGTCGCTGCCGTTCCCCACCTTGGTCATTTCGATCTCCACCGCGCCCCCCGAATTCGGCGCTTCTCGATGACCCAAGAGATTGCGGAATCTGGTAAACAAAAGACTAACCAAACCGGCCTAACCCCTTCAAATCAAAGAGTTATTGCCAATCTGGCAGCAATGGTGGCGGATGTCCGTTGTTAAGGATTATAACGCTGCCAGATTGGCACCAATTGTTCCGATCAGCTGCCGCCATTGTCCCAGCCGAGGGTGATCGAGATGCGACGGTTGCGCGGATCATATCGATTCGAGGGGACATAGGGTTCGGTATCGGCCACCCCCTCGATGCGCGCGAAGCGGCTGGAGCCGATGCCGCGGAAGGCGAGATATTGCCGCGTGACCTCTGCCCGCTCGACCGACAGGCGCCAGTTGTTGGTGCCCGCCTTCGCCGAATAAGGGCTGGCGTCGGTATGGCCGCGGATCATCACCTGGTTCGGAACCTCGGCGACGATCGTCGCGATCTGCGCGAACAATTTGTTCGCCTCCGGCGTCAGCTGGTTGGTGCCGACGACGAACATCGAGAAATCGGCATCGTCGACGATGTCGATGCGCAGCCCTTCGCGCGTTTCGGTGAAGCGGATGTTGGGCGCGAGGCGGCGGATCTCGGCTTTCGCCTGGACCTCGCGCAGCAGCGACTTGGCGAGCTTCTGGAAATTGGCGCGCTGGATCTCGCGGCCCGATGCCTCGCGCGGGCCGCCGGTGGCGTCGCGCGGGATCGTCATCGCGCGCGTACCCGTCTGCCCCGCGGCGTTCGGATATTTGTCGACCGACACGAGCGAGTCGCCGCCGAACAGCCCGGTCGAGCCCGCGGTGTCCTGTTTGGTCTGGACGATCGTCGGGGCGAAATAGTCGGCGAGCGCCTTGCGCTGCTTCTCGGTCGTCGCGCCGAGCAGCCACATCAGCAGGAAGAACGCCATCATCGCGGTCACGAAGTCGGCATAGGCGACCTTCCACGCGCCGCCATGATGACCGGCATGCGGCGCTTCGATGATCTTCTTGACGATGATCGGGCGCAGCGGGGTATTCGGACGCGCGGCCATTACCGGCCCCGCATACCGTCGAACACCTCGGCGAAGGTCGGCTGGTTGTCATGGTCGACGCCCGAGCGGGCGGCCTCGATCACCAGCGGCTGCGGATGGCCGTGGAGCGAGGCGATGATCAGCTGCTTCACCGTGTGATAGATGGCGGCGTCGCTTTCGATCACCGCACGCGCGCGCGTTGCGAACGGACCGACGAGGCCATAGGCGAGCAACACGCCGAGGAAGGTTCCGACGAGCGCCGAGCCGATCATGCCGCCGAGGACTTCGGGCGGCTTGTCGATCGAGCCCATCGTCTTCACCACCCCGAGCACCGCGGCGACGATGCCGAGCGCCGGCAACGCATCGGCCAGGCTCTGCAGCCCGTCTGCGGGCTTGATCGCATGATGGTGGTGGTTCTTGATCGCGCTGTCCATCACCTCTTCGACCGCGTGCGGGTCGAGCGTGCCCGACGACACGACGACGAGGCGCAGCGTGTCGCAGATGAGGTGGACGAGCGTGTCGTCCTTCAGGAGTTTCGGATATTGCTGGAAGATCGGCGAGCTCGCCGGATCCTCGATATGCGGTTCGACCGCGACCGGCCCCTCGGTGCGCATCATCTTCATCAGCGTCGAGACGAGCAGGATGCAGTCGAGATAGTCGGACTTCTTGTAGGTCGGCCCCTTGAACACCTTGCCGAAGCCGCCGCCGAGCGCCTTCAGCTCCTTGCCCGAATTGCCGATGATCAGCGATCCGACTGCGGCGCCGCCGATGATCAGCATTTCGTGCGGCAGCGCGTGCATGACGGGGCCGAGATTGCCCCCGGTCAGCGCAAAGCCCCCGAACACCAGCACGAGAAGAACAACGATGCCGATTACGGGAAACATGCGCGGTGGGCTCCTGTCGGGGCGGTACCCCGAAAATCAGGGCGTCTTGATGATTAACGGCAGCGGCGGCGAAAGATTTAGGGCGAAGCGCCCTCGCCTCAGCTCAAAATATCGAACAAGGTCTGCCGGTTGATCCGCGCGAAGGCCGCCTGCGCCGCGTCGAGCGTCAATTTCTGGGCATTGAGCTCGGCGATCGCCACCGACAGATCGGTGTCCTCGACCGCCGATCGTTCGTCGGACAGGGTGATGCCGCGCAAATCGAGGCTGTCGCCGATCCGTTCGAGCCGACCGGCCGAAAGGCCCATTGCCGCGCGCTGGTCGGCGATGTGCGAGATCGCACCCGACAGCGTTTCGAGCGCGGCACCCATCGCGGCGCTGTCGCCTGCGGTGATCGCCGCCGCGGCATCGCGCAGGCCCGTCGACACGCTGTTGCCGTCGACGACAAAGGCGGTGCTGGCCGACGGCACCGGTGCGAAACTGACGTCGGCATCGAAACGCACCTGCTTCGCATTGGTCGCGAAGATCGGCTCGCCATTGGAATCGCGCGTCGCGGCGAAGCCGTCGATCTCGTCGGCGATCGCCGACAGTTCGGCAGCGATACTGGCGCGGTCGGCGGGATTGGTCGTCGCGCTCGCCGCCGTCATCGTCAGCTCGCGGGCGCGGGTCAGCAGGTTGCTCACCGAACCCAGCGCGCTGTCGGCCTGCGACACCTGCGCGGTCGCGGTCTTGACGTTCGCCGCCCAGGTCTTCGCACTCGCTTGCGCCTTGCCGATCGTCGCGATCCGCTGCGAGGCGGCGGGATCGTCCGAGGCGCGGAGCAATTTCTTGCCACCCGAAATCTGGGTCTGGATGCGTTCGAGCTGGTCGGAGAGTTTCGACTGGCGCGCGATTTCGCGCGTCATGCGGTTGCCCACGGCGTTGATCATCGCGCGGTCCCTTCTCTATCGTCAGATCGCGCTGAGCAGCGCTTGCATCGTCTCGCGCGCGACCTGGATCGTGCGCGCGGCGGCGGAATAGGCTTGCTGAAAGCGCAGCAGGTCGGCGGCTTCCTGGTCGAGGTCGACCCCGCTGACGCTGTCGCGCGCGGCGGCGGCGCCGTCGGCGCGCGTTGCGGCGGCAGCAAATTGCGCCCGGCTCGACGAGGTGGCCTGCGCCTGCGACGCGAGCCGCGACGCCCAGGCCGCTTCGGGGTCATTGGCTCCGCGCATGCCGCCGATCGCGAGCATATTGCCGTTGGTGCCGCTGCCGTTGGCGGCGGCGACCTGACTGGCCGACAACGGCGTCGCGGTCAGCGTCGCGGCGGTGGTGCCGGCGAACAGCGGCTGGCCGGCATTGCCATTGGCATCGGTGCCGGCCTGATGCGCGGTATTGAGCTGGCCGGCGAACTGCGCCGCAGCGGCGTCGAGCCCGGCACGCTGGTCGGCGACATGGTCGGCGGCCTGACCGAGTCCGGCGAGGTTGCCCGAACCGGGGTCGATCGCAGCACCGCCGGCCGTGAAGCCCAGCCGGCCATCGGCGCCAGTGGCGATCGCAACATGGGTCACCGTCGCATTGCCGACGAGCGCGTCGCCCGTTCCGGCGGCGCGCAGCGTGACCGTGCCCTTGTCGTCGAAGCTGGCCGTCACCGCCATCTGCGACGAAATCTGGTCGATCAACCGGTCGCGCTCGTCGAGCAGACTCGCCTCGTTGGTCGACCCCGCCCGCGCCTTGCGCAGGCCGGCGTTGACGCTTTCGAGGGCATCGAGATTGTTGTTGAGATCGGTGACCGACGACTGCGCCGCGTCCGAAATGCCTTCCGACATCGCGCCAAGCTGGGTGGCGCTGGAGCGGAACCCCGACGCGACATCGTCGACCGATTGCAGGAACTGCGCCCGCAGGGTCACATTGTTCGGATCGGCGGTCAGCTGGTCGGCGGTGGTGAACAGCTTGGTAAGATTGGTCGAGATGCCGTTGGCGTCGTCGCTCAGCGCGCTTTCGACCTTGGTCATCCAGTCGGCGCGCGTCGCCGCGCGCTCGGCTTCGCCCGAGGAGATGCGCGCGTCGTTGATCAGCCATTTGTCGACCGAACGACCGATGCCTTGGATCGTCACGCCGCCGGGGCTGACGTTCCGCCCGACCAGCGCCGATTCGGTACCGCTCGCCATTTCCTTGAGCGCCAGCGTACGCCGGGCATAGCCGGGGGTCTGGGCGTTGGCGATATTGTCGCCGACGGTCGACATGGCGCGCGAATAGGCTTTCAGCCCGCTCGCGCCGATGCTGAGCAGGTCGCTCATTGTGTGCCTCCGCCCAGACTGCTCGGCCCGCCGCCCGTGATGCCCCTGAACTGGCGTTCGACCATGTCGGCGATGCCGAACTGGCGCATCGCGGCGATGCTGTCGGCGGTCTTGGCGTCGGCCATCTCGCGGAAATTATCGGTCGCGCTCGACCCGAAGACGTCTTCGCCGAGCTTCGCCTGACGCATCGACGCCATCAACTGGCGCAGAATAACGGCCTCGAAAGCCTCGGCCGCCTTGCGCAGCCCGCCGTCGCCGCCGCCGGCAGCCGCCGGGGTGGCGCCGATCGAAGAAATGGGCGTCGTCATATGATCACCAGTTCCGCAGTGAGCGCGCCAGCCTGGCTCAGCGCCTCGAGGATGGCGACGAGGTCGCCGGGAGGGACGCCCATGCGGTTGATCGCATCGACGAGTTCGGACAGCGACGCAGTCGGCTTGACCAGCATCATCGGCCGATATTCTTCGGTCACCTGGACGTCGCTCGACTCTTCGACCGCGGTCTGGCCGCGGCTGAAGGGCGCTGGCTGGACGACCGTCGGCGATTCCTTGATCGAAACGGTGAGCTTGCCCTGCGACACCGCGGCGGTGCCGACACGCACCGCGCCGTTGATCACCACCGTGCCGGTGCGGGCGTTGACGATGACCTTGGCGGGCGGTTCGGCACGCCGGACGCCGAGATTTTCGATCTGCGACATCAGGCGCATCCGCTGGTCGCCGCCACCCGCGGCGCGGATCGCGATGCTGGCGCCGTCGATCATCGACGCGCTGCCGGGGATCGCGGCGTTGATCGCGTCGGCCACCGCCTTGGCGTTGGTCGCGTCGAACTGGTGGAGGTTGAAGGTCAGCATCTCGCTGCTGGCGAATCCGGTGTCGACCGATCGTTCGACCGTCGCGCCACCCGCGATGCGGCCGCTCGACGGGACGTTGACCGTCAGTTTTGACCCGTCGGCGGCATCGACGCCGAGCCCGCCGATGACCAGATTGCCCTGCACCATCGCGTAAATCTGTCCGTCGGCACCATAGAGCGGCGCGAGCACGAGCGTGCCGCCGCGCAGGCTCTTGGCCTTGCCGATCGCCGAGACGGTGACGTCGAGGCGCTGGCCGGGCTTGGCGAAGGGCGGCAGCTCGGCGGTGATCATCACCGCCGCGGCATTTTTCAACGCCGGATTGACGCCGGGAGGAAGGGTCAGGCCGAAGCGCGACATCGCGCCCTTCATGCCCAGCGTCGAATAATCGAGGCTGTCGTCGCCCGTGCCCGCGAGCCCGACGACAAGGCCATAGCCGGTCAGCTGGTTGGCGCGCAGGCCCTGGAACTGGCCCATGTCCTTGATCCGCTCGGCCTGCGCCGGAGCGGCGAAGCTGAAGCTCGCGGCGAGCAAGGCAAGGAAAGCGAAAATGGCATGGCGTATGAGCACGGAGTTGGTCCCTTCGTGTCTGTCAGAACGGGCTGATGATCGAGAAGAAGCGTTGCAGCCAACCCTGCTGGCTGGCACGGGCGATCTCGCCCTTGCCGACGTAGCGGATGTGGGCGTTGGCGACGCGGGTCGACAGGATGCGGTTGTCGGGGCTGATGTCGATCGCGCGGACGATGCCCGAGATCTGGACGCGCTCGTCGCCGCGGTTGAGAGTGAGAAGCTTCTCGCCCTTCACCAGCATCGTGCCGTTCGGATAGACGGCGGCGACGGTCACGCTGACCTCGCCCGACAGCGTGTTCGACTGGGCGGCGTCGCCCTTGCCCTTGAATTGAGACCCGCCCCCCATGGCGACATCGCTGGGATTGAACAAAGACAGCGGTCCGGTGGCCGGCGGGGTCAACCCGACGCTGCCGTCGCGCGTCGTGCCGGCGCTGTTGCTCTTCGCCGCGATCGTCCGTTCGACGAGCTGGATGGTCAGGATATCGCCGACCTGCCCCGCGCGCCCACCCGAGGTGAGCGCGACATAGCTGCCCTGAAAAATCGAGCCATTGGCGGGCGGCACCGGCGGCGCCGGTTCGGGCATGGTGACCGAAAAGGCGTCGGGCGCGATCTGGTCCTTCTTCTTCGCCTCGGCCGCGGCCGGAGCCGCGAGCAGCGCGAAGAACAGGAGGCCGGTCAGGCCGTCAGAGCGTTTGCGTGGCATTTTTCAGCATCTCGTCGGTGGCCTGGATCATCTTCGAGTTGACCTCGTAAGCGCGCTGGGTCTCGATCATGTCGACGAGTTCCTCGACGACATTGACGTTCGATCCCTCGAGCATGCCGCCGCGCAGCGTGCCGCGGCCTTCCTCGCCCGCGGCGCCGACCAGCGGCGCGCCCGAGGAGGCGGTCTCGACGAGGATATTGTCGCCGATCGCCTGCAACCCCGAGGGATTGGCGAAGCGCGCGATCTCGATGCGGCCGAGTTCGGTCGCTTCCGACTGGCCCGCGACCTGCGCCGAGACGGTGCCATCGGCGCCGATCGAGATGCTCGTCGCATCCTCGGGAATCTGGATCTGCGGTTGCAGCGGTTTGCCATCGGGGGTGATGATCGTGCCGTCGGCCGAGCGGTTGAAATTGCCCGCGCGGGTGTATCCGGTGCGCCCATCGGGCATCTGGACCTGAAAATAGCCAGCGCCTTCGATCGCGACGTCGAGCGCATTGCCCGTCGTCTGCAGCGTGCCCTGCGTGTCCATGCGCGAGGTGCCGGCGAGTTCGACGCCGGTGCCGAGGTTGAGCCCGGTGGCGTAGCGGTTTTCCGCCGACGAAGGCGCCCCCGCCTGCGTCATGATCTGATAGCCCAGCGTTTCGAAATTGGCGCGGTCGCGCTTGAAACCCGTGGTGTTCACGTTGGCGAGGTTGTTCGCGATCACCTGCATCCGGAAGCCCTGGGCATCCAGACCGGTTCGCGCGACGTGCAAGGCACCATAGCTCATATTCTTGTCTCCTTAACGGGGCAGCGCCATCAGGTTCGCGGTCGCGCTGTCCATGTCGCGCGCGTCACTGATGAGCTTGAGTTGCGAATCCCAGGCCTTGCTGGCCTCGATCATGTCGACGAGGGCGACCGTCGCGGTGACGTTCGAGCCCTCGATCGAGCGGGTGATAACGCGCGCTTCGGGATCGTCGGGCAGGATGCCCCCGCCCTTGACGCGAAACAGATTGTCGAGCCCCTTGACGATGTCCGACCCGGTCGGGGTCGCGAGGCGCAGGCGATCGACCTCCTGCGGATTTTCGGGATCGCCGCCGGCGGCCACGACAAAGACGCGCCCTTCCTGGTCGATCTTGATCGAATCCGCGGGCGGGATGGTGACGGGTCCTTGCGAACCCTGCACCGGATGACCGTCGCCGGTGGTGAGCAGTCCGCTGGGCGAAACCTGAAGGTCGCCGCGGCGGGTATAGCCCTCCTCGCCGTTCGGCGCCTGGACGACGAGCATCGCGTCGCCGGCCATCGCGATATCGAGGTCGCGGCCGGTCGCCGTGATCGTGCCGGCGCGCATATCGGCGCCGACGACTTCCTCGGACGCCATGGCGCGTCCGCCCGCACCGCTGCCGTGCAGCCACAGCGACTGGGCTTCGGCCATGTCGGCGCGAAAGCCGGGGGTCTGGGCGTTGGCGAGGTTGTTGGCGATCGCCGTCTGCCGGGCCATGCTGCCCCGCATCGCGGTGAGGCTGGTATAGATGACGCGGTCCATGGGGTTGCTCCTGGCAGGCGGCTAATCGCGGGCTATCAGCGGAGGCCGATGATCGTCTGGGTCAGCGCGGACGCGCCCTCGATCGCCTTGGCATTCGCCTGGAAATTGCGCTGGGCCGCGATCAACATCACCAGTTCCTCGGTGATATCGACGTTCGAGCGTTCGAGCGCGCCCGACTGGATCGTGCCCATCGGGCCGTTGGTCGCCGCATCGATCGTCGGCTGGCCGCTCTCGCCGGTCGCCTGCCAATGCGCATCGCCGACGGGGCGCAGGCCCTCGGTCGCGGGGAAGGTCGCCATGGCGATCTTGCCGAGCGTCTGGTTCGAGCCATCGGCGAAGGTCGCGGTGGCGAGGCCGTCCTGGCCGATCGACACGTTGACGAGCGCGGCGTCGGGATTGCCGGCGGCGTGCTGCGGCACGACGAAGTCGGTCGTCGAGGCAAGGGTGCGGCTGGTGACATTGCCGTCGGCATCGACGGGCAGCAGCTGCAGCGTCGCGCCGGTCGAGTCGACGACGCGGCCATCCTCGAGCGGCGAGAAGGAGCCGTTGCGGGTGTAGGTGACCTGGTTGCGCGGCGGCTCGCCCTTCACGACGAACATGCCGTCGCCGATGATCGCCATGTCGAACGTCTTTTCGCTCGATTCATACGACCCTTGGGTGAACTGCTGGGTGATGCCGGTCAGGCGCGTGCCCTGCCCCGCAACGGTCTTGGTCGACTGGTTCGGCGAGGCGGCGAAGATGTCGCCGAACTGCGCCTTGCTGCGCTTGAAGCCGATCGAACCGGCGTTGGCGATGTTGTTCGAGACGACCGACATTTCGGTCTGGGCGCCCTTGAGGCCCGAAAGCGAGGTGTAGAAAGACATGGGATCGGTTCCTTACTGCGTGCTGGTGGTGTCGGTGGTGGTGGCCGGCGCCGGGGTCGAGGCCTTGATGTCCTTGAGCAGCTGGGTCTGTGCCGTGAGCTGGTCGGAAATCGTCTGAAGCGTCGTGTTCGTCTCGGTGATCCCGGCGAGGCTGGAGAATTGCGCCATCTGCGCGACCATCGCCTGGTTATCGACCGGGTTGAACGGGTCCTGCTGGCTGAGCTGCGCGGTCATCAGGCGCAGGAAATCGCTCTGCCCCATCTGGTTCGCGCTGCCCTTCGGCTGGAGCACGACATTGCTGGTGTTGGTGACGCTGTTCACGGCCATCTTACTGTCCCATCCGCAGGGTTTCGTTGATCAGGCCCTTGGCGGTTTCGAGGACCTGGACGTTGTTCTGATACTGGCGGGCGGTCTCGACCATCTCGACCAGCTCGGCGGCGCTATCGACCGCGGCGTCCCAGACATTGCCGTCGGCATCGGCCAGCGGGTTGTTGGGATCGTGCCGTTTCGACGGCGCCATTTTCGTCTGCGTGACCTGGTCGACCGCGACCGTCGCGCGGCCGCCTTCGTCCATGACGGTGCGGAACACCGGCTTCATCGAGCGATAGGCGCCGGCTTCGCTGCCGGCGGTCGTCCCCGCATTGGCGAGGTTCGACGCTGTGGTGTTGAGCCGGATCAGCTGCGCCGACATCGCGCGGCCGCTGATGTCGAAGACCGAGAAATTGCCGTTCATCGTCATTCGCCCTTCAGCGCGCGGGTCAGCGTGTTGACGCGACCCGAGAGGAAGGAGAGGCTCGAACGATAGGCGAGCGCGTTTTCGGCGAAGGCGGTCTGTTCGGTCGCCATTTCGACGGTGTTGCCGTCGAGCGACGACTGGACCGGAATGCGATATTCGATCGCCCCTTCCATCGAGCCGCCCTGCTGCGCGAGGTCGAGCGCTTTGGAAAAGTCGAGGTCGCGCGCCTTGTAATTGGGCGTCGCGGCGTTGGCGATGTTCGACGCGAGCAGCATCATCCGCTGGCTGCGGAGCTGCAGCGCATTGGCGTGGATGCCGAAGAGCTTCTCTGATGCCATCGTACACAATCCTTCTTTCGGTGGTCCGCTCCGGCACCGGCCGGCGCAGACGCGCGAAAAACACCAAGGCATAATGCAATCGGCGTGCCAAACGTGGATTATTGCCGGATTTCCGCCATTTTTCAGGCCCCGGAACCGTCAGTCGTGCGAGCTGTCGGCGCGAGGGTCAGATTTTTGACGGCCGTGCGGCGGGCCGCCCCGAAAGCCGCGGCAAAGCGCGACTGGCACGCATCCTGCAATCAGGCGAGCGACCATTTTGGACCAAAGGAGATGGGTCATGAACCGCAATCTTTTCCTTGCCATCGGCGCGTTGGCCATGGCGATCCCTGCCGAAGCGCCGGGCCAGACCGCCAGCGAGGACTGGCAGACGATCGACGTGCTCACCGCGATGGTGGCCAGTGCCATGGGCCGCACCGCGACCCCGATCGACCGCCGCATCAAGCTTGCGCGCTGTCCCGAACAGGCGTCGGTGACCGCCGTCGACAGCTCGACGCTCGCCGTCCGTTGCCCGTCGCTCGGCTGGCGGCTGCGCGTGCCGATGACCGCCCCCGCCGGGGCCAGCGCCGCGGGCGGCTTCGTCGCCAAGCCCGCCGCCGCCGCACCGGTGGTGCGCCGCGGCGACAATGTCCGCGTCACCATCGATACCGAAAGCTTCTCGATCAGCTATGCCGCCACCGCGACGCAGGACGGTCGCGTCGGCGACCTGATCGCGCTGCGCGGCAGCGACACGAAGAGCGCGCTGAGCGCCGTCGTCACCGGCCCCGGCCGCGCGCGCCTGGTCGACTGACCCTTCCTGATCAAGGTCCCGAGCCTTGCTCTGGGCCCGGTGGTTGTCGGTTTCCCGACGCCGCCGGGCCTTTTCTTTGGTTTTTTTGACCGATCGCGCTTAATCGCCCGATTTCGCGTCCGTTAAGTCCCTTCGAACAGGCCCGTCGTTTTTCTGACGGACCCGAGGAAAGGAGGCGCACATGACGGGAGATGGCAAGATCGGGCTGCAGGTCGGCAACGTCGTGCGCATCGGCGCCGTGCGCAAGATCGCCGGCGCCACCGCCGAACCCGCACCGACGCCCGCGCAGCCCAGGGCCGCGAGCGAGCCGGTACCGGTCGCCAGCCTGATCGGCCTCGCCGCCGATATCGCCAGCCAGCCCGCGCCGGTCGACGGCGCGCGCGTCGCGGCGATCCGCGGCGCCATCGCCGGGGGCAGCTATCTCCTCGACCCCGCCGCCACGGCGCGCGCGATGATGCAGTTTCACGGACGCGGCGCCGACGCATGATGATGCAGATGGAAGAGGTGCAGGCCCAGCTCGACACGCTGGTCGCGGCGCTCGACGGGCACGACGCCGGCGCGATCATCGCGGCGACCGAAGCGCTCGCCACCGCGGTGATCCTGTTCCGCAGCGCGAAGGTTCCGCCGGGCCGCGAGGACCATGCCCGGATGCTGATCGACATGGTGCTGCGCAAGCTGGAGGCCGCCGCGATCCGGGTCAATGTCCTCAAGGACTGGACGCGTCAGAGGATTGACAGAAACCATCAGGTCCGCGGCACCGGGCCGCAGGGCATCGCGCTAAGCTATTAATTAACCAAGACAACTACGCCATTTTCAAAGAATGGCACGATGATTGCTTTTGGTCTGCTGAATGCAGCGGAACCAACAGCCATGACGACGATCAACAACAGTGCCGCCAGCAGCGCCGCCTCCCCCGTGATGGCGGCGGTGCAGGACGCATCGGGCCGTACCGGGGTCGATTTCGATTATCTGGTCGATGTCGCGCGTGTGGAAAGCGGGTTCAACCCGACCGCGAAGGCCTCGACCTCGTCGGCGCGCGGGCTGTACCAGTTCACCAAATCGACCTGGCTCGCGACGCTCGACCGCCACGGCGCCGACCATGGCCTCGGCTGGGCCGCCAACGCGATCGGCCGCGACGCGTCGGGGCGGCTCACCGTCACCGACCCCACCCTGCGCCAGCAGATCTTCGACCTGCGCGACGACCCCGCCGCTTCGGCCGCGATGGCCGCCGCCTTCACCTCCGACAATCGCGCCTATGTCGAAAGCCGGACCGGCCGCACCGCCGAGCCCGTCGACCTGTACCTCGCCCATTTCCTGGGAAGCGGCGGCGCGGTGAAATTCCTGTCGGCGTGGGCGGCCGACCCCGACCAGGCGGGCGCGACGATGCTGCCCGAGGCCGCGGCGGCCAACCGCTCGATCTTCTACGCCGCCGACGGCAGCATGCGCAGCCTCGGCGACATTCGCGAACGCTTCCGCGCCAAGCTCGATGCCGGCGGCGAGCCCGGCTTCACCCCCGGCGCCTTCCCCGGCGGCACTGCCCCGGCCCCCGGCTGGCGGATGCAGATGGCGAGCATGAGCGGCACCCAGGCCGGGCGTCCGCCGCTTTCGATGATGGATATTCAACCAATGCCCAAGAAACTCTCGATGGGCTTCGCAGCCCAGACCTATCAACGCCTCGCCTCGCTCGGAGGCGGCGCATGAACCTGAGCTTCAACGCCCGCGACGCCGGTCGTTTCGCCGGCGCCGCCGCGCTGCCGGCGGGGATGCTGATCCTCGTCGCGCTGATGGTGATCCCGGTATCGCCGCTGATCCTCGACATCAGCTTCGTCGCCAACATCATGGTCAGCCTCGCGGTGCTGATGGTCGCGCTGTCGGCCGCCAAGCCGCTCGATTTCTCGGCCTTTCCGACGGTGTTGCTGCTCACCACCCTCTTTCGCCTCGCGCTCAACGTCGCCTCGACGCGCGTCGTGCTCGTCCACGGGCACGAGGGCACGCACGCCGCGGGTCATGTCATCGAAGCGTTCGGCCAGGTGCTGATCGGCGGCGACTATGTCGTCGGCCTGTTCGTCTTCGTCGTGCTGATGATCATCAACATGGTCGTCATCACCAAGGGCGCGGGGCGCGTGTCCGAAGTGTCGGCGCGCTTCACCCTCGACGCTTTGCCCGGCAAGCAGATGGCGATCGACGCCGATCTCAACGCCGGCCTGCTCACCCCCGACGAAGCCAAGGCGCGGCGCGTCGAAGTGGCGACCGAAGCCGATTTCTATGGCTCGATGGACGGTGCGTCGAAATTCGTGAAGGGCGACGCGGTCGCCGGCCTGCTGATCCTGTTCGTGAATATCGTCGGTGGCCTGATCCTCGGCGTGTTCAGCCACGGCCTCAGCTTCTCCGAAGCCGGCAGCACCTATGTCACGCTCGCGATCGGCGACGCCCTCGTCGCGCAGATCCCGGCGCTGCTGCTGTCGATCGCCGCCGCGTCGATCGTCACCCGCGTCACCTCGCCGCTCAACCTGAGCGACCAGATCGGCAGCCAGTTCGCCTCGCCGCATGTCTGGTTCGCGGTCGGCGGCATCCTGTTCATTCTCGGAATGGTCCCGGCGATGCCGCAGATGCTGATCCTGCCTGCCGCTGCGCTGTCGCTCGGCATGGGTTGGCAGTTGCGCAAGGCCGCCGCCGCGGTCGCCGCAACTCCCGAACCGGCGCTGCCCGCGCCCGACCCGCACCTGATCGAATGGTCCGACGTCAGCGATTCGAGCCCGTGCCAGCTCGAGATCGGCTATGCCCTCGTCGCCCTCGTCGACGAACGCAAGGGCGCGCCGTTGATGGGCCGGATCACCGGCATCCGACGCCAGCTGTCGAAAGAACTCGGCTTTGTCGTCCCCGCGGTGAAGGTCAGCGACGACCTGTCGCTGCCCGGCAACGTCTATCGCATCTCGGTCGCGGGGGTGATCGTCGGCGAGGACGAGGTCTTCCCCAATGAAATGCTCGCGCTCGACTCGGGCGACCTCGTCACCAAAGTCACCGGACGGCCGTGCAAGGACCCGACCTTCGGCCTCGACGCCTTGTGGATCCCGCGCAGCAGCCAGAACGACGCGATCGCGGCCGGCTATACCGTCGTCGATCCGGCGACCGTTGTCGCAACCCACCTCAACAACAGCATCGTCGCCGCGTCGTCCGACCTGTTCGGTATCGACGATGCACAGGCGCTGATCGACAATCTCAAGGCCCAATATCCGCAGCTCGCGGCGAGCCTGACCCCGGCGGGCTATGCGCTGCCGCGCATCGCCAGCCTGTGCAAGGCGCTGCTGATCGAGCGCATCCCCTTGCGCGATTTCCGCAAGATCGCCGAGGCGATGGTCGCCTTTTCTGGCCAGCAGCTTGGCGAAAGCGACCTGGTCGAGGCGGTGCGCCAGCGCATCGGCGCGCTGATCGTCCAGACGATCGTGCCGAGCCGCATGCCGCTGCCCGTCGTGACCTTCACACCCGAGATCGAGATGCTGCTCAACCAGGCGGTGCGCGCCAATCCGGGCGCCGAATGGCCGTTCGAACATGGCATGGCGATGAAGATCGTCGGACAGATCGGCGAGGCGGTCGAACCGCTGCTGTTGTCGACGCGCAGCTTCGCGCTGGTCGCGTCGCCGATCTGCCGCCCCGCGCTGTCGCGGCTCGTCCGCGCGACGTTCCCCGACGTCGCGGTCATTTCCTACCTCGAAATTCCCGCCAGCAAGGCGACCGAGATCGTTGCGACGATCGGTGCCGATGTGCCGCGGCTAGCCGACGAAAGCGCCGAGCAGATGAAGGACCATCATCATGAGAATTGAGCCTGCCGAGCAATTCGCCGGCGCGGCGGCGCGCGCCGCATCGCCGCAGGGCTATGGCACCAGCGCCGAGGACCTGATCGACGAATATGCGCCGCTGGTGCGCAAGATCGCCTGGCAGGTGTTCTCGCGCCTGTCGCGGACGAGCGACCTCGACGACCTCGTCCAGACCGGGCTGATCGCGCTGATCGAGGCGAGCCGCCACTATGAAGAACGCGGTTTCGCCTTTGCCACCTACGCCTCGACGCGCATCCGCGGCGCGATGATCGACCAGCTGCGTCGCGAGGCCGATGTCGGGCGATCGGCGATGGTCGCCAGCAAGCGCATCGGCAGCGTCCGCGCGGCGCTCGAACAGAATCTGATGCGCGCGCCGACGACCGCCGAAATGGCGGCGGCGTTCGAAATGTCGGCGGAGGAATATTTCGCACTCGAGCGCAGCGCGACGCACGGGCGGTCGACCTCACTCGACGCGATGCTGGACGAAGGCAGCTTCCTGCTCGCCGACGACAGCGACGGGGCCGACGACCGGTGCGAACAGGACGATCTGCTCGAAGCGCTGGGCGAGTGTATCGCCCGGCTACCCGAGCGCGAGCAATTGGTGCTGCAGCTCTATTTTTTCGAGGAACTCAATCTGCAGGAAATCGGGCTGACGCTCGATGTCAGCGCGGCCCGCGTGTGCCAGATCAAGGCGGGCGCGATGGCCAAGATCGACCGGATGTTGCGCGATATCACCGAATAGGATGACCGGGCGCGGCGACCGGGGAGGCCAGCCGCCGCATCCCGGCCGGAGGGGACTACATTGCGAGCCGGCGACGGCTGTTCCACGCATGGCCCATTTTTTCGAAATAGCGCGTCATGCTGTCGACGCCATTGTCGGTGAGCCGCACGATCGAGCGGCGGCGGTCGCGTTCGTCGATGAAACGTTCGGCGAGATCGAGCTGTTCGAGCAGCGCGATCATGCGCAGCCCCGACGACAGCGGCACTCCGGCGCCGGTCGCGAGATCGCTGGCGCTGAGTTCGCGATCATTGGTCTTGGCCAGCATCAGGTCGAGCAGCATGTCCCAGGTCGGCCCGGTCAGCTGGTTGCTGCCGAAATGCGACTTGCGCGTGCGGCGCATCTGAAGACTGAAGTTGAGTTGCTCGATCAGGCCCGGAACCGGCGCGTCGATCCGGTCGGGCTGCGACACGACCGGGACCTGCCCGCCAGCACCGCTGCCGAGCATTTCCTGGATCTGGTCGATCCGCGATTTGATTTCCGCAATTTCAACATTCGAAAATTGCTGCATGGATTGGGACCCCCGGGACGCCCGCTATGCGGTCGCCCTCACGTCACCCCTCTGTTCCGTCGATCCCGCCGCGTACATGATCACGAGCAGGATCGGATAGGATATATATATCGAAAGCAGCGAATAGGGACGCGCCAATATCTCCGAAAACATCAGCTTCTGGATATGCCCGAAAATCGCGATGAGCTGCCAACCGGCGATCCAATAGGGCCAGAAACGCTCTGTTTTGAAGGCGATGTACCAGAAACTTATCAAGACGATGAGGTCTATGACGAAGATATTGATTTCGATATTTGTCCATTCCGGAACGGGTGACACCAATGTGGAGCAGACCGATGCGATCAGCGCGGTGTAAGCCGCCCAGCGTTCCAGGGGACCGCCGCGCTTCATCGCGACGGCCACCGTGATCAACAAAACGCTGTAATAAATCGCAACGGCCCACATGTGGCTTTCGTCAACCTTCCGTAGTGATTACGAAGCCTTGGCCAGCGGCATTTCCACGACGTCGGCGCGAACCAGATCGTTGCTGCCCTCGTCGAGCGACGCGCTGGCGGGCTTTACTCCGGCGCCGAACATGCGGGTGCCGAGACCGACCTCTTTCTGCGTCACGGTCAGCGCGAGATGCGCGTCGGTGAGCAGCTGGCGGACGTCGCCGGCGGCGGCCAGGGCGTGCGCGACTTTCGACATCGCTTCCTGACCGACGATCGCCGACATGTTGGTGTCGCGGCGCACGGTGGGCAGGGTCGCGGCGAGGTTGGCGATGCGGATCATCACCTCGTCAATGGCGTCTTCGGCCTGGTGCAATTCGGAAGCGATTTTTTTCGCGCCGGAGAGTCTTTGGTTCAGCATTTCTTGGTCCTTGAAAAAAGAATGCTACCGGTTCCCCCCCGCAGCATTCGGCTCGAACGTCAGGTCAACCGACCAAGTCCGACAAGGATCGAGTAGAGAGCGGAGAAGGCCAAAATCGTCACGAATGCGATCAAGATCGGCCAGATAATCCTTTCCAACAACCCATGCCGATTGATCGGCTGGGACTTGGTCGGAAACGGCAAACCGATATTGAAGATCTGCCGAAACGACCCGTGCCCCGGGTCGCCTTCGTCGGCGGGCAGGGAATCGGAAAGGTTAACCGGTTGATATGTCAAAGGCTGATAAGGGGTAACATCTTCGAAGACACCGTTACGAGCCAATATCGTTGCGGCCTCTACCCTGTTAGAAACGTTGAGTTTTTTTAGAGACCTTCGCACGCGTTCGTCGACCGTGTGCGGCGACACGTTCATCAGCCGCGCGATCTCCTTGGAATTTTTATGCTCGAAAACATGCCGCAGCGTTTCGATTTGCGCGGCAGACAGCAGGCTGATGTAATTGTCAGGATCGCCTTGCACGGGTCGGGAATAGTACATCTCGAGTCGAAAGCAAGCTGGCTAACTAGGTGTTAACGCTGTGGCGCGCGCATGCGGCGACCGCACCGGCGGCCCGGCGATGCCGCCGTCCTGTTTCGACAAGATGTCAAATCGCTTCATTCTAGTCTCCGCTCGCTGTTGTGCTCATCGGCGGAAGCCGACCCGATTTTTATCTATGCCCCGCTGAATCACGAAGGGCGACCGAACGCAAGCCCGTTGTGACACCGGGTGTCCCGCGTTGCGCCGCCCGGACGGCGAGCAAAATAGCGCCAAGCGGCCCGGCATCCTGCTTCAGCGCCGGCGGAGCGACGATACACGACAATGCCGTAAGGTCATAATCGGCGATATAGATCACCAGTCTTTCGGCGGCGAGGATCGCGGCGCGCGCCACCACATCAGGCTGGCCGAGGGCGACGCTGCCGCCGACGATGATGCGGTCTGGCGACAGGGCGAGCATCAGCACGGCAAGGAGTTCGGCGAGGTCGGACGCGACCGCCGCCCAACCCGGATCGGCCGGATCGACGGTCGCGGGATCGCGCCCGAAGCGCGCGCGTAGCGCCGGCCCGCTCAGCAGCCCCTCGACGCAATCGCGGTGGAAGTGACAGGCGCCGACGAAACCATCGCCCGCGGCGCGGCGCAGCGACATATGCCCGATTTCGGGGTGAAGGCGCCCGGTCACCGGCTGACCGTTCACGATCACCCCGCCGCCGACGCCGGTGCCGATGGTCAGATAGACGATCGTCCTGCAGCCGCGCCCGGCGCCGAACTCGGCCTCGGCGATCCCGGCGCCGTTGACGTCGGTATCGAGCGCCACCGGACTGGCGAAACGCGAGGCGAAAGGGGCGACGACGCGCGCACCGGTCCAGCCGGGCTTCGGGGTGTCGAGGATCGTGCCATAGTCGGGCGCGGCAGGGTCGACGCGGATGGGGCCGAAACTGGCGATCCCGATCGCCGCGATCGGCGCCTGCCGGTCCCATGCGGCGACGATATCGACCGCGGCGCTCAGCGTTTCGTCGGGGCTCGTGGTCGCAAGGCTGCGCTGGTCGACGATGTCGAGCCCGTCGGCGAGGGTCACGACGACCTTCGTCCCGCCCAGTTCGACCCCGGCGAAACGGCCGGCCGGCGCGGGTGCGGTCGTCGTCATCGGGCGTCGCGCAGCCGCTCGCCGACCGAATTGGCGAAATGCCGCTCCATCGCGGCCCGCGCCCGCGCCGGCTCGCGCGCCGCGATCGCATCGGCGACCTCGTGGTGGAGGGTCAGCGATTCGGCGCGCTCTTCGGGCAGCGCACGCTCCTGCCAGGCGCGCGGGACGGCGCGCGCCATCATTTCCTCGAACGAACAGATGATCTGGTAGAACAGCGGATTGCCGCTCGCGGCGGCGATCACCTGATGGAATTCGGTATCGGCGGCGGTGTGCGCGCCCTCGTCCCGATCGACCGCAAGGCGGTGTGCGGCGGCCGATATCGCGCGCGCCTGATCGTCGCTGCGGTTGAGCGCGGCGAGTTCGGCGGTGCGCAGTTCGAGCGTGCGGCGCACGTCCCAGACGTCAGCGAGGCTGACCTGCGCGGTGTTGATCGCATGGCCCAGCGATGCCGCCATCGCCGACCCGTCGATCGCGCCGACGCGCGGGCGGCGGCCGTTGCCGACATCGACGAGGCGGAGCGCCGCGAGCGCCCCGAACGCCTCGCGCATCACCGGGCGGCTGACCCCCATTTGCGCGGCGAAGCTCCCCTCGCCCGGCAAGCTGTCGCCGACTTTCAGGTCGTGGGTGCGGATATGATCGCGCACCATCTCCATCGCGCGCTCGACGAGCGATCGGCTCGCGGTCGCATCGATCGCGGCAACGCGGCTCATGCCGCGACGCCGATACGGCGCATCGCGGTCGGCGCCATGCCGAACCGGCGCGAAAAGGCGCGGGTGAAGCTGGCGTTGTTGAGATAGCCGCAGCGATAGCCGATGCTCGCCACCGGCAGGTCGCTTGCCGCGAGCATCTGCCGCGCCTGGCGCAGCCGCCGTTCGCTCAGCGCCTCGGCGACGGTGCAGCGATAGAGTTCGCGAAAGCCGCGCGTCAGCTTGTCGCGGTTGAGGCCGCAGCTCTTCGCGATATCGTCAATGGTCAGTTTTTCGTGCCAACGTTCGTCGACGATCCGCCGCGCCGCGGCGATGCGCGCGATGTCGCTTTCGCACAGGCTCGGCTGGCCATCGACCGGCACCATGCGCCCTGCGGCGAGCGCGGCGAAAAACTGGCAGAGCAGTTCGAGCGAGCGCGCGAGGCGCAGCGTGTCGGCGGCGCGCGGATCGCTGTCGGGCGCGACGATCGACTGGCCGAGCCCGCGCAGATCCGACGGCAGATACCAGCGCGCGGCAGGATCGGGCAGGTCGCCGAACAGGCGGCGGCACGCGGCGCGCGACACCGCGAAGATCAGCAGATGATCGTCGGCGACGGCATCGAGTTCGGCGAGAGCGAGCGTGCTGACCACCGGTTCCTGCACCCCGCCAAAACCGAGCAGCAGCGCGTCGGACGGCAAGTGGCGGCGATCGCAGCCCCCCGGCCCGACAAAACTCGTCATGTCCTGCGAAACGATCACCACATGCTTCGACGTCATGGCTGTTCTCCCATGCGTCGTTTAAACCTGTCAGACAGCTCTTGGCAACAGCTGTATGACAGGTTGGCCGCGCGCTTAGCTGGCCCCCGCCATCGCCGCGTCGGCACTCGCGACTTCGCGTTCGGCCTGGGTGAAGCCGTAAGCGGGAACAATCGCGCCGTCGCGGTCGATCACGCGCGGCAGTTCGGCGATCAGCCGCTGGCCCGCATCGGCACCGGCGCCGATATGGAGCCCCTGCGACAGCGTGACGTCGGCCACTGCGAAATGTCCTGCCCCGGCACACAGGATCATACGGGTCGGCGCATCGTCGGCGACGAGCGGCAGCAGCGCCGGGCTGACCAGTGCCGGGTCGAGCGCAGCGAGGCTCGCGTCCGACAGCACGCCATGGGTCATCTGCGTCGCCGCGGTCGGCGCCAGTGCATTGACGCGGATGCCATATTTCTCGCCCTCGATCGCCAGCGTCTGCATCAACCCGACGAGCGCCATCTTCGCGGCGCCATAATTGGCCTGGCCGAAATTGCCCCACAGTCCCGACGACGAGGTGGTCATGACGATGCGGCCATATTGCTGCGCGCGCATCACCTCCCACACCGCCTTGCAGCAGATCGCGGCGCCGATCAGATGGACGTCGATCACGGTGCGGAAATCGTCGAGGCTCATCTTGGCGAAGCTCTTGTCGCGCAGGATGCCGGCGTTGTTAATGAGGATGTCGACGCGGCCCCATTGGTCGAGCACCTGCCGCACCATCGCCTCGACCGCCGCTTCGTCGGTGACCGAGGCCGCGACCGCGAGCGCGGTGCCGCCGCCCTGCTCGATTTCGCGCACCACCGCCTGCGCCGGTTCGATCGCAAGATCGTTGACGACGACGGCTGCGCCCTGGCTCGCCAGATACAGCGCGTGCGCGCGGCCGAGTCCGCCGCCCGCGCCGGTCACGATCGCCACCCGGCCGCCGAGCGGCAAATCCGATCCCGATGTCGTCATCCTGAGAACTCCTTCATTCACTCTCTAGTTAGTTAATATCTTTCGCAGCGAAGCTTTGGCGTGACGCGTGCCCCCCCCGCTCCCGCCTCAGGCCGTCTTGTGGCAGATCTGCAGGAAGCCCGCGGCCATGAACGAGGCCATGCGCGCCTTGATCGCTTCGAAATCCTCGGACTTGCAGACCCCACCCGACAATTTGTCGATGCGTCCCGTCCGCGCCAGCGTGACCATCAGCGCGCCGGTGACGAAGTGATAGCCCCAGAAGATGTCGCGCTCGGCGCAATCGGGCAGCGCTTTCTTGAGCAGGTCGATCAGCCGCAGCACCACGGGGTCGAAATGGCTGTCCATCAAATCGGCGCCCCATTCGGGGGTGTTGGCGACCAGCGCGCCGAGCGCGCCGTAATTTTTCCAGCCCTCGCCGCCATGGATATAGAGGTCGAGGTCGGTGTCGAGAAAGGCATGAAGCGCGCCTTCGACGGTCGGTTTGTCGCCCGCCAGTTTCTCATAATCGTCGAGCGCCTGCATCCGCCGCTCGCTGGTCACCACCGCACGGCGCGCGAAGACCGCGTCGAACAGGCTCTTCTTGTCCGCGAAATAATAGTTGAGCAGCGTGTGGTGGACCCCGACGCGCTTGGCGACGTCCTTCAGCGTGACGCCGTGCAGACCGTGCTTCGAGAAAAGATATTCGGCCTCGTCGAGCATCTGCTCGATCGTTTCGGCGCGCTGTTCGGCCTTGGTCGACCGCCGACGCGTTTTTGGCTCGTCTGCCACTGGCACCACTTCCGATCCCTGTTCCCCGGCGCCCCGCGCCGCAGTCCGCTCAACCCGCTCCATGCTCGTTCCGCAAGCGAATCTTATCGATTTTTCCGGTCGGCGCCAGCGGCATGGCGGCGAGCCGCACCACCGCATCGGGAATCCACCAGGGCGCGACACGCCCCGCGAGCGGCGCGAGCAGCGCGGCGTCGTCGATCTCCTCGCCGCCGCGCATCTCGACCAGCAGCACCGGGCGCTCGCCCCATTTGGCGTCCTGCCGCCCGATCACGGCGGCGAGCGACACCTGCGGCAAGGCCCCGACCACCGCCTCGATCTCGGCGGGGTTGATCCATTCGCCACCAGACTTGATCAGATCCTTGGCGCGGCCGGTGATGATCAGATTGCCGCGCGCGTCGATGCGCGCGAGGTCGCCGGTCGGGAACCAGCCCTCGGCATCGGTCGCGGGCGCCTCCTGGCCGAAATAGCGGTCGACTACCGACGCGCCGCGTACGTACAAATGTCCCTCGCCGCCGCGCTGTTCGGGAAGCGGCGTGCCGCCTGCATCGGTCAGCCGCAGGTCGACGCCGATCGCCGGCCGCCCCGACACCGCCGCGCTGCGTTGCGGATCGTCGGGCGGCGCGATGACGCCGAGCGGCGACAATTCGGTCATGCCCCAGCTCGTCTGGATGGTGACGCCGAGCCGGCTTTCGAGCCGCTCCATCAGCGCGGGCGCCATCGGCGCGCCGCCGACGATGAGGCGTTTGAGCGTCGGCAGTTCGCCACCCACCGCCTCGAGATGTTCGACCAGCCCCAGCCAAACCGTCGGCACCCCGACCCCGATCGTCACCCCCTCGGCGGCGATCAACCGCGCGAGGCTGGCGCCGTCGGCCTGACGACCCGGCAGCACCAGCTTGCCGCCGACCGCAGGGAGCGCAAAGGGCAGCCCCCAGGCATTGGCGTGGAACATCGGTACCACCGCGAGCACCGCGTCGCGGCTGGTGAAGGCCATGACATCGGCCTGCAGGCTGCGCAGCGTGTGCAGAAAGCTGCCGCGATGCGTGTAGGTCACGCCCTTCGGCGCGCCGGTGGTGCCCGAGGTGAAGCAGAGTCCGGCGGGTGCCGTCTCGGCGAAATCGCCCCAGACGGCGCCACCTGGCGCGTCAGCGATCAGGCTTTCGAGTTTGGTTACCGGGACGTTCGCGCCGCCCTCGCCTGCCGGGCCATCGATCAGCAAGATGCGCTCGATCGCCGGCGCGCGCTCGGCGATCAGCTTGGCCAGCGGTAGCAGGTCGGCGCTTGCGACGAGAATCTTCGCGCCCGACTGCACCGCCATCGATGCGAGCTGCGGCCCGGTGAGGCGCGGGTTGAGCGTGTGGCACACCGCCCCCATGCCCATCACCGCAAACCAGAGCTCGACATGCGCCGAGCTGTTCCACGCCAGCGTCGCGACGCGGTCGCCCTGCCCGATCCCGACACCATCGAGCAGCGACGAGATCGCCAGACTGCGGGTGCGGAGCGCGGCGTAAGTGACACGACCGATGCTGCCGTCGTCGCGCGCGCTCACCACCTCGGCCTCGCCATGCCAGCGCGCGGCATGGTCGAGGAAGCGGTTCAGCGTCAGCGGATAATCCTGCATGCTCCCGTCGATCATGGACAGTCGGCGCCCTTCGCGAGCACCGGCGACAATATGCCGGTGTTCCAGTTCCACGGCAGGTTGCCCGCGGCGCGGCGGCGGCACATCGCCGCCTCGTGCAGCGCATACATGCCGGGCATCAGCCTCGCGCCGGGGCGCGGCACATCGGCGAAAGCGAGGAAGGCGGCGTCCTGGCCATAGGGCCGCCAGACCGCCTGCCCCGCCGCCTCGGGCTTGCCGGTCTTCGCAAAGGACACCCAATAATCGCCCATCGCGGCGGCAAAGCGCTTTTCGGCGACCGTGTCGGGGATTTTCGGCCAATAGGGCGGCGTGTCGGTCGCGGTGCCGAACACATAAGGGATTTCGGCGGCGTGGAAGCCGTGCAGCCCCGCCTCGCTCGTCGCCGGATAGCCATGGTCGAACAAATAGAGATAGGCGTTCTGGCCGAGCGCACTCTGCTTGACCGCGAGCCGCTCGGACGTCCAGCCATAGAGCGCGTCGCGCGTGGTCGCGATCACCGCTTCGTTCAGGTCCTTGGCGGGATAGAGCTTGAGCCAGCCATCGGCGAGATCGCCATAACGCTCGCGGATCGCCGCCTCATAGACCGCAGCACTCGCGGGCGCCGGCGGCGCGAGCATACGCAGCGAGCGGATTTCGCCGATGTTGAATCCCGCGATCATCGGCACCGGCGCCTGCTCGCCGCGGTCGAAACTGTCGACGAGTTGGCGCGGCAGAATCTTGCCGTCGATGGTGCCCCAGGGGAAATAGCCCGCCTTGAGCGCGCCGTCGTTGAGCGTGGTCGCATCCATCGCGCGCAGCGCCGCGACGTCGGTGGCGCCGAGCGCCGCAGCGACCTTGGCCCCCATGGTCTCGGCCGGGATTTCGCCGTGCTGCGCCCCGCGGAGCGACGGGGTCGAGATCATATAGGCGCTCTGCGCGATGGCCTTGTGAAAGAGGCCGCGCGCTTTGGGCGCGGTCATCAGATACATCACGCTGAGCGCGCCCGCGGACTCGCCCGCGATCGTGACATTGTTCGCGTCGCCGCCAAAGGCGCCGATATTGGCCTTCACCCATCCGAGCGCCGCGATCTGGTCGAGCAGGCCGTAATTGCCCGACACGCCGTCGGGCGATTCCTTGCTGAGGTCGGGATGCGCCATATAGCCGAGCGCGCCGAGCCGATAGTTGATCGACACGATAATCGCGCCGCGCGCGGCGAGCTTCGCGCCGTCGTACATCGCCTCATGGCTGTAGCCGTTGGTCAGCGCGCCGCCGTGGATCCACACGATCACCGGCGCGTCCTTGGCCGCCTCGGGCGCCCAGATGTTGAGCGTCAGACAGTCTTCAGAGGCCTTGGCAGGCGGGTTGGTATAGATGCCGATCGCGGTCGGGCGCGGCTGGATGCACGCCGCGCCGAAGCTCTGCGCCTTGCGCACCCCCTGCCACGCGGGCAGCGCGACCGGCGGCTTCCAGCGCAGCGGGCCGACCGGCGGCTGGGCGAAGGGGATGCCCTTGAATATCCGGACCTTGCCTACCGCCTTGCCCTCGACCGATCCGGCGGGGGCGTCGACCACCGGCGCGGCGGCGACGGCGGGCGTCGCCACCAGCATCGCGGCGGCGAGCAGCGTAGTTGTCTTTTTCATGCCGAAGCCTCCTCGCGGCGCAGCCGCCGTGCGAGCCAGAGAAAGAGAGCGATGGCGACCAGATAGAAGGGCGTCAGCGTGTAGAGCGCGGTCTGCAGCCCGTGCGCGTCGCCCTGCGCCTTGAACCAGTCGCTTGCGAAACCGACCCATGTCGGCCCGAGTCCCAGCCCGATGAAGTTCATGATGAGGAGCAGCAGCGCGCCGGCCAGCACGCGCTGGTTCGGCTTCACTTCCTCCTGCACCAGCGCGACCGATGCCGAGAGATAGAAATAGTTGAAGACCATCACGACGCTGAGCAGCGCGAGCGCCAACGGCCAGCCCGGTGCCCAGACGAAGCCGATATAGAAAGGCATCGCGACGACCAGCGACAGCGCCGGAGCGATCGCATAGCCGGCGCGCGACTTCTTCACCATGCGATCGATCACCCGCCCCGACACGATCATCCCGCCACCCATGCCGACCAGCAGCACCAGCGCGTACCAGATCGCGACATCGCCCAGTTCCATGCCCTTTTCGCGCATCAGGAACAGCACCGCGAAATTGCCGAGGCCGTAAGTCACGAACTGCGTCGCGCCGCTACCGAGCGCCGCGAGCATCAGGATGGGGTGCGACAGGAACATGCGCACCGTCGGCCAGAACTCCGCCTTCTCGTCCGCAGGCGAACTCGAAACCAGCGCCGCAACATCGGTCGCCCCGCGTTTTGGCTCGCTCACTGTCAGCCACACGACCAGCGCGGTGACGATGCCGATGACGCCGACCGCGATGAAGGGGATGCGCCAGCCGAAATGCTCGGCGATCGCCGCGCCGAACGCCACCCCCGCCGCAGCACCGATCGCCGGGCCGAGGTTGAAGATGCCCAGCGCCGCGGCCCGCTTGCCCGGCGGATAGGTGTCGGTGATGATCGCATAGGAGGGCGGCACGCCGCCCGCCTCGCCAAAGCCGACGACCATGCGCGCGATCGCGAGCTGGGTATAATTGGCCGCCATCCCGCACGCGACGGTCGCACCGCTCCACACCGCGCAGGCGAGCGACAGCACCCCGACGCGGCTGGTCCTGTCGGCGAACCAGCCGACCGGGATCGCGATGAAGCAATAGAACATCGCGAAATAGAGACCGCTGATCAGCCCGAGCTGGCCGTCGCTGATCTGGAGCGCATCCTGGATCGGCTTGGCGAGGATCGACAGCAGCTGGCGGTCGAGGAAGTTCAGCACATAGACGAAGCAGAGCATCCCCAGCACGAAGCCGGGCTGCGCGGCCGGCTTCGTGGCGGTGGACGGGAGCGTGCCGGTCGCCACGGCTTAGAGACTGTAGCCGAGACGAATGCCGAAGGTGCGCGGCCGCATCGTGCCGAAGCGGCTGTTCAGGAACGCCTCGGGATGGATGTAGGTGATCGAATGATCGTCGAAGAGATTTTCGACATAGAGCTGCGCCGACACATCGCCCTTCTTGAGCCCGAGGCTCAGGTTGACGTTGCTGTAGGCGTCGGTCTTGCCGAAAGTGGAGAGCGGTACGTTCGGCGCCCCCGGGGTATTCGGGAAGCTGCTGTTGTACGACCCGATATGCTGCGCATTGACCGCCAGCATCGCATCGACGTCCGACCCGATCTTGAAGTTATAGCTCATATAGGCCGACCCCTGGATCCGCGGCGCCGACAGCCTGTGCCCGAGCACCGCACCCGAAATCGCCGCCTCGGCGGGCGAGAGCTTGGTGATCTTGCTGTCGTTATAGGCGCCGTTGAAGCCGATCGACACCCCGGTCGCGGGGATCACGGCGACCTCGAACTCGAAGCCCTTGCTCTGCGCCGCGCCGATGTTGGTCGCGAACTGCACCGAGTCCGACACGCGGTTCGCCTGCGCCTGGATATTGCTCCAGTCGATCAGGTAAAAGGCGGTGTTGATCGACACGCGCCCGCCGAGCCAGCGGCCCTTGGCTCCGACCTCATAGCTTTTCAGGCTGTCCGACGTTGCGCCGAAAGGGATGATGATGTCGTTGGGATCGACGATACTCGCCCGGCCGGCAAAGGCGTTGACAATCGGCGCACGGAAACCGGTCGAAAAGGTCGCATAGGTGGTGAGGTTCTCGCTCGGCTTAAACGTCGCGCTCGCTTTCCACGACGGCTTTGATCCCTTCGCCTTGACTCCAGTGACCGCGTCATATGCGGGAAAATAGTTGAAGGCGACGTTGCGGATGTTGCCCAGCGCCACCGAGAAATAATTGAGGTCCAACGGCGGGTTGGGCGCCGGGAGAGGGATGCGCACAAAGGCGAGGTACCCACCCGCCTCGGTAAAGCCCTGCGCCGAGGTCTCGCCGTAACGCATGCCGCCCGTCAGCCAGAACTTGTCCGAGAAGCGATAGGTCAGCTCGCCAAAGCCCGCGAGTTCCTTGCTGAGCGAATGCGTATATTGCTTCTGATAATATTTGTCGGGCAACCCAGTGTAGTTGCGTTCTGCCAGGAAGGCCAAGCTCGAGCGGTAGAAATAATCGACGTCGCGGCGGCGATCGAGATAGAAGCCGCCGACCACGAACTGGAACGGGCCGTCGAGCGTCGAGGCAAGCCGCGTTTCCTGCACGAACACCTTGTCATAGCCATCGGCGTCGAGGCCGAAGGCAATCGGCGCGCCCGGGAACGAGCCGGGCTGAAAGGTGCCGGCGAGGTCGACGTAGAAACGCTGCTCGAAATCCGAATAGGTTGACGAACTGGTGAGTTTGGCGAAATCGAACTCATAGTCGATCGTCGCGTTCGCAATCAGCTGCTTGCCGGTGAAGCGGTCGGGCTCGTCCGACACGCGCTTGTTGCGCCCCAGCGACGGGCTGGTCAGCGAGCTGTCCTTGGGGTTGCTATATTCGTAGCTGCCGAGCAGCTTGATCGACAACCGGTCGGTCGGTTTCCACAGCAGGGTCGCGCGACCGCCATAATCGATCAGCGTGTTCGAATTCTTCACGCCGGTCCCGACATTGTCGAGATAGCCTTCCTCGTCGCGGTAAAAACCGACGACGCGCAGCGCCAGCTTGTCTTCGACCAGCGGCACGTTGACCATCGCGTTATAGCGCTGGCGAACGCTGTCCGATCCGGTCAGCCCGAGATCGACCAGCGCGGCGGTGTCGAAATCGTTAAGGTCGGGGCTTTTCTGCAGGATGCGCATCGCGCCCGACAGCGAACCCGATCCGAACAACGTCCCCTGCGGCCCGCGCAGGAATTCGACGCGCTCGACGTCGAACAGATTGGGATCGACGACAGTGGTGTTACCGATCGTCGAGACCGGCAGTTCGTCGATATAGATGGCGACCGAGCTCTGCAGGTTGGCGTTATAGCCGTTGGTCGCGATGCCGCGTGCGGTGAAATTGTTGAAGTTCGCGGTCGGCTTGTTGAGCACGACGCCCGGCGTCTCGCGCCCGATGCCCTCATAACCGACGATGCCCTTTTCGGTCAGCTCTTCCTGCGAATAGGCCGAGATGCTGAGCGGCACGTCCTGGATGCGTTCGGCGCGGCGTGTGGCGGTGACGATGATCGACCCGTCGTCGCCATCCGGCTCCTCGGCCTGCGGGGCGGTGCCCCCGGCATCCTGCGCCACGGCGATGGTCGGAACGGTGAACAGCGCGCCCGCGCACACGGACGCCAAGAAAATTGCCCTCATCATATCTCTCCCAGCATGCGCCGATCGGGTGTCGGCGTCGGGACGTTTATGCCGAGACTTCACGGATGAGTCAATATTCACTCTCTCGTGTGTGAATGTTGTGGGAAGGGACGAATTATGCGTAAAGTTTGGCAGAAATCATAGGCTATGAGTCGAACTACCCTCACCCTTCCCACCGGCTTTGCCGGCGGGCCCCCTCCCTCTCCCGGCGGGAGAGGGAGGGAGGCGCGAAGCGCCGGAAGGGTGAGGGTAAACGAATCAGGCGGGCCGAATTCAGTGGTCCGCAGCCCCCGCGGCGCCGATACCGGTTTCGGCGCGGACGCGCTGCGCCGGGTAACCCGCCCGGTCGACCGCCGCGCGCCCGCTCTTGTCGGCGAGCGAGACGAGCCAGATCGCGAGGAACGCCGCGGGCATCGAGAAGATCGTCGGCGAACTGTACGGAAAGACCGGGTCGGCATGGCCGAGCACCGCGACCCAGATCGCCGGCGACAATATCGTCAGCACCAGCGCCAGCAGCACCCCGACGAAGCCGCCGACGACGACGCCGCGCGTCGTGCAGCCATCCCACAGCAGCGACATCACCAGCACCGGGAAATTGCCCGACGCGGCGAGCGCGAAGGCAAGGCTGACCATGAAGGCGACATTCTGCTTCTCGAATGCGATACCGAGCAGGATTGCGAGGATCGCGAGCACCGGAACGGTGTAGCGCGACACCTTGAGCTCGTCGGCCGAATTCGCCTGCCCCTTCTTGACGATCGACGCATAGATGTCGTGCGACACCGCCGACGCCCCCGACAGCGTCAGCCCCGCGACCACCGCGAGGATCGTCGCAAAGGCGACCGCGCTGACGATGCCGAGGAAGATATCGCCGCCGATCGCCGAGGCGAGATGAATCGCCGCCATGTTTCCTCCGCCGCGCAGAGAGCCGTCTGGCATCAGATAGTCGGGGTTCGACGCGACGAAGGTAATCGCGCCGAAGCCGATGATGAAGGTCAGGATATAGAAATAGCCGATCCAGCCCGTGGCCCACAGCACCGACTTGCGCGCTTGCTTCGCGTCGGGAACGGTGAAGAAGCGCATCAGGATATGCGGCAGGCCCGCGGTGCCGAACATCAGCGCCATGCCGAAGCTGATCGCCGACAGCGGGTCCTTGATGAAGCCGCCCGGCCCCATGATCGACAGGCCCTTCGCTGCCGCGTCCGCGGGCGTCGCACCCGCCGAGGCGGCAAGCCCGGTCTTCACCTCGACCGCCTTGGCGAACAGCGCCTCAGGCGAGAAGCCGAAGTTCCACAGCACCGCGAACGCCATGAAGCTCGCGCAGCCGAGCAGCATCACCGCCTTGATGATCTGGACCCAGGTCGTCGCGATCATGCCGCCGAACAGCACATAGCAGGTCATCAGCGCGCCAACGATCAGCACCGCATAGGTATAGGGCAAGCCGAACAGCAATTTGATCAACTGCCCCGCGCCGACCATCTGCGCGATGAGATAGAAGAGCACGACCGCGAGGGTGCTGAACGCCGCGAACAGCCGCACCGGGGTCTGCGCGAAGCGGAAGCTGACGACGTCGGCGAAGGTGTAACGGCCGAGATTGCGCAGCCGCTCGGCGAGCAGGAAAAGCAGGATCGGCCAGCCGACGAGGAAGCCCGTCGAATAGATCAGCCCGTCATAGCCGTCGGCGAAAATCTGCGCCGAAATGCCGAGGAAGGAGGCGGCCGACATATAGTCGCCGGCGATCGCGAGGCCGTTCTGGAACCCCGTGATGCCGCCGCCCGCGGTGTAGAAATCGGACGCGGTACGCACGCGCCCCGCCGCCCAGCGCGTGATGCCGAGGGTCGCGAGCACGAAGGCGGAGAACATCAGGATCGCCGGCCAGTTCGCCGCCTGCTGCTCGGTCTGGCCGGTCAGCGCGTCGGCCGCCGCGATCGCGGGCCAGCCGAGCGCGAGCAGGATCAGCGCAGTGCGGGTGATCGGAAAGCGGCTCATGCGCCATAATCCCGGCGCAGCGCATCGAGGTCGCGATCGAATATCTTGTTGGCACGGCGCACATAGAGCGCAGTGAGCAAGATGCCCGCGACGATCACTCCGAGTCCGAGCGGAATGCCGAGCGAGGTCACGCCGCTCCCCAGCGGGCGCGCGAGGATATGCGGTTCAAACGCGATCAGCAGGATATAGCCGAAATAAATGACCAGCATGACGATCGTCAGCCGCCAGCCGAAGCGCGACCGCGTCGTCACCAGCCGTTGATAGCGTTCGTCCTGCTCAATATCGCGCGTCGCGGCGGCGGCTTGTGCCCCCTGCCCCTCTCCCCGTTGTTCCAAACCGTGTCTCCCGTTTGTTGCAACAGCTATGCGGTGATTGGCGGGCAAACCCAAGCGCTTATTCGGGCCGCCATTCCGAGGGCAGGACCCCGTCCGCTCCGAACAACGCCGTCATCGCATCGGGACCTGCCACGGCTTCGCGCAGCCGATCGGCGAGCGGGTCGTCGATCGGGAAAGCACCACCGCGCAAAAAGGCGATCCACGCATCGATCGCCGCGAGAAGCGACGGACAGCGCGCGCCGCGCCGCTGGTGCCAGGCGAGCGTTTCGAGCCAGCGCTGCGGGATCTTCTGGCTGCCGTCCATCGCGATCTGGATCAGCCGGTGGTCGAGCGCGGGGTTGGCGAAGCGGTCGAGCAGCGCATCGGCATAGACGGACAAATCCTGCCCCGGCGCGGCGTCGATCGTCGGCGCCGCCTCGTCGCGCATCAGGCTTTCGATGACCGGCCGGATCGCGCGATCGGCGATCGCCTGATGCACATAGGCGTGGCCGCGCCCGAGGCCGATATAGGCAAGCGCCGAATGCGCGCCGTTGAGCAGGCGCAGCTTCGCGGTTTCATAGGGCGCGACATCGGCGACAAGCTGCGCCCCGACCGCCTCCCAGCGCGGGCGCGGGCCGGCGAAATCATCCTCGATCACCCACTGGCTGAAACCCTCGGTGACCACCGCGCCCTCGTCGCGCACCCCGAGTTCGGCTGCGATCGTGGCGCGGTCGGCGTCGGTTGTCGCGGGGACGATGCGGTCGATCATCGTCGCGGGGCAGCGGCACGTCGCATCGAACCAGGCGGCCAGGTCGGAATGATAGGCTATCAGATACTCGCGCATCAGCCGTCGCAGCACCGCGCCGTTGTTCGCCAGATTGTCGCAGCTGAGCAGGGTCAGGCCGGGCAGTCCGGCCGCCTTGCGCTGGACCATTCCGGCGGCGACGAAGCGGTAGAGGCTCGATACGCCCATCGCCGCGGCGAGATCGAGCGCCCCATCGGCGCCACGCAAATAGCCCTTCTCGGTGACGGTGAAGCTAACGATATGCGTCGTCGGCGCGGCGATCGCGGCGATCACCGCCTGGCCGTCTTCGGCCGCGACGAGCACCTTCTGCACCGCACCGATCAGTCGCAGTTCGCTGCCCGCCGCGCTGCGCGTCGCGACCGAATAAAGCCCGCCCTGCGGATTGAGCTGCGCCGCGACATCGCCCGAGCGCAGCGACACGCCGACAATGCCCCAGTCGCGGTCGCCCGCACCCATCGCGTCGTCGGTGTAGAGCGCCTGATGCGCACGGTGAAAGGCGCCGATACCGATATGGACGATCCCCGGGGCCTGCGCGGCGCGGTCGTAACCCGGCACCCGCACCGACGCCGGGAGCGGCGTTTGCGCCGAAAGCCTCACAGCTTGTACGCGGCCTTGGCGAGATTGTAGCTGAGGTCGGTCGCGAGTTCGGCGGCCTCCCATTCTTCCATCCGGTGCTCGGCGACGAGTTGCGCCAGGAAACCGCAGTCGATACGCCGCGCGACGTCGTGGCGCGCCGGGATCGAGAGAAAGGCGCGGGTGTCGTCGTTGAAGCCGACCGTGTTGTAGAAACCCGCGGTCTCGGTGACCTGATTCCGGAACCGACGCATCCCCTCGGGACTGTCGTGGAACCACCAGGCGGGACCGAGCTTGAGCGCCGGATAATGGCCCGCCAGCGGCGCGAGTTCGCGCGCGTAGCTCGTCTCGTCGAGGGTGAAGAGGATGATCGTCAGCGCCGCCTCATTGCCATATTTGCCGAGCAACGGGCGCAGCGCATGGACATAATCGGTGCTCATCGGAATATCGGCGCCCTTGTCGCGCCCATAATGGTCGAACAGCCAGACATTGTGGTTGCGGAAGGCGCCGGGGTGGATCTGCATCACCAGCCCGTCGTCGAGGCTCATCCCCGCCATCACCGTCAGCATATGGGCGCGGAACAGCTCGGCGTCGGCGGCGCTCACCTCGCCGCGGGTGACGCGCGCGAACAGCGCCTCGGACTCGGTACGCGTCAGGTCGGCGGTCGCCGCGGTCGGATGGCCATGGTCGGTCGAGGTCGCGCCCATGCCGGCGAAAAAGGCCCGGCGCTTGCGGTGCGCGGCGATATAGCCCGCATAGCTGTACGCGTCCTCGCCGGTCAGGTCGGAGAAGCGCGCGAGGTTCGCGTAGAAACCTTCGAAGTCGGGGTCGACCACCGGGTCGGGGCGATAGGCGGTGATCACCCGCCCCGCCCATTCGCCGCTGTCGTTCGCGGCGCGGATCACGCCATGATGCTCGAGCGTGTCGAGCGGGTTTTCGGTGGTCGCGATCACCTCGATGCCGAAGCGGTCGAACAACGCGCGCGGGCGGAAGGCCCCGGTCGCCAGCGCCTCGGTGATCCGGTCGTAATAGAGGTCCGACGTGGCCGCCTCGAACTGCACTTCGATGCCGAACGCCTCGGCGAACACCCAGTCCATCCACATCCGCGACGGGGTGCCGCGGAACAGATGATAGCGCTCGGCGAACAGCCGCCAGCTTTCGCGCGGATCGGCAGCGGGGTTGCGAATGCCGAGCGCGTCGAGCGACACGCCCTGCGAATAGAGCATGCGAAACACATAATGATCGGGATGCAGCAGCAGCTCTGCGGCGTTGCCGAACGGCGCGTTGTCCGCGAACCAGCTGGGGTCGGTGTGTCCGTGCGGGCTGATGATCGGCAGCCCCGCGACCTCAGCATAGAGCCGCCGCGCGATATCGCGCTGCCCCGGGTCCGACGGGAACAGGCGATCGGGGTTCAGGGCGAGCGGACGGGTCATGCGGGGGCAGCATCGCTTTCTACGGTCACCGGCGCAAGCTTGGGGCTGAGCAGGTGGATCGCCAGCACCGCGAGGAAATAGACGGTGGTGCACGCGGCGAAGATGAGCGTGTAGTTGCCGCCGGTCGCGTCGAGGACGAGGCCGGTCGATTTGGCCATGATCATGCCGCCGACGCCGCCCATGAACCCGCCGAGCCCGATCACCGACCCCACCGCGCGTTTCGGGAACATGTCGGGGGGGATCGACAGGATCGTCGACGAGAAGGCCTGATGCCCGGCGAGCGCGATGCCGATCAGCACCACGGCGAGCCACATATTTTCGAGGCCGGTGACGAACAGCAGCGGCAGGACGCAGAATCCCGCGCCCAGCATCGTGACCTTGCGCGCGAAATTGACGCTATGTCCCTGCTGAATCAGCTTCGACGAGGTCCAGCCTCCGACGATGCTGCCGACGTCGGACAGCAGATACATGATGATCATCGGCAGCAGGACGACCTTCAGGTCGACATTGTAGGTCGTGCTGAAATATTTGGGCAGCCAGAACAGCATCAGGAACCACACCGGGTCGGTCAGGAATTTGCCGACCGCAAAGGCCCAGGCTTCGCGCTTGGTGACGATCTTGCTCCAGCCGAGGCGTTCGATCTTCTCGGGCGGGTCATGCTCGATCCACGCAAGTTCGGCTTCGCTGACCTTGCCGCTCTCGCGCGGATTGCTGTACAGCCAGAGCCACAGGACGAGCAGGATCGCGCCGAAAATACCGGTGTAGATGAAGGTCTGGCGCCAGTCGAAACCCATCCAGACCATGAACAGCCAGATGGTCGGGGCGGTCAGGATGACCCCGATCGTCGTCGCGCTGTTGACCCAGCCGATGGCATAGGCGCGCTCCTTCTGCGGAAACCATTCGCTCGATGCCCGCACGACCGAGGGGAAATGCCCGGCCTCGCCGACGCCGAGGATGACCCGCGCCATCATGAAGGAGACGACCGACGAGGCGAAGCCATGCGCGACATGGCCGATCGTCCAGATCGAAATCGCGATCGCATAGCCGACCTTCGGCCCGAAACGGTCGATCAGCCAGCCCATCAATAGGAAGCCCATCGCATAAGCCGCCTGGAAGGCGGTGACGATGTTGCCATAATCATTCTCGGACCAGCCGAGATCGTCGCCGAGCACGGGGGCGAGAAGCCCCAGCATCGTCCGGTCGATATAATTGACCGTCGTCGCGGCAAAAAGCAGCGCGATGATCAGCCAGCGGTACCGTCCGGCCCGGGGCACCGGCGACGCCGTACCTCCGTCCGCGATTGCCTGTGCCATGACTCTCTCCCGTTATCGGCTCTTGTTAGCCTGTGATTTTACAGCTGACGCGGATTTTTCCGTCGAACAGCGCCTCGGCGTCCTGGCCGGGGCGAATTTCATGCACCCCGGTGATCGCCCCCGCCGACACCCAGGTGCCGGGCGGGATGGCGATACCGCGGGCGCGCAGCGCGCGGATCAGGAACAGCGCCGACCCGAACGGGCCGTCGAGCATCGTTTCCATCGTCGCCGCACCGATCCGTTCGCCATCGATGCGGAATTCGACCGGCATCGCGATCAGATCGGCATCCTGCCATCCGGCGATGCGCGGGCCGATGACCAGCCCCTTATTATTGCCATAGTCCGACGCCGTGACCGCGGGGCCATGTTTGTTGATATCGGGAAACGGCGAACTCGCGATCTCGATCCCCGTGCGCACTTCGTCGATCGCGTCGCGGACCGAGGCGATGTCGTACTCGCGCGTACCCACGTCGCCGAAGCGCAGCAGCACCTCGGCCTCGGCCGCCGCGAACCCCCCGCCGTAGACCGGCATGGCGGGGACCGCCCCGTCGGCGGCATCGACGATCTCATTGGTAAAGATCGGCCCCGCGATGCGGTGGCCTCCGAAACGCGCGACCAGTTCGTCGGCTATCCGCCCGACCTTCCAGCCGCCGATCGGACGGCCGTCGAAGGCGATCGCCGAATCCTGGATCGCATAGGCCTCGGCCAGGCCCTGCGGCATGGCGCCGGGATAGTCGGTAAGCGGTGTCTTTGCGGCCCGTGCGGCCAGAAACGCCTTGGCTATGGCTTGTTGTTCGCTCGTTGCCAGCATCTTTGTCATTTCCCTCATCCGAAAATTCCTGTAAGAGACACCGGTGTCAAAAGCAAGCGAATAGCCATCAGCGCGGTTGATTTTGTGACAGCGGGCGCGCAGTAGGAAACAGCGGGCCGGACCAACCGGGTCCGCACAGGAAAAGTGAAACCTCCATGGCGCCACGCACGCGGGAAAAAAGCGGCAAGCAACCGACGATCAACGACGTCGCAGCACTTGCCGGCGTCTCGAAAAAGACCGTCAGCCGGGTCATCAACCGGTCCGAATTCATTACCGACAAGACGCGCCAGGCGGTCGAACAGGCGATCAAGATGCTCGGTTTCGTGCCCAACCCGCAGGCGCGCGCGCTGGCCTTTCGCCGCAACTTCCTGATCGCGCTGCTCCACGACAATCCGAACGCGCAGACGGTCCTCAATTTCCAGCAGGGCGTGCTCGATGCGATCAAGGACAGCGACCTCGCGCTGCTCGTCCGCCCGGTCGACCGCGGGTCCGACCGGATGCTCGACGATGTGCGCGTGTTCCTCGAAAAGCAGCGCCCGATCGGCGCGATGCTGCTGCCGCCGATTTCGGAGAATGACGAACTCGCCGCGCTCTGCGAGGATCTGGGCGTGCGCTACGTCCGCGTTGGATCGGCGCAACTCGACGACGCGAAACATTGCGTGTCGTCGAACGACCGCGAAGTCGTTGCCGAGGCGGTCGGCAAGCTTGTCGAACTCGGCCATCGCCGCATCGGCTTCGTGCGCGGCCCGGTCGGTTTCCGGTCGGCCGCCGAACGCGAAAAAGGCTTTCACGAGGCGCTGGCCGCGGCCGGACTGACGCTCCCCGCCGAACTGTCGGCACCGGGCAATTATCGCTACACTGCGGGCATCGAGGCGGGCGAGGCCTTGCTGTCGCTGACCGCGCCGCCGACCGCGATCTTCTGCTCGAACGACGAGATGGCGGCCGGGGTCATGAGCGTGGCGCACAGCAAGGGCATCGCGGTGCCCGCCGACCTGTCGATCATCGGCTTCGACGACAGCCCGACCGCGACGCATATCTGGCCCGCGCTGAGCACCGTGCGCTGGCCGATCCGCGAAATGGGGGTGCGCGCGGCGCGGACATTGGTCCCCGACTTCCTCGATATCGGCGCCAAATCGTCCGACGAACCCAATGTCATGGCGTCGACCTTCGTCGAACGCCAGTCGGTCGCCGCGCCGAAAGGCTGAGGCGATGGCGAATATATCCGATCCTCCGACGACGTTGACACCGGTAACCGCGCTGCGGATCGATCCCGGCGACACCGTCGCGACCTGTCTGGCCGATACGGCGGCGGATGATCGCATAACGGTGGATATGGCGACGATCACCCTGATCGACGCCATCCCGCGCGGGCATAAATTCGCCCTCGCCCCGATCGCGCGCGGCGATGCGGTGATCAAATATGGCTTTCCGATTGGCGTCGCGACGGCCGACATCGCGGCGGGCGCGCATGTCCACAGCCACAATCTGGCGACCGCGCTCGGCGGCGGCGACGATTATCATTATGCGCCGCGCGGTGCCGCGCCCCCTGCCCCGCCGGTCGCGATCCGCAGCTTTGCCGGTTACCGCCGCGCCGACGGACGTGTCGGCACGCGCAACGAAATCTGGATCCTGCCGACGGTGGGCTGCGTCGGCAATCTCGCGGCGCGGGTCGCAAGGATCGCGGGCGCGCGCCACGCCGGGCGTATCGACGGCGTCCACGCCTTCAAGCATCCGTTCGGCTGTTCACAGCTCGGCGACGATCTGGGGCACACGCGCGGCCTGCTCGCGGCGCTGGCGCAGCATCCGAACGCCGGCGGGGTGCTGATCGTCGGCTTGGGGTGCGAGAGCAACCAGCTCGGCGTGCTGATCGACACGATCCCGCCCGAACGCCGCGCGTCCCTTCGCACCCTGTCGGCGCAGGCGGTCGAGGACGACCTCGCCGCCGCACTGGCGCTCGTCGACGACCTTGTGGACATCGCCGCCGCGACCCGGCGCAGCGAGGTCCCGCTCTCCGCTCTCACCCTCGGGGTCAAATGCGGCGGGTCGGACGGGCTGTCGGGGCTCACCGCCAACCCGCTCGTCGGGCGCATGGCCGATGCCGTCGCCGACGCGGGCGGCAAGGTCATCCTAACCGAAATCCCCGAAATTTTCGGTGCCGAACAGATGCTGATGGACCGCGCCGTGTCGCGCGAGGTGTTCGACCGCACCGCCGAGCTGGTCCGCGATTTCAAGCAATATTTCATCCGCCACGGCGAACCGGTGAGCGAAAACCCCTCCCCCGGCAATATCGCCGGCGGCATCACCACGCTCGAGGAAAAGTCGCTCGGCGCGGTGCAGAAGGGCGGCCAGGTGCCGCTTGTCGATGTCCGGCTTTATGGCGGCGAAGCGGTCCTGCCCGGGCTGACCCTGCTCGAAGCACCCGGCAATGACGCGGTGTCGTCGACCGCGCTCACCGCCGCGGGCGCGACGATGATCCTGTTCACCACCGGGCGCGGCACCCCGCTCGGCTTCCCCGCCCCGACCCTCAAGATCGCCTCGAACAATTCGCTGGCGCGGCGCAAGGCGGGGTGGATCGACTTCGACGCCGGGCGGGTGCTGATGGATGGTTTCGACGCGGCGTCGGATGCCCTGCTCGACCTGATCGCCGCGACCGCCTCGGGCGCACCGACGCGCGCAGAGGCGAATGAGGAACGCGACATCGCGATCTGGAAATCGGGCGTCACGCTTTAAGGGTTCGCCGCGCAGGAAAAGTTTTGCGCAAAGACGCGAAGACACGAAGATGGCGTGTGAGATTGCAAAGCCTGTTGCCGCCGCAAGCGGGCTTTTCGCTAGCGATTTTGGCCTATTGTGAAGGCCGATGGGGGATGGCCGGTATCGACCAAAAGAGGGCCATCTTAACGCGCGCGCGAACCCTTCAAAGCAGCCGCTATATGTGATTGTAGGGCTCTTCCTTCGACCAGCCAGGTGATAGCGTTTCGAGGCTTTCATCGACCCAGTCTGCGAGTGGGGTCCCGGTGTTGGACGCTAATTTAAATTCATAGGCGCTGCCGCTGCGATAATTTGCATTACCCCACAACTCATAAATCACTCCGTCGGCAGTGGCCCTAATTTCGTTGTCGTCGAGGAATGGCACGTTCACGCGTGGCATCTGCAAGTTACGAATTTTGCGTAGCGCTGAGCGTGCGGCGGGACAGCGTTCTGTGTCCGTCCACCAGACAGAGGTTTTGTCGCCTTCAATTGCCGTTTTCTTGAACCAATAGGCTGCTCGGCCCTCGGTTTTCAAAAGGCCAATCTCGACGGAAATCGGCTGGTCAAATGAGGGAGAACGCCGAAAAGAGAGCAAGGGTTGGAACTGCAACGCTGCCGCTGCCACAATCGAAGTGAACATTCTCGATGGGTAGCGGAGAAAAGACTGCTTCTCTACAGTATTTAACCGGAGGCTGCCGGCCCGCTTCCCACCCCATTCCGGTCACCCGGTTCGAACCCGGCCAAAAATGGCAGCAAACGACCGATTGCGGTCATTCTGAATCGGGTTATCGTCACATATGGGTTTTAGGCTTCTTACTTCACTTGCGCCTCTTAGCTTGCTTACGCTTTTCAGCTTGGGAGCGTGCGCGGCTCCATCCTTTGCGCAGAGCGAAAATCAGCGGAAATATGAAGGCGTTTGGATATATGAGTTTGAGGCTTCGACCTTCGTTGAGGGTGAGACCTCAGCGCCGGCTAAGCGACCGAAGTTGGATCAAACATCCATTCTTCTGTATAATCCAGAGGAGGTTTCTCGGGGTCCAGACTATGATGACTATGACGAACAGCGGCGATGCTATCCCCTATATGCGTTTCTAGTCAGTTTTATCGGCAGGGAAGAGACGATACCGCTAGGTCCCGTCCCAGGTGTGGATTTCTGGAAATCCGAAATAACCGTGGATCGGATGATCTCAGCCAAGCCTATCGCTGGGCCGCGCTGTTATGACCGCTAACCAGCCCCATGCCGACGTTCGGCACGCGGGTTTCATCGCTTGTGGAAAAGGCGAACGCCGAACCTTAGCGCGTGCCTTCTTCGTGTCTTCGCGTCTTTGCGCGAAACAATATCACTACGCCAGCGCCTCGAAGGTGAAATTGCGGAAGCGTGCCTCGCCTGCCCCCGCCGAATACAGTCCCGGCCGCAACATCAGGAAACCGCCGCGCACATTATGGTGGTAGCCCGACACCTCCATACCGCGATCGAAGCGATGCCAGGTCTTTCCGCCGTCGCCGCTGGTGTCATAGGTGACGATATGGCGGTCGTTGGTCACCCGCATCCGCATGCTGCGACCATGCGGGTTGGCCGGGCGACCGCGTTCGATGCCATATTGGTGGGTGACGAACTTCTCTCCGTCGAAGCCGAGCCCGCAATAGAGCTTTTCGTCATAAAAGAGGATCAGCCCGGCGACCCCGCCCGGCGCGATCTCGATATCGCATTCGAACCTGTACGCCTGATCGCCCGCAATCAGCAGCAGCGGCGACGAATCCGACGGCGCCTTGCCGCGCGCCGCGAGTAGCAGCGCGCCATTCTCGACCCGCGCGCGGTCGCGCTCGTCGGGGGCGGGCTTGAAGAAATTCCATTTGGCGCCGAGCGCCAGCGTCTTGAAATCGTCGGACAGAGCCATGCCATGCGATCCCGCGACGGCCCCGCCCTCGGGCTTGGCGATCGGCTGCGACAAATCGCCGCCCGTCATGCGAAACCAGCCGTCGTCGGTCCACTCGATCGGGTCGAGCAGCGCCTGCCGCCCCAGCGTCCAATAGCCGTTCTCGAACCCGTGATAGACGCTCCACCAGTCACCCGCAGGGCCTTCGACCAGCGTCGCATGACCGCGCGACCACCATTTTTCGCCCGCCGTCTTGGTATGGACGAGCGGGTTCGCCGGGCAATTTTCCCACGGGCCATGGATCGACCTCGAGCGCGCCGCGATCACCATATGCCCGGTCGGCGGGCCGGCGGTGCCGCCGACTGCGGTGACCATGTAATAATAGTCGCCGTGCCTAGTGATCTTCGGTCCCTCGGGCGCGAAACCCTCGACCACCCAGTCCGACGGATAGCGCCAGGGGTCATAGACATGCTCGGGATCGCCGATCCGCGACAGGCCGTCGTCCGACAACCGCACCCGGTCGCCGCCCGACAGGAACAGCCAGCGTGATCCGTCCTCGCCCACCGCATGGCCCGGGTCGATATGATGGGGCAGCCCCAAGTCGACCGGTTCGCTCCACGGCCCCTCGATCCGGTCGGCCCAGATCACCCAGCTGGTGTTCGGGCCCTTGGTGGGGATGTAGAGATAATAGCGGCCGTCATGCTTGCACAATTCGGGCGCCCACACCGACCCGATATTCTTGTGCAAGGCCGGACCGATCGGCCGCCAGTTCACCAGATCGCGCGAATGCCAGATGACCAGCCCCGGATAGCTGTCGAAGGTCGAGAAGGTCATGTAATAATCGGCGCCGTCCTTCAGGATCGACGGATCGGGATGGTCGCCCGCCATGATCGGGTTGAGGAAGCGTCCGTCGCCGAGGTCGGCCTTGCGCTGGCCGTCGAAGCCCCTGGCCCAGGGCGGCGCGACGCCGCCCGGCGCGGGCGCCGCCTGCGCCAGCGCGGCGGGGGCGGCCAATCCCGACAAGCCGGTCGCTAGCAGCCCGGTTCCGGCCAGTTTCAGCATCTCGCGGCGATCGGTCATAATGCGTTCCTCGAAAAACAAAGGCCCGGCCCCCGCAAGCGAAGACCGGGCCTTTCCGGGGACTAGCTCGCGATCATCACATCTTGAAACGCGCACCGAACAGGATGGTGCGGCCGAAATGGTTGTTCTCGTAACTGCGGTCGGCATCGAAATCGGTGAAGCGATAGCGATAGGTGTCGAGCAGATTGGTCCCCTCGACCGACAGTTCGACCCACTCGGTCAGCTTGTAACGGATCGACGCATCGACATTCCATGTCGCGCCATAACCTTCGAAGACATTGCCGGTGCCGCTGTTCGAATCGACATAGCGGCTGCGATAGCTTGCCGATGCGCGCGCGCTGAAGGCCCCGTCGTCATAATAGAGCGTGGCGTTGTAAGCGCGCTTCGACACGCCGAACAGGGTCGAGGTGCGGGTGGCACTGACCAGCGGGCCGAAGGTGCAGTTGGGCAGCACGCAGTCGGTGATCGCGGGACCCTGGACCGTGTAATCGGCGGTCGAGCTGATGAAGGTGGCATTGGCGAGCACGCCGAAGTGGCTGAATACACCCTGATCGACGAACGCGCTGAACGGTATCTGAGCCGCCAGCTCGACGCCCTTCAGCGTCGCGCCGGTGCCATTGACCTGCGCCGAAACGGTGTACAGCTGGCTGGGATCGTTCGCGATATAGGCGGGCGAGCTCGGCAGCAGCACGCTCCGGTCGACACCGAGTTGCGCCAGCGTCGCCTGATAGGTGCCGGACACCGGGAAGCTTTCGATCTTTTTCACGAAGCCGGCGACCGACAGCAGCGCCTGCGGCGCGAAATACCATTCGATCGCGGCATCGAAATTGGTCGCGCGATAGGGGTTGAGATAGGGATTCCCGTATGTCGCACGATAGTTGAAGCCATCGAAGGTTCCGCTGGGGTTGAGATTGCCGAAGCTGGGCCGCGTCATCACCTTTCCGATCGCGCCGCGCACGACGACATCCTGCGAAGGGTAGAGCGCGACGTTGACCGACGGCAGCCAGTCGTCATAGCTGCGCTTGACGCTCACGCCATTGGCCGCCGACGAGATCTGCGCCGTCCGGACATAACGGATGCCGGCATTGGCCGCATATTCGAGCCCGAGAAGTTCACCCTTGGCATCGAACTGAAGATAGCCGCCCGATGTGGTTTCCTGCACCGAACGGGTGTTTGCCGCATCGATCGCGGGGTTGCGACTGTAGAGCCGGGTGAAATCGGTCGCGGCCGGGAAAGCCGGAATCAGCCACTGCGTCGTCGTGCCCGCCGGTTGTCCCGCCTGGCCGAGCGTGAACAGCTCCGACAGGGCCGCCGTGGCCGGGAAGCCATAAACGGCGTTCGGGCCGAAGAGGCTGGTCGGCGTACAGGTGATCGTCCCCGACGTGCTCGTCACGAGGCTGGTACCGCCATTTCCGCACACCGCGGTGTCGCGAGTGAAGGCCATGGTGTCGAAATTGAACCGGCGCCACATGCCGCCCGCCTTGACCTGGAATCCGTCGGCGACATCCCATTCGGTGCGCAGCTGGACCGTCTTGAACCGGTTGGTGACGTTCGACGGACGATCGCGGATTTCGGCGAGCTGGAAGTTCGCCGGATCGGTGACGCTGGTGCCGAAAGTCAGCACCGGACTCTTCATATCACTGTAATCGTAGAAATAATTCTGGGCATCACGGTCATCGAACACGACCGTCGTTTCGACCGGAATGTCGGCGTTCGATTTCGAAAAGCCGCCGAGCAGGGTGAAACGAAGGCTGTCGGAAATATCCTGGTCCCAGGTTCCGCCAAGCTGATAGAATTCGGTATCCGATTTGCGCAGATAATGTTCGGTGCGGACGTACACATCGTTCAGCGTCGCCGAAATCATATTGTTGTCGGCATCGTAAACCGGGTTGACCACGTTGATCGAACGCTCGTTCGACCGCAGCAGCACCTCACCCCATTTCTCTTCACGGCTTTCCTTGAAGCGCGAATAGAGGCCATCGATCGAGAATTTCGTCGAATCGCTCGGTTCGAACTGGACCGAAGCCGTCAGCCCCAATCGTTCACGGCGATGTTCGATCTCGCCATAGCGCGGGATACGGGGGTGAAAGGACAGGGCGGCCTTTGTGCATCCGGCGCTGGGAACATAGGTGCCGCCGCTGTTCGCGGTGGTCCAGCAGTTGGTTCCATCCACCGAGTCGAACCGTGCCTGCGCCCAGCGGACCGAGTTGTTGCCAAGCTCCAGCGTATCGCTCTTCGAATAGGCACCGGACACCGCCACGCCGAAGGTGCCGGCATCGTTGCGCCAGCTCAGCAGCCCGGCGACGCGCGGCCCGACATTGTTCGACAGGTCGTTATAGGAACCGACGATCGACAGCGCACCGCGCAGCCCGGATTTTCCCCCCAGCGGATTGCCGGTGTTGAGGTCGACCACCGCGCCGAGCGAGCCTTCGTCGAGCGAGGCTTCGGCGGTCTTGTGAACGACGATGCTGCTGAACAGCTCGGACGCGAAGACGTTGAAGTCGAACGAACGATCACGGTTCGACGACGCGCCGTCGGTCGAGGTCGCGATGGTCTCCAGCCCGTTCACGCGAACGCGGGTAAATTGCGCACCGAGCCCGCGAACGGTGATCGCCCGGCCCTCGCCGCCGTCACGCTGGATCGAGATGCCGGGAATGCGCTGCAGCGATTCGGCGAGATTCTGGTCGGGGAATTTGGCGATGTCCTCGGCGACGATCGCGTCGACCGCACCGACCGAGTCGCGCTTGACGTTGAGCGCGGCCTCCAGCGAGGCCCGAAAACCGGTGACGACGATTTCGTCTTCGGGGGCGACCTCGTCGGCGGGCGCGGCGGCGTCCGCCGCGGTATCCTGCGCAGAGGCCGGCGACACCGCCAGCACGGCAAGCGAAACGCCGCATGCCAACCTGCTCAAATTGCGGACGCCCTGCATTGCGTGAATAGCCATCATGTTCCTCCCTTTTACCAGTCCATCCAGCGCTTCAGGCATGAATGACACCGGTTACTTTACGCGACAAAGTCGATCGCCCCGATCCTTTGTCCAGAAATTTAAGAGAGTAGCGCAATGCCGTCGCGATTTCGCGACGGGCCATCCATTGGCCTCTCCCCGACAATATTTTCTCGTTGACCGGTTGGGGTAACCGGTGTCAGGAAGATTGAAGGAATGTGACCACTGTGTCAATACCCCAATGAGAAGGAGAGGCAGGATGCTGAAAAAGCTCTGGCTGGCAGCGCTTTTGCTGACGCCGACCATCGTCGCACACCCCGCAACCGCGGCCGATTCGTCCCCCCTCGCCTTTCCCGGCGCGGTGGGTCCGGCGGCGCAGACGGCCGGCGGGCGCGGTGGCCAGATCCTGCGCGTGACGACGCTCGCGCCCGACGGCCCCGGCTCGCTGAAGGCGGCGATCGAGACCCCCGGACCGCGCATTGTCGTGTTCGAGGTTGGCGGCGTGATCGACATGGGGCGCACGACGATCGAGGTGAAGCACCCCTTCCTCACCATCGCCGGCCAGACCGCGCCGGGTCCCGGCATCACGCTGATTCGCACCGGCATCGACGTGAAGACGCACGACGTGATCTTTCGTCACCTGCGCGTCTATACCGGGGTCGACGGCCAACCGAAGCGCAGCGGGTGGGAGGCCGACGCCTTTTCGACCGTCGCCGCCGCCAATGTGATCGTCGACCATTGCACCTTCCTGTGGGCGATCGACGAGAATATGTCGGCCTCCGGGCCGCGCTTCACAGGCAAGACGGTCGACGAATGGCGCCAGGGCACCAGCCACAATATCACCTTCTCGAACAATCTCGCCGCCGAAGGCCTCGCCGACGCGAGCCACCCCAAGGGCGAGCACAGCAAGGGGTCGCTGATCCACGACAACGCCACCGGCATCGTCTTTTACCGCAATGTCTGGGCGCATAATGTCGAGCGCAATCCGCTGATCAAGGGCGGCGCGCAGGCGCTGATGATCAACAACCTGATCTACAATCCGCAGCATCGCGCGGTGCACTATAATCTGATGAACCTCGAATGGGTCGGCCATCCCTATGTGACGGGCCAGATCACCGCGATCGCCAACGTCATGCGCGGCGGCAACGACACCGATCCGAACCTGCCCTTCCTGATGCTCGGCGGCGACGGCGACCTCGAATTTTACGGCAAGGACAATCTGGCGGTCGACCGCCATGGCGAGCCGCTACCCGAGGTTGGCCGCTATGGCGAAACGCGCGCGCAACTGATCCGCGCCAAGGCGCCGCTCGCGCCGATCGCGGGATACAGGATCCTGCCGGTCCGCGACGTCGAAACCTCGCTGCTCGCGACGGCGGGGGCGCGTCCCTGGGCGCGCGATGCCGAGGAAATCCGCGTGCTGTTCTTCGTCGCCGAGGGCCGTGGCGAGGTAATCGACGACGAGAAGGAGGTCAGCGGCTATCCCAAGGTCAAGGAAGCGATCCGAGCGCCCTTCGTCGAGGGCGACTGGGACCTGGCGACGATGGAACCGCGCTGGGGCCTCTTCTATCCCGCACAGACCGCGCCGATGCCGCAGGAGCATCTGTCGGCGCGCGACCTCGACTCGCGCGGCGGCGTGAAATGAGCGCGCTGCTCGCCCTGCTCCTCGCCGGCGGCGCGGCGCCCGCGATGGTCGTGATCGACGAGGCCGCGACGCTACGCGAGGAAGCGCCGCCGCACGGCGCGATCGGGATGTCGACGGCGTACCGGATCAGCGATGCCGTCCCCGCGCCGCGCAGCTTCGAATTCCGCAAGCGCGCGCTGCACGTCGGCGCCGCGATCGGTGTCCATCCGATCGACCATGACGAAATCTATTATGTCCTGTCGGGTACCGGCATCGTCCATTCGGACGGCGAGGAGAGGGGCATCAAGGCTGGCACCGCCGCCTGGCTTTACAAGGGCGCGAAGGTCGGCATCCGCCAGACCGGCAAGGAACCGCTGGTGCTGATCATCGCCTATCCCAACAAGGCGGCCGAATAGCGATGCGGTTCGGTCGCCGCCTCCTGCTCGCCGCCGGGCTGACGCTGCCGCTGATCGCCACGGGAAACGCCAGCGCGAAGAGCGCCTGGACGCGCCCGGCCGGCCTCGCGCCCGACGACAGTATCGCGCTGTGGCCCGAGGGCCATCTGGCGGTGCCGGCGGGCCTGGTCGAAAGCGTGGTCCAGCGCAGCGACGACCCGAACGCCAGCGACCGAATGCTGCAGGGCATCACCCGCCCGCGCCTCGACATCTTCCGCCCCGAAAAGCCCAATGGCGCGGCGGTGATTCTCGCCCCCGGCGGCGGCTATCGCTACGTCGTGGTCGACAAGGAAGGTTATGAGCTGGCGCGCTGGCTCCGCGATCGCGGGGTCACCGTCTATGTCCTCTTCTACCGCCTGCCCGGCGACGGCTGGGCCGACCGCTCGAACGTCCCACTCGCCGATGCGCAGCGCGCGGTGCGGCTGGTGCGCAGCCGGGCGAAGGCCGACGGCATCGACCCGGCGCGCGTCGCCTTCGGCGGCTTTTCGGCGGGTGGCCATGTCGCGACCAGCCTGCTGACGCGTTTCGATGCCAAGGTCTATGCGCCCGTCGATGCCGCCGACGCGCTGTCGGCGCGCCCCGACACCCTCGCCGCCTTTTACCCGGTGGTGTCGATGGATCCCGCGATTGCCCACGCCGTCAGCCGAGAAAAATTGCTCGGCCCCGCCCCCGACGCGACGCGCGCGGCGCTCTACTCGCCCGAGCGGCAGGTCCGCGCCGACATGCCGTCGCTGTTTCTCCTTCATGCCGAGGACGATAATGTCGTGAAGGTCGAGAACAGCCTGCGCCTCCAAGGTGCCGCGCGCGCGGTCGGCGTTCCCTGCGAAGCCCATTATTTCGCCAAGGGTGGCCATGGCTTCGGGTTGATGAAGACTGCGGGGCTGCCCGTTGCTGCGTGGCCCGAACTGCTGTGGAACTGGCTCGCGGCACGGAGGATTGTCTAAATCTTCGTCATTGCGAGCGGAGCGAAGCAATCCAGGACAGCCTACGCGACTCTGGATTGCCGCGTCGCCTTCGGCTCCTCGCAATGACGGATGATTACGAACCGGGTTGGATGTACGGCACTCGCGCGAACAGCTCGCGTTCCCATGCGCGCGGATTGTCCTCGACGCGGGGACCGGCGTCGAAGATCATCGTGCGGCGTTTCTTGAGGTCATAGGCCGCCCAGCCCGGATTGCCCGTTTTCGCGAAGCGCGTAAAGGCGGTCATCATCGCCGCGCTCACCTGATGTTTGCACGTCGACTGGTCGGGTCCGGTGCCGAAGACGAGCGCGATGTCGTCGGCGTGCTTCGCCTCCATATAATCGAGCTGATAGACGAAGGCCGGCGCGCCGGCGCGCGCGCGCGCCTCGGCCTCCTCGACCTGCCCGCGCCAGCTGCGCGCCGCGGTGACGATGCGGTGGAAGAGTTCGAGCGGCTGCGCGCCCGGATAACGCGCGCGGAACTGCGCGACGACCCAGACCGGATCGATGTCGACGCGCATTTCGGGACCGATGCGCGCCGCGAGATTGTCGAAGCTCAGCCCCGAAAGCTGCTTGCCGTCGGCGGCGAAAAAGGCCCGCGTCTCCATCACCGTATTGCCGAGCATCATCGGGATGCCCAGCGACTGCGGTGCCGGATCGGGCCAAAAAGGATGGCGCGTCAGATGCTTCATGTCGAGCACCGGCCCCATATAGACCCCGCCGCCGATGATCGGGTCAGTCGCCGACAACGCCGCGACCAACTGCTCCACCGGCGCGGTCGCGGGATCGATACCCTGCCCCAATTTGTCGAGGAACGCCGCCGCGCGCTTGCTGGCGTTGAGCGGCCCCGAGGCGGTCACCTGCTGCCCGCTCATCGTGATCGCCTTGTGGAACAGCCCCGCCGCCTCGGGCATCGCCATCAGGGTCGCGATCTTGGCGCCGCCGCCCGACTGGCCGAAGACGGTGACATTGGCGGGATTGCCGCCAAAGGCCGCGATATTGCGCCGCACCCATTTGAGCGCGAGGATCAGGTCGAGCTGTCCGGCGTTGCCGCTGTCGGGAAAATGATCGGGCAGATAGAGGTAACCGAGCGCGTTCAGCCGGTGGTTGACCGTCACCACCACGACGTCGCCCTGTGCCGCGAGCGTCGCGCCGTCGTTGAGCGGGTCGGTCACGCTGCCGGACGAATAGGCGCCGCCGTGGAAATAGACCATCACGGCGCGCGGTTTTTTGGCTGCAGCCGTCGGCGTCCAGACGTTGAGGAACAGGCAGTCCTCGGATTGCGGCTGGTAGCGGTCGCCGGCCTGCGGGCAGGCGGGACCATATTGCCCCTGATCGGCAAAGGGCTGTTCGGCGGTGGTCACCGGCACCGGGGCGCGGAACCGTTCGGCGCGCGCGTAACGAATGCCGGGATAGGCGGTCGCCCACAGCGGCGCATTCTCGCTGCGCGGCTTGCTGCGATAGGTGCCGTCGGCTGCGGATACGGTCGCATTGGGCGGCTGTGCCCATGAAGGCGCGGCACAAGACAGCAAGACCAATCCTGCCGCTCCGCCCAGCAGCAAACGACGACCAAACGGCTCAGCGCCGGACATCGAGCCCTCCCCCGTGAAATGCGTCGATATCCGCTTGGCTAAAGCGGCTCGCATCGCCGGGCAAGCTATGTTTGAGGCAGGTAAGCGCGAGGCCGCTGTCGGCCATTGCTTTGGCATCACCGCCGCCGAGATGCGCGTGGAGCACCCCGGCGGCAAAGGCATCGCCCGCGCCAATCCGGTCGACGATGCCGGTGACGTCGATCTCGTCGGTCTGATGCGCGCTGTCGCGCAGATCGACCCGCGCCGCGATGCGGTGATGATCGGCCGACACCGTATGTCGCGCGGTCGAGGCGATCAGCTTGAGGTCGGGGAAGGCGGCAAAGCCCGCGTCCGCCGCTTCGCGCCGCCGGTCCGCGCCCTCGCCCGAAAAATCGCGCCCGAGCACGAGCGACAGGTCGCGGTGGTTTCCGAACAAGATGTCGGTCAGCCCGATGAGTTCGGACAGGATGGCGCGCGGATCGCTGTCCCACGCCTCCCACAGCATCGCGCGGTAATTGCCGTCGAAGCTGATTGGCACGCTCTGCCGCTTGGCGGCGCGCGCCGCCGCCAGCGCGGCCTCGGCCGAGCGCGGGCCGAGCGCGGGGGTGATGCCCGACAGGTGGAGCAGCCCTGCGCCGGCCAGCGACGCGTCCCAGTCATAATCATTGGCTCCGCTCGCGGCGAAGCTCGATCCGGCGCGATCATAGACGATCTCCGACGCCCGCAGTCCCGCCCCGACGCTGAGGAAATAGAGCCCCATCCGCCCGGGCGATGGCGTGACGGCGGTGCAATCGACGCCTGCGCCGCGCACCGCCGCCACCGCTCCGCGACCCAGAGCGTTCGAAGGAATTTTGCTCACCATCGCGCAATCATGGCCGAGATGCGACAGGCCGATCGCGACATTCGCCTCGGCGCCGCCGACATGGAGCGACAACGCGGGGGACTGCATCAGCAGCTCATTACCCGGCGCGGTCAGGCGGATCAGCAATTCGCCGAAAAAGACGAGTCTACCCTCTGCCATCCCCACTCCGTTCGCCGCCTGTTGCGGTTCTATGCGCGATGCTAGCGCGCGAGCCAGCCGCCGTCGACCGCGAGGATATGGCCCTGCACATAATCCGACGCGCTTGAGGCCAGAAAGACCGCCGCCCCGCCGATATCCTTGGGATCACCCCAGCGGCCCGCCGGGATACGCTCCATGATCTGGCGGTTGCGCGTCTCGTCGCCCTGCAGCGCCGCGGTGTTGTTCGTCGCGATATAGCCCGGCGCGATCGCATTGACCTGAATGCCCTTCGCCGCCCATTCATTGGCGAGCAGCTTGGTGAGGCCGCCTACCCCCGATTTCGACGCGGTGTAGCTCGGCACCCGAATGCCGCCCTGAAAGGTCAGCATCGAGGCGATGTTGATGATCTTGCCCGACCCGCGCCCGATCATGTGGCGCCCGACCGACTGGCAAAGGAAGAACAAGGTCTTGAGATTGGTGTCCATCACCGCGTCCCAATCTTCCTCGGTGAAATCGACCGCGTCGGCGCGGCGGATGATCCCGGCATTGTTGACGAGGATGTCGATCCGCCCGAACTCACCGAGCACCGCGTCGACGAGCGGCTGCACCGCCGCAACGCTCGACAGGTCGGCGGCGAAATTTTCCGCCTTCCGGCCAAGCGCCCGCACCTCGTCGACCGTCTCGGTCGCGGGCGAGCGGCCCGCGGCGGCGATGTCCGCCCCCGCCTCGGCGAGCGCGAGCGCGATCCCCTGCCCGATGCCGGTATTGGCGCCGGTCACCAGCGCCACCTTGCCCGAAAGATCGAAGAGACCCACCATTACGACAGCTGGCAGATGTCGAGGACGTTCATGTCGGTATAGTCCTGGTTCTCGCCCGCCATCGCCCAGATGAAGGCATAGGATTTGGTGCCCGCGCCCATATGGATCGACCAGGGCGGCGAGATCACCGCTTCCTCATTCTGCATCACGATGTGGCGGGTCGCCTCGCCTTCGCCCATGAAGTGCATCACGCGGTCGGTGTCGACATTGTCGAGTTCGAAATAGAAATAGATCTCGCTGCGGCGCTCGTGGATGTGCGGCGGCATGGTGTTCCAGACGCTGCCCTCGTTGAGCACGGTCAGACCCATGACGAGCTGCGCGCTGTCGCAGACGCCCGGAATGACGAGCTGGTAGATCGACCGTTCGTTCGACTCGGCGAGGCTGCCGCGGTCGAGCTTGTTCGCATCGGCGATACCCAGCTTGCGCGTGGTAAAGGCCTTATGCGCCGGGCACGATGCCAGATAGTAACGCGCGCCCTCGCCCGCGAACTCGACGTCGGTCGCACCCATCGTCACATAGAGGCAATCCTTGTTGCCGAGCGTGAAGCTTTCGCCATCAACGGTGACAATGCCCTCGACCGCCGAGACGTTGACGATCGCGAGTTCGCGGCGTTCGAGGAACGGGTGACCCGCCGCCGACGGTGGCTCGCTCTGCGCCGGCAGCTTGACCGGAGCCGCGCCCACGGCAACCCCGCCGATCACGAAGCGGTCGGCATGGGTGTAGTTGAGCACGCACTCGCCGGTGCGGAACAGATCCTGGATCAGATAGCGATCGCGAAGCTCCGCATTCGACACCTCCTCCATCATGACCGGATGGGTTGCATAATAGGTCTTCGAAAACATCGGGGCATCCTCGCGATTGATGTTGGTGATTGGCCGTCTTGCTACGCTGCAAGGTAACCGGTGTCAAGATCGACATCGCGGACGGCCGGAGCAGTCGGCGATTTCCTCCGCGCTGCGATGAAGCTAGGGTGACGCCGCGTTCGACGAGGAGACAATGAGTTGAGCATCGCCAGCATCGCCCTGCCCCGCATTCTGCGCATCGGCGGCGGCGCGTCGAAGCAATTGCCCGAGGTGTTGACGGCGCTGGGCCTCGCGCATCCGCTGATCGTCACCGACGCCTTCCTGCAAAGCAGCGGCCGCGTCGCCGAATTGCAGGGCGGACTGGTCGCCGCAGGCATCGCGGCGCGTGTCTTCGCCGACACCGTGCCCGACCCGACCATCGCCTCGATCGAGGCGGGCTTGGCCTTCCTGCGCGAAGGCGACCATGACTGCGTCGTCGGTTTCGGCGGCGGCAGCCCGCTCGACAGCGCCAAGGCGATCGCCCTGCTCGCGAAGCACGGCGGCGCGATGGCCGACTATAAAGCGCCCCACATTCAGGACGAACCTGGCCTGCCGGTCATCGCGATCCCGACCACCGCGGGCACGGGGTCGGAGGCGACGCGCTTCACGATCATCACCGAGGAGGCGACCGACGAGAAGATGCTGTGCCCCGGCCTCGCTTACCTGCCGGTCGCCGCGCTCGTCGATTATGAGCTGACTTTCACCAAGCCCAAAAGGCTGACCGCCGACACCGGCATCGACTCGCTCGTCCATGCGATCGAGGCCTATGTGTCAAAGCGCGCCAACCCGTTCAGCGACGGCATGGCGCTGCTCGCGATGCGCGCGCTGGCGCCGAATTTGCGCCGCGTCTGGGCCGACCCCACCGACGCGGCGGCGCGCGAGGCGATGATGCTCGGCGCGACGCAGGCGGGCATCGCCTTCTCGAACAGCTCGGTCGCGCTGGTCCACGGGATGAGCCGCCCGATCGGCGCGCATTTCCATGTCCCGCACGGGCTGTCGAACGCGATGCTGCTCCCCGCGGTCACCGCCTGGTCGGCGCCCGCGGCGCTGCATCGCTACGCCGACTGCGCGCGGGCGATGGGCGTCGCCGACGAAGCCGAGGGCGACCAGTCAGCGGTCGCGCGATTGCTCGACGAACTCGCCGCGCTGAACCGCGAGCTCGAGGTGCCCGGTCCGGCGGCATGGGGCATCGACGCCGCGCGCTGGGACGCGCTGGTCCCGACGATGTGCGCGCAGGCGGCCGCGTCGGGATCGCCCGCGAACAACCCGCGCGTGCCCGATGCCGATGAAATGGCGATGCTCTATGCGCAGGTCTGGGCGGGGTAGCAGCGGCGCAAGACCCTAGCGCCGCCGGCGCGCTAGTTGCCAATCGTACAGCGACGGCACCGCATCCAGCGCCTGCCCGGTCGCCTCGATATAGGGCGCGGGGGTGTAGCTGATCGCGATTGTGCGGTTCGCGTGCAGCCCGACGATGCGCTCGCCCGGTCCTTCGAGACCGCTGGCGATCGTCACCGTCGCGTCGGCGGGCACGCTGTCGGGCATCACCAGCCGCGCGTTCCACAGCGTGTTGTACAGACCGTGCCCGGGCTTCCAATAAGGCGCGCCGCCGCCGACCCACAGCTGATAGGCCCATTCGCCCTTCGCCTGTTTCGGGTCGATATGCATGACGATCTGGTCGAACAGATTCTGGTGGTTTGACCCGCTATGCTGGTCGATGATCGCATCCTGCATCACCTCCGAGCGCAGGAACACCGACCGTGTCGAGCGCGTGTTGACGCTGAGCGGGTGGATCACCGGATTTTCGACCTTGAGGTCCTTGACCAGCACATTGTGGACCGCGCCGACATGCACCGAATAATGCGCGCGGCGGTCGCCGGTGGTCGTGACATTGGCGATCGTCAGGCTCGCCGCATTGTCAGTCAAAATGCCGCTGTCCGAACGGTCGATGACGAGGTTGCGGATCCAGCCGTCGAACACCCCGGTCATGTAGATGCCGTTATATCCCTGCTCCAGATGGTGACCGAACGACGGCGCCTCGGGGAATTGCAGGCGCAAATTCTGGATGCCGACGTTGGTGAGGTGCCGCCACTCGGCGATCACCGCGGGCTGGTCGGGTCGCACGTCGTGGAGCAACGGATCGCCCAGCGTCACCCGCTTGCCGCTGATCGCGGTAACGCGGGTCGACTGCGCGACCACCGGCCGGTTCGGCGAGGACCAGTGGTGCGACCCGATCGGCAGGTCGGTATCGCCATAGAGCGACGTCAATATCTTGCTGTCGGGTCCGTCGACCGAAAACCACTGCAGCTGGACGACGTCGCCGACGCGCAGCTTGGCGGCATCGTCGACCTGCAACGCGCGCGCGAATTGTTTGCCCGCCACGCCATTCGCCAGCCTGTCGTCGCGCACATCCTTGTTGCCGTCGTAGGAGACCGGCCGGGCCTTTTCGGGCGCGACGAGGATCATCCCGCCGGCCCAGCTATATTCGGTGAACAGATAATCGATATTATGCTCGGGTTCGACCTGCTGCTTCTTCTCGCGGACGAGATATTCGCGCAGCTCGTCATAATCATGACTCTTGTCGATGATCTTGAGCGGACGCGGAAACCAGAGCTCGCTGCCCTCCGCCCCTTCGCCCGCACCGTCGAGGACGATGTCGCTGCGGGTGATGCGCAGCACCTCGGTGATCTGCGTCCGCCCCTCGGGGAAGCGCAGGGTCACCCGCCCCTGCACCGCGTTGGCGGCATCGAGCGCGCGCAGCACCGCCTTGCTGTCGTCGAGCCCGTCGTCGGGGATCGCGCCAAAAGCGGTGACGTCGACGATGGTGCCCGGATCGTCCGGGATCGGCGCGAGCCCGAAGCCGTAACCCGCATAGGAATAATCGGGCAGCGGGGTCGCCGCCATCGTTCCGCGATCGGTCAGGATCTTCGGCAGCGACGACGACTGGGCGAGCGCGGGAAGCGCCGCGCCCACGGCGATCGACAGGGCAAGGCCGAGGACGCACTTGTCCCTGTTGAGCGGCTTCATCACGTCATGTCCTCGTCTTCAGAATTTGGCGCGCAACCCGACCGAGTAGCGCCGCTCTGACAGCGCATAGCTGTTGAGCGCGGTCGGGTTGAAATTGCTATACTCGCTCGTCGCCGATTTCCGCGGCATCAAGTTCTGCGCCTGCAGCGACAGCGCGAAATTCCTGGTGATGTCGAACCCGACCTGCGCATCGAGCTGCGACCGCGCGCCCACGAAGCTCGGCCGCCCTTCGGAAAATTCGAACACCGCCTCGTCGCGATAATTATAGGCGACACGCGCCGAGAAGGGCCCCTTTTCGAACAGACCGACAAGGTTGTAGCTGTTCTTCGACACCGCGACGAGCGGGAAGCCCGCGGCATCCTCCGAGTCCGAATAGGTGTAGTTGGCGATGATACCGAGGCCATCGAACGGCGCGGGCAGGAAGTCGGCGAACTGCTGGATGCCGATTTCGAAACCCTTGATCCGCGCGCTCGACAGATTCTCGGGCCGCGAGAAGGTCAGTTCGCGCCCCTGCGGATCGAGGTTGGTATCGATGCCCGTGGTGACGAAGCTGGCGATGAAATTCTGCACATCCTTGTAAAAGAAGGCGCCCGAGATCAGCGAACTCTTGCCCGTATAATATTCGAAGCTGATGTCGGCCTGGGTCGAGATCGGCGGTTCGAGATTCACATTGCCGCCGGTCACCGACAGATTGGTCGCGTTGAAGAAGGTCGACGGTGCGAGGTCGGCGATCGAGGCGCGCTGCATCGTCTGCGACGCCGACATGCGAACGAGGAAATCGTCGGTGACGTTGAACGCGATATTCGCGCTCGGCAGCACATTGGTGTAGCGGTTCTTGTCGTTGACGAGCGTGCTGACGGTGCCGACATTGACATAGCTGTCGACTGACAGTCGCGTGCTCGCGATGCGCACCCCGGCGTTTGCCTTATACGGTATGCCGACGATCTCGCCCTCGCCCGACACCATCAGATAGGCCGCGAGCGTGCGTTCGCTGAAATCATAGTCGCGCTGCAAATTGGGCAGCAGGGTCGACAGGCCGTTGGCGTTGGGATTGGGCTCGGCCGCCTGCGCGCGGGTGAAGACATAGTCGAAGGTCGGTGCGGTGCTGAGGAAGCTGCGCGGGAAGGTCCCGCCGATGTCGGACAGGAAGTCGCCCATGTCCACTAGGTTCAGATAGGGTTCGAGCTCGGCGCGGGTCGGGGTGACCTGGCTGCGGAACGCGTTCGAGCGTGCGTGCAGGTCGGTATAGCGCGCACCCGCCGAGATGGTGACGCCGCCGGCGGTTTCGTAGCTGACGTCGAGCTTGCCCGTCCATTCCTCGAGCAGCCCGATCAGGCGGTTGCTGCGCACGCCGTTGTTCGCGGGGTTGTACGACGCATAGCTGGTCGGGTTGAACGTGCCGCCGAGCGTCAGCGACGGGATCGTCACGTCGCGGAAGTCGAAGGCGCCCGGAACCGTGGCGGTCCCCTGCAAGGTGATGATCTGGATCGTCTGGTCGATCGTGCCCTTGCTGTAATAGCCGTCGGCCTCGATCGTCAGCCCGTCATTCTCATATTTGCCGTTGAGGCCATAGAGGAAGCTTTCGGTCGGTTCGTTGCGGATCTGACCGGCGGTGGTGACGGTGCCATTGGCGTTGCCCGCGACGACCATGCCATTCTCGACCACCGCATTGGTCACCGGGTTGGTGCCGGTCGGCAGGCGGAAGGCGAAGAAGTCCTGTTTCCGCCCCGTGGTCAGCTTCGAATAGAGCGCGTCAGCAGTGATCGTGAATTCGGGGGTCACCTCGAACTGGATCGCGCCGTTGAGCCCGAGCCGCGAGCGGTCGACGGTGAATTGTTCATATTGCAGCAGCACCGGGGTCTGCTGGACGGTGGTGACGCCGTTCGCGGTATAGTTGCGGTTGAGGAAATTGTTGCGCTCGAAGGTCTGGGTGGTCGAGGTGCGCTTCTGATATTCACCCGCCAGCATGATGCCGATGCGGCCGTCGGCGAACTTCGTCGTCGCGAAACCGGTGATCGCGGGTTCGAACTTGTCGCTATTCTCCGAATAGACCCCCTGCACGCGCAGCGAGACGGTCGGCTCCTTGAAGCTAAGCGGCTTCGGGGTGACGAGGTTGACGGTGCCGCCAAGCCCGCCCTCGGCCTGGCTCGCGAGCGGCGACTTGCGCACTTCGAGACGACCGAACAGGCTGGAAGGGACCGAGTCCAGCCCCGAAGAGCGGCCGAGCTGGTCGTTCTCCGGGGGCGAGAGGCGCGCCGACCAGCCGAGCAGAGTGCGGCCATCGACCTCGACGCGGACCTGCTGCAGGCCGCGGACCGACACCGACTGGCCTTCACCGAACACGCGGGTGATCTGGACCCCGGTGACACGCTGCAAAGCCTCGGCGACGTTCGCGTCGGGCAGCTTGCCGACATCCTCGGCGGTGATGACGTCGACGACCTGATCGGCCTCGCGCTTGATGTCAGCCGCCTGTTCGAGCGAGGCGCGGATGCCGCTGACGACAATCTCGTCCCCCGGGGGCGGCGCGCCGACGGCGTCCTGCGCAAAGGCGGGCGCCATCGCGAGCGCGGCCAGCGAGGCCCCGCCCGCCAGCTTCGCCAGAAAATATGTGCTGCGGATCGCCATCTCGTCTCTCCCACCCTGGCCGCTCGATCCCGCGATAGCGGAATGGCGACTTTTTGATTTTCAAATTCTTGTGCGCCGATCTTGGTAACCGGTGTCAGCCATGATCGATTCTTGAGGCAATCCTGTCAAGAAAAAACTTGTATGACAACCTTTGGGGCGGCGTTGGTGCGGTTAGCGCCCTGAGAAGCGACCGATAATGGCGTCGGGCAACCACAGCAGCGGCTGGCGCACCGGGAAATTGCGCACGACCTCGCCCGTCGATGGATCGGGATCGAGTCGCCGCCACAGCGCCAGCCAGTCGTCGCGACGCAGCGCGAGGCCGCCGAACAACAGGCTCGGCTGACGCACCGGAAAGCCGTCCCGATATTCGACATCGGGCGGCAGCGGCCACGCCGCCTTGTCGGCGATATAGGGGGCCATCCAGCCGATCGCGCCCGCGATCGAGCGGCCGTCGTCGGTCCGCCACCCGATCAGGTCGCCCTCGCCTCCCAGCAACCAGGCGGTCGCCGCGAGCACGTCGAGATTGAACAGCGCATAGGCATAGGGCTTGGTCCGCGCGAGTTCGAGCGGCTGGCGTCCGTCGGGTTCGATCTGGGTCGGGATGATGACGGTCTTGAGCCGCGTGCGCGCGTCGTCGAGTACGTCGCTACGGCCGAGCAGCGCCGCGAAGGACGCGGCTTGCAACAGCCAGCAGGTCCCGTGGTTGTTCTTCTCGTCGCGCTCCTCGATGCCGAAGGGCGACGTGGTGAGCCAGTCGAGATAGGCCGCGAACCAGCTTTCGACGCCCGGGCGGATCGCGGCATAGCCGGGCGCCTCCGCCTGGGCGAACCATTGCGCGGCGCGCGCGACCTCGACGATCTGCAGCGTGTCGATCACCCCGATCGCGCGGCCATTGTTGACCCCGATGATCGCCTGCGCGTGGTCCAGCTTCGGGGTCATCCGCGTCGCCGGATCGACGAACCATGCCGCCAGATGGCGCATCGCCGCCGCCGCGAAGCGCGCGTCGCCGGTCAGCCGCCACGCCGCCGCCAGCGTCGGCACGGTGCGCCCGAACGCGATCAGCGCGTCGCGGTGGCCGTCGAACTTGTCGGGGTTCGATCGGCCGTCGCGACGGATATAGGGGCCGCCGGGGTTCGCCGGGTCGGGCCACCAATAATCGCCCTCCGAATAATAGTCCTGCCGCCCGGCCGGGCTGCGCGGCGCGGGGATCGCCGCGATCGTCCGCGGCGCCGCATCGAGCAGCGCGAGCGCCTGCGGCACCACGCGCGCGCGTTCGATCGCTGCGATATCGAGCGGCATGCCCTTGCCCCGCGCCAGCGTCGCCGCCGGACCGGCGAGCATCAGGCCCAATAGCAACGCACGGCGCGCGATCATGCCGGTATCCGGGGAGGAGAAAATACCGCCGCCGCGAGTGGCATCGCGGCGGCGGCTGTGACCGAAACCAGCGGGAGGTCGTGCTGGGCCGGCCAGATCATATATCGAGGATGGTGCCCCATCATATGGCTGACACCATAGTTGTAGGACAACTTAAGTCAATCGATGTTGTGATCCGGCCCCGCGCGGGCGCCGCGGGTCAGTAACGCCCGCGTTTGCGCGCCAGGTCGTACATCGCCGAGCCCGCCAGCAGGAAGGCCCCGCTGCCATAGAATTGCGTTTCGGTCGCCGAGACGCTGTCGGGCCGGTCGCCGACCTGCTGCACCCAGCCGAGCATGCCGTCGGGTTGCACCGCGCGAACGACCGCGTTCCAGCCGCGGATCGCCGCGGGTTCATAGGCTTTGCGATCGAGCAACCCCGTGTCGACGCCCCAGGCAAAGGCGTAAGTGAAAAAGGCCGTGCCGCTGGTTTCGGTCGGCGTGCCGGGGTTGGTGTCGAGCAGCGAGGGCGACCAATAGCCATCGGCCTTTTGCAGGCTCAGCAGCTTTGCCGCCATGTCCTTGAACTGTTTTTCATACGCCGGTCTTTTCGGGTCCTTGCGGTCCATCGCCTGCAGCATCCGGACCAGTCCCGCCATCACCCAGCCGTTGCCGCGGCTCCAGAACAGCTTGCGCCCCTTCGCGTCGCGCTGGTCGAAAAAGCGGCTGTCGCGAAAATAGAGCTGTTCGGCCGGGTCGAAGAGATAGTCTGTGGTCGCCCGAAACTCGCGGTGCGCGAAATCGGCGTAGCGCGGATCGCCGGTCGCCTTGGTCATCCGCAGCAGGGTCGGCGGCGCCATGAAGATCGTGTCGCACCAGCACCAGCGGTCGGTACAGTCCGACGTGCCCTTGCCCGGCGCGTGCGGGATGAATTCCAGCCCGATCGTCGGCGGGTTGGCGAGGACATGGTCGAAATAGGCGCGCGCCGGGGCGATCGCCTCTTTGCCTGCGCCATGACGTGCCGCCCACAACCACGCCTGCCCGATCAACTGGTCGTCGGCGTGAAAGGGCCGGTCGCCGAGCTGCCACGCCTGTTCGCGGCCAAGGTCGAGCAGCGGCTGCGCGTAGCGCCGGTCGCGGTTCGCGAGTTCGGTGAGCGCGACCCAGAAGGTCGCCTGTTCCCAGCCGCGCGGCTCGCGCACGCTTTTGCGCCCGGCGGGGATCTTCGCCCAGTTGGTGCGGTTGGCGAGTTGCCAGTCGGCGACGCGGCGGGTGTCGGCAAGGATCGCCGATGCCCGTGGCATCTGGGGCACGGCCTCGATCCCTAGTGCGGCACCGGCCGATTGCACAGCGCCGGACCCCGGCCATGCAAGGAGTCCAAGCGCGACCATGGTCGCGCCGACAAGTGCTATGCTTCGAACCACATCCACCTCCCTCGAAACATTGTGGGCTTTTGCCCTTGACACCGGTGACAATATCTTTCCTTTTCCGGGAAACATGTCAATAAGGTTGTCTGACAACTGAGCCAAGCGCGGAATCGCGCCAAAGGGGATGGAATGCCGAAGATCGTGTCTGCCCGGGTGATCGTCACCTCTCCGGGCCGCAATTTCGTCACGTTGAAAATCACATGCGACGACGGCACCACCGGCGTCGGCGACGCGACGCTCAACGGGCGCGAGCTGGCGGTGGCGAGCTATCTGGCCGACCATGTCGTCCCCTGCCTGATCGGGCGCGACGCGCAGCAGATCGGCGATATCTGGAATTACCTCTACAAGGGCGCCTATTGGCGGCGCGGACCGGTGACGATGACCGCGATCGCCGCGGTCGACATGGCGCTGTGGGACATCAAGGGCAAGGTCGCGGGACTGCCCGTCTACCAATTGCTTGGCGGCGCGGCGCGCAGCGGCTGTATGGTCTATGGCCATGCCAATGGCACGACGATCGCCGACACGATCGAGGCGGCGCTCGACTACCAGCGCCAGGGGTACAGGGCGATCCGCCTGCAATGCGGGGTGCCGGGCATGGCGTCGACCTATGGCGTCAGCAAGGACCGCTATTTCTACGAACCCGCCGACGCCGACCTGCCGAGCGGCAATATCTGGTCGACCGAGAAGTATCTGCGCGTCGTCCCCGAATTGTTCGCTGCGGCGCGCGAGGCGCTGGGCTGGGACGTCCACCTGCTCCACGACATTCACCACCGGCTGACCCCGATCGAGGCGGCGCGGCTCGGCAAGGACCTTGAGCCCTACCGCCCCTTCTGGATCGAAGATGCGACGCCGGCCGAGGATCAGGAGGCGTTCCGCCTGATCCGCCAGCACACGACGACGCCGCTCGCCGTGGGCGAAATCTTCAACTCGATCTGGGACTGCAAGGCGCTGATCGAGAACCGGCTGATCGACTATATCCGCGCCACCGTGCTCCACGCCGGCGGCATCACCCATATGCGCCAGATCGCCGCGCTCGCCGAACTGTATCAGGTCCGCACCGGTTGCCACGGCGCCACCGACCTGTCGCCGGTGACGATGGCGGCGGCGCTGCATTTTGGACTGTCGATCCCGAATTTCGGCATCCAGGAATATATGCGCCACACCGATGAGACCGACGCCGTCTTCCCCCACGCCTACAGCCTAACCGACGGGCTGATGCATCCGGGCGAGGCGCCGGGGCTGGGGGTCGATATCGACGAGGCCCGTGCCGAGACCCATCCCTATGCCCGCGCCTATCTGCCGGTGAACCGGCTCGAGGACGGGACGATGTGGAGTTGGTGATGCGCAGCGCCCTGCTCGGTCTTTTGCTGCTTGGCGCACCCGTCGCGGCGCAGGACAAGCAGCCCATGCGGCCCGCGACGGCCGAGGAGCAAAAGGCGCGCGCCGCGGTCGCCATCGCCGATTATCGCTACGATGATTTGCTGTGGGAAAACGACCGCACCGCGTTTCGCATCTATGGCCGCGCGCTCGAAAACCACGAACCACCATCGACCTCGGGCATCGACGCCTGGGGCAAAAATGTCCGCTGGCCCTTCATGGAGCGCCAGTTGCGCACTGGCGAGCAGCACGACAATCATGGCGAGGGGCTCGATTTTTATAACGTCGGCACCGGGCGCGGCGTCGGCGGGCTCGGCATCTGGTACGACAACAAGCTGTGGACCTCGCGCAACTATGTCCGCCCGCGTATTTTGAAGGCCGGGCCGACGGTCGCCGACTTCATAGTCGATTATGACCCATGGCCGGTCGACACGCGACGCTCCGTCAGCGAAACGCGGCGCTTCACCCTGCCCGCCGGGACCAACTTCACCCGCCTGACCTCGACCATCGCGTCGAGCAGCGACGCCGAGATGATCGTCGGCATCGGCATCTCCAAACGCCCGATCAACGGCGGCAAGCTTGGCGAGATCGTCAAGGACGCGAAGGCCGCGCGGATGAACTGGTGGGGACCCGCCGATGGCGAAGGCGATGGTGGCAAGGGCCGCATGGCCGCCGCCGTCATCGTCGATCCCGCCGCCTTCGCGGGCTTCGCCGAGGATGCCGACAATTATCTGATCCTCGTCCGCGTTACCCCGGGCCGACCCTTTACCTATTACAGCGGCGCGGCGTGGGACGGCGGGGGCGACTTTGCGACGCGCGACGCCTGGACCGCATATGTCGATGCCCAGCGCCCCGATTTCCGCCCCTAGCCAGCCCGAAGACGCGATGATAACGCTATCGCCCATGAGGGTAACCAAGGCGGCATCGCTGGCCGACGATCTGGTCCAGCGCTTCGAGGAACAGATCGAGTCGGGCGACATGCCCGCCGGATCGCGCTTCCCAACCGAAAAGGCGATCACCGAGGCGTTCGGGGTCAGCCGCACGGTGGTGCGCGAAGCCTATTCGCGCCTCGCCGCGCGCGGACTGCTGGTGTCGCGCCGCGGATCGGGCGCCTATGTCGCCGACGGCGCGCGCTATCGCGCCTTCCAGATCGCCGCCGACGAGTTCAGCGAGATCGAGGATGTGCTCCGCCTCCTCGAAATGCGCATGGGGTTCGAGGCCGAAATGGCCGACCTCGCCGCACGCCGCCGCACCGATGCCGATCTGGAAGCGATCCGCGACGCGCTCGACGCGATGGAGAATAGCGAGGACGTCGACGCCTCGGTCGTCGCCGACGCCGCTTTCCACGCCGCGATCGCCGCGGCGACGCGCAACGATTATTTTCTCCGCTTCACCCAGTTTCTCGGCGTGCGCCTGGTCCCCTCGCGCAAACTCTATCTGCAGGGCAGCGACCGGCAACGGCACCAGCACTATGCGCGCACGATCAACCGCGACCATCAGGCGATCTACGATGCGATTCTGGCCGGCGACCCGGCGGCGGCGCGGCGCGCGGCACGGCGGCACATGGACAAATCGATCGCCCGCTACCGCGCGATGCAGGACGGCCTGCCCGCGGAGGCGGCCGAGGACTGAGCGCGCGGTGCTTGCACGCCGACCGCAACATCCTATTGCGGACGCATGACGCAGCTGCAGACCCTTTCCCTGGCGATGCGCCGGCTCGATTTCGCCGGAACCGACGACGCCGCGACGCTGCGCGACCTGCCGATCGAGGCGCCGGTGTCGGTCGAGGTTTGCGGCATCGGCTATGCCGTGATGATGGCGACACCGTCGGACCTGGAAGATTATGCGGTCGGCTTCGCGCTCGGCGAAGGACTGGTCGAAACCGCCGCGCAAATCCGGAGCATCGACGTGCATCCGGTCGAGGGCGGCGTTGCGCTGCGTATCTGGCTGCCGCCCGAACGGACCGAAAAGGCGCTCGAACGCGCGCGCAAGCGGGTAAGCGAAAGCAGCTGCGGGCTGTGCGGGATGGAGAATATCGAACAGGTGCTGCGCCCGCTGCCCGCGATCGCGGCGCGGATCGTGACCGACCGCGCCGCGATCGCGGCGGCGCTGGCGGCCTTGCCCGATCATCAGCCGCTCGGCCGCGCGACGGGCGCCGCGCATGCCGCCGCCTTTTGCAACCCCAACGGCGATATCCTTCGCGTCCGCGAGGATGTCGGGCGGCACAATGCGCTCGACAAATTGATCGGCGCGCTGGCGAGGGACGGCATCGATCCGGGCAGCGGTTTCATCCTGCTGTCGGCGCGCTGCAGTTATGAGCTGGTCGAAAAGACAGTGCGTGCGGGCTGTCCGATGCTCGTCACGATCTCGGCGGCGACCAGCCTTGCCGCCGAGCGCGCGGTCGCGGCGGGACTGACGCTCGTCACGCTGGCGCGCGCGGATTCGGCGCTGATCGTCGGCGACACCCGCGGGATGATCGCATGAAGACGCTCGGCGCCGTGCTCGCGGGCGGGCGCTCGTCGCGCTTCGGGTCGGACAAGGCGGCCGCGTTGCTCGCGGGGCAGAGTCTGCTCGACCATGCGCTCGCGGCGCTGCGCCCGCATGTCGATGCCGTCGTGGTGGTCGGTCGCGCGATCGAAGGTCAGCCGATGATCGCCGACTGGCCGGCGCCTGACCTCGGGCCGATGGGCGGCATCGCGGGAGCGCTGCGCCATGCCGAAAAGGAAGGCTTCGAACAATTGCTCTGCATCTCGGTCGATTGCGTCCGCCTGCCCGCCGACCTGCACGCGTTGCTCGACCCCGCACCCGCCTATCTCGCGAGCCAGCCGGTGATCTCCCTCTGGCCGGTGTCGGCACGCGGCGCGTTCGAAAAACAGCTGATCGAGGGCGACGACCGCTCGGTCCGCCGCTTCGGCAACAGCATCGGCGCACGCGCCGTCGCCAGCGATTTTGTCCCGCCGAACATCAACAGTGTCGCCGACCTCGACCGCGAGACAAGCCTATAAGCCCCCGAGCGCGTTCACGGTGAAAGCCAATATCCCCATGTTGAACAAAAACGCCGCCATGCAATGGCCGAGCACAACGCGGCGCATATGCGCGCCGGTGACGCTGACGTCCGAGGTCTGGAAGGTCATGCCGAGGGTGAAGGCGAAATAGAGGAAATCCCAATAATCCGGCTCGTGCGTCCCCGGCACCTCGAGCCCGCCACGGTCGCTTCCCTTCGCCTGAAGGTAGAAGAGATGCGCATAGTGAAGCGTGAACACCATGTTCGCGAACAGCCAGGCGAGCACCAGCGTGACGATAATCAGGATGACGTCGCCGCGCCCAAGGCTGCCGGGATCGGCTATCAGCGCCCCCACGGCAAAGAGGACGACCAGCGACAGCAAAACCGAAATGGCGAGCAGGCTCGCGCGGTTCGCGTCATTGTCTTCGGACCGCTGGCGCATCGCATCGGCATCGCCCGACAGCAGCGAGACGATCGACACGAGAAAGACCGCCGCGGCGGCATCGAAACCGAGCAGCAGCGCCGTGCGCGTATCGCAGCCCCATGCCAGCGCGCCGCCCGAAATGGCGACCAGCACGGCGGCGAAGGTCAGGAAACGGACCGGCGCGATATGGCGCCCGGGCGCGAAACCCCTCTTTGCCGTCACGCCGCCGATTCCTCCGCCGCCACGATCCGCACCGGGATCGATTTCGCCGCCGGGCAGCCGCTGATCTTGTCATAGAAGGCAAGCGGCAACAGCGGGTTGAGTTCGGGATAATAGCCCGCGACCGCGCCGCGCGACATCGGATAGTCGAGCAGGGTCAGCCCCTCGACGCGCCGCGCGACGCCATCGTCGCTGATCGTCTCCAGCGCCACCCGCGCGCCCTGTTCGAACCCGCGATCGGCGCGATCCTCGGCGTTGACGAAAAGTACCATCCGGTCGCCATACACGCCGCGATAGCGGTCGTTATAGCTGTACACCGTGGTGTTGAACTGGTCGTGTGACCGCACCGTCGCGAGCCGCAGCATAGCCGGATCGGCGACAGGGGCGTTGGCGTGCAGCCCCGGCAGGATCAGGAAATTCGCCTTGCCGTTCGGCGTCGCCCACACCCGGCGCCGCGGTGGAATGTCGAGGTGGAAGCCGGCGGGGTTTTTGATCCGCTCCGAAAAGCCGTCGTAGATGGCGGGATAGACCGCGGCGATCTTGTCGCGGATCGCGTCATAATCGTCGATATAGCGTGCCCAATCGACCTTGCTATCGGGCAAGGTCGCCATCGCCATGCGGCAGACGATCTCGGTCTCGGTCAGCAAATGCTCGCTCGCGGGTTTGAGCACCCCGCGCGACGCGGTGACGTTCGACATCGAATCCTCAATCGTCACGAACTGCTCGCCCTTCGCGGTTTCGATGCGTTCGGAGCGCGCGACCACCGGCAGGATCAGCGCATCCTGACCATGCACCAGATGCCCGCGGTTGAGCTTGGTCGCGATCCCGACGGTCAGCTTCAACTTGCGCATCGCCGCATAGGCATGGTCGGTGTCGGGGACCGCGCGGACAAAATTGCCGCCCATGCCGATGAAGACCTTGGCGGTTCCGGCCTGCATCGCCGCGACCGATTCGACACTATGATGCCCCTCGGCGCGCGGCGGTTCGAACCCGAACACATCGCGCACCTTGTCGAGATACGCCTGGCTCGGTTTCTCGTCGATACCGACGGTGCGATCACCCTGGACGTTCGAATGGCCGCGGATCGGCGAGATGCCCGCGCCCGGCTTGCCGTAATTGCCCCGGAGCATCAGCAGGTTGGCGATCTGTTGCACCAGCCGCGAACCCTCCTGATGCTGGGTGATACCCATGCCGTAACAGATGATCGTTGCCGACGAGCGGATATAGATTTCGGCGCAGCGCCGGATCTGCGCCTCATCGACCCCCGACACCGCGACGATCTCGGTCCAGTCCTGCGCCATGATGTCGTCATGCAGCGCCTCATACCCTGCGGTATGTTCGGCGATGAACGCATGATCGAGCACGGCCTCGCCCGCCGCCTCGCGCTCGAAGAGCACCTTCATCATGCCCTTGAGCAGCGCGAGGTCGCCGCCGATCGCGATATGGACGAATTCGCTGCTGATCTCGGTCGAACCGAAGGTCGCCATCTGGACGACATCCTGCGGCTCGGTGAAGCGGATCAGCGCGCGTTCGGGCATCGGGTTGACCGCGACGATCGGCACCCCGCGCTTGCGCGCCTCGACCAGCGGGGTCATCATCCGCGGCGCGTTGGTTCCGGCATTGTGTCCGATCAGGAAAATCGCTTCCGCATGCTCGAAATCGTCGAGGATCACCGTGCCCTTCCCCACCCCGATCGAATGCGGCAGCCCGCGGCTCGTCGGCTCGTGGCACATGTTCGAACAGTCGGGGAAATTGTTGGTGCCGAACTCGCGCACGAAGATCGAATAGAGGAAGGCGGTCTCGTTCGCGGTGCGTCCCGAGGTATAGAATTCCGCCTGGTTGGGGTCGCCCAGCGCGCGCAAATGCGTGCCGATCAACGCGAAGGCATCGTCCCAGCTCACCGGTACATAATGGTCGGTCGCCGCGTCATAGCGCATCGGTTCGGTCAGCCGGCCCTGCATTTCCAGCCAATAGTCCGACTGTTTCATCAGCGCGGTGACGCTGTGCTGCGCAAAGAACTCGCGCGTGACGCGAAACTTCGTCGCCTCATGCGCCAGCGCCTTCGCGCCATTTTCGCAAAATTCGAGCGTCTTGGTGCAACTTGCGTCGGGAAAGGCGCAACTCGGGCATTTGAAACCGCCGGGCTGGTTCATCGACAGCAGGGCGCGCGAGCCCTTGCCCACCACGCTCTGTTCTAGCAGCACCTTCGCGGTCGCCGCCGCCGCGCCCCAGCCGCCGGCGGGGCTGTTGTAGCTTTTGTATCTAGGCTTCTCGCCGGCCATGATATCGCGTCCCGAACCAATGCTCCTCGCGACACTAGAGCATTTCGGGCGGCCTGTATCTATCGCGAAAACATCGGCGATCGGTCAGCGCGCGGGAACCAGTTGGACGATATGCACTTCCGGACCCGACCGCTCGCCGCGCCGGGGCTTGACGATCAGGCGGGTCGTGCCGACCGCGAGGAGCCGGTCGTACCGCGCCAGTTCTTCGCGATAGCCGGCCGGATCGGCACGATAGCGAAGATGGTTGGTGACGACCGCGAAATCGGTACGGCATGATTCCAGCTTCGCCCTGTCGACATGGCCGACATCGACGATCGCCCCGCCGCCGCGCAAGCGGTCGACCTTCGAATAACGGATCTGTCCCGACAGCAGATCGCGGACGTCGACACATCCCGCCGACCCCATCGCGGTGCGCAGTTCGAACGGCGCGGCGAGCAGGTCGAACGCGGCATGTTCGATCAGCACGCTGCTCCCCGACGGCGCGTGATCGCGCAGCCACGCCGACGCGATCTGGCGCGTGTCGTGCCGCCGCTCGGCCGCCTCGATCCGCGCCTCCCAGGCCATGGGCGTCAGCAGGATGAGCAGCGCCACGGGCAACGCCGCCATGGGCAACCGATGGCGCGGCAACAAGTCGGCGAGCGCACACAAGGCGCGCGCCGCGGCGAGCGCGGCGAACGGCAGCAGCGGCACGACCCAGCGCTCCCAACGCAACGACTGAAAACAGATCATCGCGAGGAACAGCAGGCAGAAAGGCAGGATGACATAGAGCCAGACACGCGCCTTGCCGCCGCCCCAGACGAGGCCGACGGCGGCGAGCAGCAATCCGCCGACGCCCAGCGACGACAGCAACGGTCCCCCGACATACCAACCGAGATTGGCGAAAAAGCCGCCGCCCGTCGCGCCGGGGTGTAGCGGCCGCGCTTCGCCCGACAGGTTGGCGATCACCGTCGCATGGTCGATCAACAGATAGGGCGACACCGCGAATAAGGTGATGACCGCCGCAGCGACCACCATCGCCAGCTGGCTCCAATGGCGCTCACCGGGCAGTCGATAAGCCCAGCTGCCCAGCGCGGTCATGATGATCGCCGCCGCTGGCCATTTCGTCGCGCACGCCAGACCGGCGCAGATGCCGGCGAACAGATAGTCGCGCCGTCGCCCTTGCTCGGCGATGCCGACCGCCGCCAGCGCGCCGAGGAGCATGAAGACGCTCGCCTGGATATCGGTGCGGATGATCTGCGAATATTCGATATGCACCGCATTGACCGCGAGGATCGCCGCCGCGACCAACCCGATCCGCGCGCCGCCGAGCCTCTTGCCGAGCCGGAAGGTCAGCCAGACGCACAGCACGCCGCACAGCACGATCATCACACGGGCGGGCAGGAACACGATACCGGGATCGGCATAAACCGCAGCCGCCAACGCATCGGCGTCGGCGAAGCGCCCCGTCGCGATGCCGATGCCGCCGACCGCGGCGATGACCAGCGCGAGCGAATAGAGGGTGATCGTCCCCGGATGGCCGAACCAGCCGGGGTCGAGGCTGTGCTTCTGCAGCATTTCGAGCGCGGTCATCATAAACAACGGCTCGTCGGGGTCGTTGAGCGCCGGCAGCCCGAAGTCGACGCCGTCGAGCCGCAGCAAAAGGGCCGCGAGCAGGATCGCCCATAACGCCAGAGCTTCGACTGACGGACGCCAGCGGGCGGCGATCGTCATCGCGCGCCGTTGTCGCGGAAGGTGACACGATTGTGCCAGAACCAGCTGCCGACGATCACAATGAGCGTGAAGCCGGTCTGCGCAATCATCGGCGGTACGCCGCCGACTTCGACAAGGAGCGGCAGCGCCAGCCAGTTGGCGGCATAGTTGGCGAGGTAAAAGCTCGCGAAGGTCCCGAATTCGCGCAGCACATTACCCCGCGTGCGAAAGACCGCAAGCTTGTAGGTCGTGAAGGCAAAGCACAGGCACACCGCCTGCGCGATCGCGAGCGCGACCATATAATGGACCGCGAACAGCGGCACCGACCACAGCAGCAGCGGATAGAAGCTGAGACCGAACGCCGTGTTGACGCCGCCGACCATCAGGAAGCGCAAAGGCTTCCCGAGGCGGAGGAAACGCGCGGTCACCACGCGGCTCATTCCTCGTCCATCAACGCAATGCGCATATTCGCTTCCAGCACCTCGCGCGGCAGGAAGGGCGACAAATCCTCGAGCGCGGGTGAGGTGATGCGCCCGTCGGGATGCTGCTTCGCGCCGAGCTTGGGGGCGAAGCCGACATGCTCGTCGACCATGATCTCGCAAAAGGCGGGACCGTCGGCCGCGAGCGTCGCGGCGATGGCGCCGGCCAGCTCGGCATGGTTTTCGGCGCGCGCATAAGCGAAACCGAAAGCGCCCGCGACCTTCGAGAAATCGGGGAAGGTCACATGGCTCTTCGGCCCGCCGCCGACTTCCTGCCCGTTGAAGAAATTGCGCTGGGTCTGGAAGATCGAGACATAACCGCTGTTGTTGATCAGGATCACCTTCACCGGCAGACCGTATCCGGCGATCGTCTGCATCTCCTGCAAATTCATCATGATACTGCCGTCGCCGGCAATCGCGATCACCCGCTGCTGTCCCTTGGTCGCGGTGCAGACGCCGATCGCGGCGGGCAGGTCATAGCCCATCGTCGCGCAGCCCGAATTGGTCCACAGCCGCTGTCCCGAATGCAGATGCGCCGCCTGGAAACCGACGACGCAGGCGCTACCATTGCCGGTGACGACGATGTCCTCGCCGCCAAGCTGGCCGAACAGTTCGTCCATCGCGACATAGGGATGCACCAGTGTCGCATGGTCGCGATATTCGGGCAGCACGGTCGGGAATTTCGCGACCCGCTGCCGCGCCCAGCCGAGCCATTCGCGCTGCCCCTCGGTCGGCCCGGCATAGGGCTGCGCGAGCAGCGCGGGGATCAGCTCGGCAAGGTCGGCGGTCACCGGCATGTCGGGGACGACGGTCGGCTTGGCGAGTTCGACCGGGTCGATATCGACCCAGATCTTGTACGCCCCGCGCGCAAAGCTTTTCCAATTGTAGCTGACCTGCCGGATGTTGAGCCGGCTTCCCAGCACAAGCAACAGGTCGGCGCTCTGCGTCACCATATTGCCGCCGCGGTCGCCGACCGTGCCGGGTTTGCCGCAATTGAGCGGGTGGTCGGTCCACAGCGCGTCATGCGCGTTCCAGCCGGTGACCACGGGCACGCCGAGCCGCTCGATCAGCGTCAGGAATTGCGCGTGCGCGCCGCTCAGCCGGACCCCGCTGCCCGCGAACACGACGGGGCGATCGGCCTTGGCGATGCGCTCCAAAATCTCGGTCGCGACCGCGTCGAGGTCGCCCCGCTTCCACGGCTCGTCGAGTTCGGCGGGGTCGAAACCCGGCAGCAGATCGTGGGGGTCGATCTTCGCCGCCTGCACGTCGAGCGGGATGTCGAGCCACACCGGCCCCGGCCGGCCGCTGGTCGCGAGATAGAGCGATTTTTCCAAGTGATAGCGGATCGAGCGCGGGTCGGTGACCATCACTGCATATTTGGTGACCGGCCGGACCAGTTCCTCGATATCGAGTTCCTGGTCGCCATATTGGCGCAGCGGCAACCCGGTGTGGCGCACCGTCGTCTCGGTCTTCACCTGCCCCGAAATTACCAGCATGCCGATCGAATCGACGAAGGCGCCGTAAACGCCGGTGATCGCATTGGTGCCGCCGGGACCCGAGGTGACGTTGACCACCGCGAGCCGGTTGGTCAGCCGATAATAGGCCTCGGCGGCCATCGACAGCGCCTGCTCATGATGGGTGAAGGTCGTCGTCAGCGCGGGGTGGGTGCCGAGCGAATGGTTGAGGTGCATCGCGCCGCCGCCGGTCAGCATGAAGACGTCGGTGATGCCGCGGTCGGCGAGGGTCTGGGCGACCCAGTCGGAGAGCTTGATCTGGCTCATTCTATCCATCCATTGAAAATTGCGGTGCGGCGGATTGCCGCGTCGAGGGTGATGGTCGGCGCGACGCCGAGCCGGCTGCGGATCGCCGCGGTCGAGGGGACATAGCGACCGGGGTTCCACCCGGCGTCGGCTTGTCCCAGCACCTCGACCCCCGGGCCGCCGAGGACGGCGGCGGTGCGCCGCGCGAGGTCGGCGATCGACACCGCTTCCTCCGACCCCATGTTCCATGTCGCGCCGCGCGGCGCGCGCAGCAGCATCAGCCACAGCCAGGCGGTAAGATCGGCGGCATAGAGATAGGAGCGGACGGCGGTCCCCGCGCTTTCGATCCGGATCGCCCGCCCCGCCATCGCGTCGCGGATGAAATTGCCCGCCGCGAAATGGATATCGAGCGACAGCAAGGGGCCGAGCAACGCGAAGATACGCGACGTCACGACGTCGAGCCCGAACTGCTGGCCGTAAATGGCGCAGAGCAGTTCGGCGGCACGCTTGCCCTCACCATAGGATGATTTGGGATCGCGCGGGTCGGGGCCGCCATGCCAATCCTCGGCGACATGGCCGACGTCCCACGGCTGGGCGCCATAGACCGCCCCCGAACTCAGGAAGAGGACCCGCCCCGCTTGCCGCTCGATCGCGAGATCGAGCGCGTTGCGGGTACCGGTGACGATGGTGTCGAACATGCGGCGCGGGTCATTCGCGTTGAGCGCCGCGCTAGCATCGGTCGCGGCGTGGATGACATGGGTGAAGCGGCCCGGCGGCGCGGCGAAATCCATGACGTCGCCGGCAACGAACTCGAATCGGCTGGCCAGATGCGGCGCGCGCGCCGCGAAGGCATCGGGATCGCGGCTGAGGATCACCACTTCGGCATCGCAATCCGAAAATGCCAGCGCTTCGAGCATCCAGCGCCCGATGAAGCCGGTGCCGCCGGTCATGAAGATGCGCGCGCCGTCCAGCCCCGCCCAGTAAGGCGCCAGCTGGCGGTCGATCGCGGTCAGGTCTTCGGTCAAGATCATGCGACCACCAGCCCCAGCGAAGGGCGTTGGCTGCGATGCGCGCGCACGACGCGCACGATGCTGTCGAGCGACAACGCCCACAGCATGATGACGATCAGCCCCGGCCGGATGAAATGGCCCGCGGTCAATCCGAAGCTCGCGGTCACCGTGCGCTCGCCCAGCCAGCTCGCACTGGTCACGTCGAGCACCGTCGCCAGCGGCCAGTCGCCGACGAGGCAGAGCAGGTAAGCGCAGACGATCGCGGCGATCGGCCCCGCGCCCTTCCATGTCTCCATCAAGACGAGAAACAGCAGGAACAATTGCGTGTAGCCGCCCGGTGACTGGGTCACCAGATAGGCGCCGAGCAGGATCGCCGCGATGCGGTGCGTCGGCAGCGCCCTGGGCTGGAGCCACGCCGCGGCGAGCGCGGCGAGCGCGACCAGCTGGCTCGACCGGATGACGATCGGCACCAGAAATTCGATCGTCTCGATCAGCCGCGACGGCACGAATTGCAGCAGCGGGATGTCGAGGGTGCGGAACATCAACAGCGGCGCGTAGCTCGTCGAATAATTGACCTCGTTCCACACCTGACCGCCCTGGAAGACGACCCAGTTGGCGGTGTTCGCCGCCAGCTCCATCGGCGTCCCCGATCCGACGAGCGCGAGGGTGACGAGATAGAGCGCGATCGTCGCGATCCCCGCGACTTCGAGCGTCCGCCAGTCGCGCTTCACCGCATGCGCCAGCATCGGCAGCACCAGATAGGGCTTGAAATTGATCGTCACCGCGGCGGCGAACCAGCGCCACGGCTTCGACGACGTCACCGGCCCGTGCGCGATCATGAAGAAGGCGAAGGCGACGAGGATCAGATTGCCGCGCTCGATCGTGAACAGCATCGGCAAACCAAGCGCGATCGCGATCGTCCGCGTCGGCGCGGTGCGGCGGTCGAGGCGGCGGAAACAGACCCACGCCAGCACCACGTCGATGACATAGAAGATGTAGATCGTCCCGCGCCCCAGCCAGTCGCAATCGCGCGCGGTAAAGCTGTTGTGCAGGTAACAGCCCGGCAGGCTCGTCGCGTCGAGAAAGACGAACGACAGCGGCGGATAGATGCTCCGCCACACATTGTAGATACCGGGATTGTTCGCCCAATAGGCGGTGTTGAACCAGTCCATGAACGTGTCGTTGGTGTCGAACACGAAGGGCTGAGGCAAATAGCCGAACTCGAGGAAGAAACGCAGCGTCCACGCGCTGCTCGCCACCACGGCGAGCGCGAGCAAGGCTTCCGGGACCAGCGGCAGCAGGCGGACGCGCGGCGCGGTCATGGCCGGCGGATGTGGGTGCGGGCCGCGGGCCGCGACCGGTCGGCGGGAAAATTGATCCGCTCCTCCTCGATCACCAGCGGCACGTTGCGGCTGCGTTCGGCGAGCATACGCACCTGCTCGCCGATCAGCCCGAGGAAGAGCAGCAGGATGGCGAACAGCGCAAAGCCGAGCGCCAGGCCGAGCAGCGCCCAGACCGGGCCATCGAGCGCCAGCGCGACCGGCGCGGCGACCAGCAGGCACAGCGCCAATGCGGCGATGTAGACCGAAAGAAACAACGGCAACCGCAACAGCGACTTCGCCGACCCCGCCAGCCCCGACAGCGCGAAGGACGCGAGCGCGACGAAGTCATTCTTGCTCTCGCCCGCCGCGCGGCCGGGCCGGTCGAACGGCTCCAGTTCCAGGCGAAAACCGCTTTCGACCACCATGCCGCGAAAAAAAGGCTCGGGCTCGTTCCACGCCGCCAGCGTGTCGATCACAATGCGGTCGAACAGCCCGAAACCGGTCGCGCCCGGGATCACCGGATAGTCGCCGAAACGGCGCAGGAAGCCATAGCCCATATGCCGCGCCGCGCGCAGCATCGGCGACGCGCGTTCGGACCGCCGCTGCCCCAGCACCACCTGTGCGCCCTCACGCCACCGCGCGACGAAGGCGCCGATCATCTCGGGCGGGTCTTGGAAATCGGCGCACATGCCGATCACCGCCCGCCCCTCGGCCTGGTACAGGCCATAGGTCGGCGAGCGCATCTGGCCGTAATCGCGGTTGTTGAAGATCACCCGCACGCGCGGATCGACGGCGCAGATCGCACGCATGATCGCCCGGGTGCCATCGGTCGAGCCATTGTCGATCAGGATGATCTCGTGACTCGCCGCATGCGCCTCGGCCTCGGCGGTCACCGCGGCGCAGATCGCCGCGACATTCGCCGCCTCGTTATAGCAGGGAATGACGACCGACAGTTCGGGCGCGGCGTCCGCAGTCATGCCGCGCCGTCCGCCTTGCGCGCCGCAAACAGGCGGATCCCCGTCACGGGCGCATAGATTTCGGTGAACAGCGCCGCGAGAATGACGAGCGCCAGCAGCGCGACCGCCGCGACATTATATTTGCGGTCTGGATCGAGCCGCGGCGCCTCCAGCACCTGCACGCTCGCCGCGGTCTCACCCGCAAGCGTTTCGACCGCGACCTCTTCGGACGAGCGCGCATAAACCTCGTACAGCGCCTGCGCGAAGCGATAGTCGCGATAGAGGTTCAGATATTCGCCCGATACTTCGCTGAGGCCCGCGACGTTCGGGCCGGCGGCACCGGCTGCGGGCTGCGCCGAGCGCGCGATCTGGGCGCGCAGCGACGCGACTTCGGTCTGGACCGCCAGCAGTTCGGGGTTTTCGGGGCCCTGCACCTTTTCCAGCGTCTGCAGCTGGACCTGTTTCGCCTGCAGCCGCGCCTCGAGCCCCGCGCGCAGCGACAGCGCCGCGCCGAGTTCGGCCTGTGGTTCGGCGAGCCGGTTGCGGCGGCGGAAATCATTGAGCGCGGTTTCGGTTTCGACGACACGGTCGCCGGCTTCCTTGAAGCGCTGCATGACGATCGCACGCTTGCGCTCGACGCGGTCCTTGCCAAGCGCGACGATGCGGTCGCCGATCGCCGCGACATAGGCGCGGGTCAGATTCTCGGCCTCTTCGGCGTCGCGCGTGCGCACCTCGACCTCGACGATGCCGCCGGTCAGCGTGTGGATGTCGACCTTCTGCGCCAGCGCGACATGCGCGCTGGTCGCGCTGGCATAGCCGTCCGGCCCGACGAGCTTGAGCCGCTTGATCACCGCATCGCCGACTTCGCTGCTGCGGCTGACCGCCAGATACATGTCGGTCTGCTGCTTCGCGCCGCCGAACAGCGCGGCGAACCCCTGCAACTGGCCGCCGAGCGCGTTGAGCGTCGAGCCGAGCCCGATGCTACTGCTGTCCTGCGGCAGCAGCTTGGCGCGTGCGACATAGGGTTGCGGAAAGACCGTCAGCAGCGCGAGGATCAGCGCGGCGAGCGCATAACCGCGACGGCGCCACCGCGGGTCGGCGGCGAAAGCGATCAACCGGCTCATTTCGTGATCGCCGCGACCGAGGCCGCGCCGACGAGCCCGCTGAACAATGTCCCGGTGATGTCGCGCAGCCGCGCCCAGAACTCGCCGCGATTGGCGTCGATCGGGACATAGACAAGGTCGCCGGGCAAGGCCGCGGCGCGCAGCGCGCGCTTGCCGCCCGCCAGCACCGTGCCATTGGCGCGCACGACGAAAATCTCGTCCTTGTCGCCGATATTCTGCACGCCCCCGGCGGACTTGACGAAATCCTCGACGCTCGCGCCCGGACGGTAGACGAAGGACGCGGGGCTCGGCACCGCGCCGAACACCCCGACCGTCACCGGCCGTGCGGGGACATGGACGACGTCGTTATTCTCGAGGATCAGGTCGCCGGGCAGCGCCGCAGCGTCTACGGCCAAGTCGAACACCAGCCGCCCGTCGGGCTCGCGGCGCCGAAGCTGGTCGACGATGCTGTTGATCAGCGCGATATTGCCGGGCTGCGCGAGCTGGGCGCGGTTGACCGAGGTCACCGGCTGCGCCGCGAGCAGCAATTCGACGTCGCTGATCGCGCGGTCGTAACTCAGCCGTTGCTGATGCTTAACGCTCTCGCGCGTGATGACGCTGGCATAGGGGAAGGCCTCGCCGGTCAGCCCGCCCGCCTGCGCGACGACATCGGCCATGCGGGTGCCGGGCTGGACATAATAATGACCCGGCCGCGCCACCTCACCGCTCAGCGTCACGAGCACCGGCTGCTGGCGCAGCGGCCGCGCGATGCCGATGTTCGACAGGATGCGGATGACATCGCCGCGCCGCGCTTTGCTGCTCGCGGCGTCGGCCGCCGACAGCTCGCGCCAGCCGCTCGCATCGGGGCTCAGCGCGTTGAGCACCATCAGCCGCCTGTCGTCGGCGACGGTGTTGACGCCGCCGGCATAGACGATCGCACCGGTCAGCGTCTCACCGGGCGCGAGTTCGAAAATTGCCTCGCGGTTGATGCTGCCGATCACCGCGACTTCGGCGCCCGCCGGCGCCACATAAAGGACGTCGCCATTCTGCAGCACGGCATCGCCGCGCGTGTCGCCCTTGAGCAGCAGGTCGTAGAGATCGAAGTCGGAGATCAGCTGGCCGCCGCGGCGCAGCTGGATCGACCGGAAACTGCCCCCCGTCGCGGGTCCGCCCGCGGCGAGCACGACGTTGACCAGCGTCGACAGGCTGCTCGCCGAATAGGAACCCGGGCGCGCGGCAAAGCCGGTGACATAGACGGTGATGCCCTTGAGCTTCGCGACCCCGACCTCGAGGTGGAAACCGCGATACTGGCGCGACACCTCGCGCTCGATCACGCCATGGACGTCGCCATAACGCACCCCGCCGACGCGGATTGCGCCGACGCGCGGCACAAAGATGCGGCCTTCGCTGTCGATGACGAGGCGCAGGCCCGATGCCTGCACCGATCCGGTGAGGCCGATCAGCAATTCGTCGCCGGGGTTGAGCCGGTAGTCGGGCGGGATCGCGGTGGTCGACGGCGCGGTGAAATCGCGCGCGCCGGGGATCAGCAGGTCCGACCCGAAACGGCGCAGCGGCTTGCCGGCGACCGAGGACACCCAGGTTTCGAACTCGCTCGCGACCGGCGGCGCCTTGGCGACCGGGCGGCGGCCGCCCTCGTCGGGCGCTTCGGGCGCAGGAGCAGGAGCCTCGATCACCGCGGGTACGATCGGCGGCAGCTCGACCACCGGCACCGCGACCTGTTCGGCGGCGCCGCGGCTCGCGGCATTGTCGCCTGGCGCGCCGACCGGCGACGCGAGCTGCGCCGACGCGGGCGCCAGTCCGACCAACGACAGTGCCAGCGACACCGTCGCCAGCCGCTTCCACCCATGGCTCATCGCGATATGTCTTCCATGTCCACCAGCCCGGCTTCGGCGCCGAGCAACATGTCGGCGGCGGCCTGCCACAGGTCGGGCGTCGCCGCGGCCAACATCCCCTGCCCCGTTCCGCCGACCCGATACGGCCGCCCGTCCCAATGCGTCGCGTTGCCGCCCGCCTCGGTCAGGAACAGAGCGCCAGCGGCGTGGTCCCACGGCAGGATGCGCTGGAACAGCGCGACATCGTCCTGCCCCAGCACCAGCCGCGGATAGCTTTCGGCGGCGCAGCGCGGCACCGGCTGGACGTCGAGGCCGTTCGCGGCGGCGGCATGCACCCGCTCGCGGCGGTCGGGCGGCAGGAAATGCGTTCCGAGCGCCGCGCGCGGCACCCTGCGCATCGCCGACCGCGCCCGCACCGGCTGGCCGTCGCAGGTCGCGCCTTTGCCGCGCTCGGCATGGCACAGCCGCCCGGCGAGCGGGTCGAGGATCCACGCCGCCAGCGGCGCGCCATCCTCGACCAGCGCCACCATCATGCCGAAAGGCGCCCGCCCCTCGGCAAAATTGGCGGTGCCGTCGAGCGGGTCGATCAGCCAGACCAGCCCCCGATCGACGCCTTCCAGCAAGTCCCGGTCCGCCTCGGCCGCCTCCTCGCCGACGATCCGCGCGCCAAGCCCGAGCGCCGCGAGACCGTCGTGGAGTCGCCGTTCGCTTTCGCGATCGACGATCGTGACGATCTCGCCGGGGCTTTTCTCGTCGATCTCCTCGGGCGCGAGCAGGCGGAAGCGTGGCATCACCACGTCCGCCGCGACATCGCGCATCAGGGTCGAGACTTGGTCGCGCAGCGGCATCGGGCTCAGGCGGCGACGCTGGCGAGATGCGCGCGCTTGGCGACCGCGCTGCGCTCTTCCATCATGCGGATGCGCGGCAGGTCCTCGGCGGCGATCGCGCCATAATAGTCGCGCTTGTTCTGCAGCCAGGCGAGTTCGAACGCGACGGCGTTGGCGACCCCGGCGTCGAAGCTGGCGCTCTCGACCGCCGCGCCGTCGAACACGATCTTTCGCGTCTCGAAGCGGTCGAGCCGGACGGCGCGGACTTCGCGCAGCGCCGCCGCGGCCTCGACGGCGACCGAACCGCCGACGACGAGTTCGAGGTCATGCTCTGCGCAGGCGTGCGCCACGCGCAGCACCGCATCGGTGATCGCGCGCTCGTTGATCGCACCGCGCGGCATCCCCCGCGACAGCGTGAAATCGACGCGGCCGAACACGATCCCATCGATCTCGCTCGCCAGCGGCAGCATCGCGTCGAGATTGCCGAGCGTGATTTCGGTTTCGAGGTTGAACAACATGCGCGTGTCGCCGCGATCGGCGCCATAGACCTTGGCGGCGGCATCGACGAATTTCGAGAGCGCATAGGGCGTCTCGACCATCGGCGCGATGATGTAGTCGGCACCGTAGAGCTTTGAAGCGTGGAGGTCGGTGACCGCCTCGCAGCCGCCGATCTTGAGCGCGAATTTCAGGTCGGCGCGCCAGGTCAGTTCGAGCAGGCGCAGCAGTTCGTCGGGGCGCGTGCCCTCGGCTTCGAACTCGGCCTTGACCGCGACGACACCGTGGTGGTCGCGGCCCTTTTTGAGCATGTCGAGCATGCGTTTTTCGGTGGAATTCATTTTCCGTCTCCCTTCGGTGCAAAGGCTGGTGACACAGCCGAAGACGAAGGAAGGCGGTGCATTCCGTAAGGATTTCGGCACAAAAATATTTCTGCTGGCCGATCCAAGGCTAGGCACGCACCGTTCCGTCATTACAGGAAATGCCTGTGCCCCCGGCTCTTCGTCCAACCCTCGCCTTGTGGCTGCTTTGCGCCGCGGGAAGCGCGACAGCAGCCGAACAGGCGGTGCTTCCGTCGGGCGACAGCACCGCGGTGCGCGAACGCATGACCGGCTGGTCCGCGCCGCCGCCCGCGCCCGTCCTCGCACCGCCGCCCCAGCAGCGCGCACCGTCCGCCCCGGCCCGCCTGCCCCGCCTCTCCTCGGGTTTCGGCACCCGCGTCGATCCGATCGACGGCAGCCACCGCGCCCACCGGGGCCTTGATATGCCCGGTCGCGCCGGGACGCCGATCCTTGCCGCGGCGCCGGGAACGATCGCCTTCGCGGGCCGCGCCGGGGGTTACGGCCAGATGGTCGAGATCGACCATGGCGGCGGTCTCAAGACACGCTATGCGCATCTGTCGCAGATCCTGGTGCGGCCGGGCGAAACGGTATCGCGCGAACAGGCGATCGCGCTAATGGGATCGACCGGCCGCTCGACCGGCAATCATCTGCATTTCGAGGTCCGGATGAACGGCCGCCCGACCGATCCGCTCGGCTGGTTCGGCAGCGCCCCCGCGCCGCGCGCCGCGATGCCCGATGCGCCGGTCGCGCCCCCCGCGCCGCATATCTCCGACTTCGCGCGCCGCCGCGCGCCGGCCGAAGCGCGCTAGACGATGGAAGCGGGCGACACCGCCAACGATCTGCAGCGGGTGCTGCTCGGCGAACGACCCCGGCTGGTCCGCTTCCTCGCCGCGCGCGGCGCCGGGGACGAGGCCGAGGATCTGTTTCACGACCTGTGGCAGAAGGTCGCCGTGCTGCCCGACCGCGCCGTCGACGACCCGCTGTCCTACCTGTTCCGCGCCGCCGAAAATCTGATGCGCGACATGCGCCGCGCCGCGATCAGCCGCGACCGGCGCCAGTCCGAATGGCACGGCCTGTCCGACGCGCCGCACGACCGGCCGGCGGGCGAGCGGGCGCTGATCGCGCGCGAGCAGCTGACGGCGATCGAGGCCACGCTCGCCGCGCTCGGCCCGCGCGCCGAACGCATTTTCCGCCGTTATCGGCTTGACGGCGCCGGACAGGCCGATATCGCCGCCGAATGGGGGATCAGCCTGAGTTCGGTCGAAAAGGACCTGCAAAAGGCCTATCGGGCGATTGCGGAATTGAAGGCGCGCTTCGATGCGGAATAGGTCACCCGGCTTCGTCATGGGGTAAAATCCCGTCGAAACAGGGAAGTGGGGAATGCCGACGCATCCATCCGAGCTGAACGAGATCGCCCGCCGCTGGGCGATCCGCGTCGGCGACCCCGCCTTCGGCGATTGGGAGGCGCTGACCGCGTGGCTGGAAGCCGATCCCGCGCACCTCGCCGCCTATGACGCCGCGGTCGACGGCGAAACATGGGCGAGCACGGCGCTGGCCGGCAAAAAAATCCGCGCCGAACGAATGAGCGAGCCGAGCACCCCCGCCCTGCTGAAGGATATTCTGGGGGTCCAGGCGCTGACGACCATCGCCGATGCCGGCCGCGCCGCCTCGCCGCGTTTCGATCGCGAGGCGTTTCTCGCCGCCGCCTCGGACGGTCTCGACGCGCTGTCGATCATGGAACGGGTGCGCCATATCGCCGACGCGCTCGCCGTCGCCCTGCCCGCCGACTACCCGGCCGCGCTGCCGATCGTCCGCACGATGGCGCCGCGCCTGACCCACGGTTTCCAGGCGGTTGCGGTCACCGAATATGTCGCGCGCCACGGCCTCGGCGATTTCGAGGCATCGATGGCGGCGCTCGCCGACCTCACCCGCCATGGCACCGCCGAATTCGCGGTCCGGCCGTTCCTCGCCCAAGCTCCCGATCGCACCCTCGCTATGATGCTGCGATGGACGGATCACGAAAACGAGCATGTCCGCCGCCTCGCCAGCGAAGGCTGCCGCCCGCGCCTGCCCTGGGCGGCACGCGTTCCGGCGTTGAAGGCCGATCCGACGCTCGGCGCCCCGATTCTCGAAGCGCTGAAAGCCGACCCCGCGCTCTATGTGCGCAAATCGGTCGCCAACCATCTCAACGACATCGCCAAGGACCGCCCGGACTGGCTGCTCGATCGCCTCGGCGGCTGGTCGCAGGCCGATGCCGCCACAAAGTGGATCGTCCGCCACGCGCTGCGCACGCTGATCAAGGCGGGCGACCCGCGCGCGCTGGCGCTGATCGGGGTCGGCCATGGCGCCGCGGTCACCGTACAGCGCTTTGCCGTCGAACCCGCGACCATCCGCCTCGGCGACCAGATCGCCATCGCGGCCACCCTCGCGTCCGATGCGACCGACGCGCAGTCGCTCGTCGTCGACTATCGCATCCACTATGCCCGCGCCGGCGGCAAGACCGCGGCGAAGGTGTTCAAATGGAAGAGCTTCGACCTCGCCGCCGGCGAAACCGCAGCGCTGGCGATCCGCCAGACGATCCGCGATTTCAGCACGCGGCGCCATCATCCGGGCCGCCACGCGGTCGACCTGATCGTCAACGGCCGGACGATGGCGACGAGCGCGTTCGAGATCGAAGGACGTAGGGACCGTCCCGGCCCTGCCTGATCGATATGGGAAGATTTGGTAGCGGAGGAGGGACTTGAACCCCCGACACCCGGATTATGATTCCGGTGCTCTAACCAGCTGAGCTACTCCGCCCCGAAAGGCCGCCGCACCCAAGATCGGGCGGGCGAGCCGCGCCTATAGATAGGCGGTGCGCCCCGGTCAATATGCTCGCTGACCTCGTCAGCGCCTGCCGCGAAAATTGCGCGTGACCGCGGTTTCCCAAGGACCGCCGCGATAATGATGCGCGGCCAGTCCCACGATCGACAGCGGACGCGGATGGAAATCGCGCCGCAATTCGGCGAGCAGCGCCCTCGCCTGCGCGGACTCGACCTTGTTCTGGACCGTGATGTGGAGCCGCGGGATGCCGCGATCCTGCGCCGACAGCGATCCGGCGAACCAGTCGGCGATATATTCGCGGATCGCGAGCAGTTCGGGGCTGTCGACGCGATAGGCGACCCCGCCACCGAGCGAAAATATGTCGCTCACCGTCGCGGGCGGCGGCCCGTCGGCGACGATCGCCTTGAGCAGTCGGTCGAGTTCGGCAAGGCACGACGGCGGCAGTTGGTGGAACAAGGTGAGGTGCGCGCTGAGGACATTGCGCGCGGGCGGGAAATGGGCCTGCCGCAGCGCATCGAAAAAGCGCTGGTCGGCCGCACCCATCGTCGCGGTCACGATGATGGGCGCGGCACCAGCGATCCGGCCGGGAGGGGGGGTGGCCGGATCGCCGATCACGAACGGAATTGGGCGCGGCAGGGAGGAGGGGGATGGCCATCGTCCATGGGACACCCGTTCGGGATCGCCGCGCATGTGGTTCGCCGGCCCGCAAACTTCCAATCGATTTTGTTCGTCACAATAATCGTACAAAGCGATGACATAATATTATCCGGTGCTTAGCCCGCTCCAGAACGCCTTCAGCGCCGCGGCGACCTCGACCGGGCGCTCGGCGATCGCCCAATGCCCTGCCCCGTCGATCACCGTGAGCGGGGTGCCGGTGGTCGCCGCAAAGCGCTGCGCCACCGACAATTCGACATAGGGATCGCCCGCGCCCCAGACGAGAGCGCCCGCCGTCGGCAGCTTCGGAATATCGAGCGCCCAGTCGTGCGCGAAGCTCAGCCCCTTCGCCGAACGATAAAGTTTCAGGATCGCGCGGCGCTTGTCCTTGTTCGCCCATTGCGCCGCCTCCTCCGCCGCGATGTCGGCGGGCATCCCCGCCGCCGCGAGTCCCTGGGCGAGCTTCGCGGGCTTGCTCAAGGCCATGAACAATTCGCCGAGGATCGGCGTGTTCCAGATCCGCGCCAGCCGGTGCCCGCGATAGTCAGGGTCAATCACCGCGTTCGACACCGCCCAGCTGCGCAGCAGGTCGGGCCGCAGCATCGCCACCCGCTGCGCGATCAGCGCGCCCCAGTCGTGGCCGATGATGTCGATCGGACCATGCGCCGCGAACAACGCCTCGGCCTGCCCCACCGCCCAGTCGGTATAAGCTTCCTTGGTCGCCGGAAAGCCCGCGGGCAGCGGCGCGGTGAAGCCGGGGAGCGCGGGCACCGCGACGGGCGTCTCGCCAAGGTCGAGTTCGGCGAGCAGGGGTCGCCAGATCGCCGGGCTGTCGGGAACGCCGTGGAGGAAAAGCTTTGCCGTCATACCGTCTCCCCTCGCCGCCGCCGATGCGACCTATTCGATCTCTCCGCGCTCCCGGCGCAGCGCGTACCATTTCTGCACATTGGCATTATGCTCCGACAGCGTCCGCGCGAAGATATGGCCGCCGTCGCCCTTGGCGACGAAGAACAGATAGTCGTTCGCCTCGGGATCGAGCACCGCGGCGATCGACGCCTTGCCGGGGTTGGCGATCGGACCCTGCGGCAGGCCCGCCATCGCATAAGTGTTATAGCCGTTCACCGCCTGGATTTCGGAGCGGAGGATGCGGCGGCCGAGCGGCTTGCCCCTGGTGATCGGATAGATGATCGTCGGGTCGGCCTGCAGCCGCATGCCGACACCGAGGCGATTGGTATAAACCCCCGCGACGGTGCGGCGCTCGGCGGCGACGCCGGTTTCCTTCTCGACGATCGAGGCCAGCGTCATCGCCTCGTTGCGGTCCTTGACCGCGGTGCGCGGGGACCGCTTTTTCCACAAATCCTCGAAGGCCCTGTCCATCGCCGTCTGCATCCGCTTGACGACGGCGGCGCGGCTTTCGCCGGTGGTGAAGGCATAGCTGTCGGGCAGGATGCTACCCTCGGCGGGCACCGGAATTTCGCCCTTCAGCCGTTTTTCGGCCATCAGCCGGTCCCAGACCATGATCGAGGGCATGCCTTCAGGAATCATCACAAGGCGCTGGATCGTCTTGCCCGACTGGAACAGCGCGAGGATGTCGCCCGCGTCCATCCCCTTTTCGATCCTGTATTCGCCGGGCTTGATCGGCGCGTCGCCGCCGAAGAAGCGCGCCTCGTTGCGAAAGCTCGACGCGGAGACCAACCCCGCTTCTTCGAGGATCTCGCCCGCCTTCGCGATGCTCGCGCCTTGCGGAATGACGACCTCGGCATCCTTCGGCGCCCCGTCCGAGCAAGCGGCGAGCAGGAGGGCGAGGATCGCCATCGTCAGCCAGCGGAACGGATGCACTTCTCATTCTCCCGTCGGTCAGATGGCTCTGCCTAAAGCCACAAAAGCCCCGCATGCACCGCACCCGATTGTGCCCTTTGTGGCTTTAACGCCGGTTGCCCGGCGGGTCGTGCCAAAGGGTAAAGCATGGTGGGATAATGTAGGAAAGGCTTTTAATCCTCCCTGTCGCGCCGCGATGGGGAGGTGGCAGCGCGAAGCGCTGACGGAGGGGCGATGGCGCGACGTTGCCGGCCCCTCCACCATTCGCTTCGCGAACGGTCCCCCTCCCCATCGCTGCGCGACAGGGAGGATCGGATGTTAGTCTACCGCCTTGACGATCAGGCTGGCGTTGGTGCCGCCGAAACCGAAGCTGTTGTTGAGCGCCGCCTTCACGACGCGCTTCTTGGCCTTCCACGGCACCAGGTCGACGCCGTCGGTGCCCTCGTCGGGATTGTCGAGGTTCAGCGTCGGGGGGACGATCTGGTCGCGGATCGCGAGGATGCAGAAGATCGTCTCGACCGCGCCGGCGCCGCCGAGCAGATGGCCGATCGCCGATTTGGTCGAGCTCATCGACACATTGGCGATCTCGTTGCCGAACAATTTCTTGACCGCGCCGAGCTCGATCGTGTCGGCCATCGTCGAGGTGCCATGCGCGTTGACATAGTCGATATCGCCGGGGGTCATGCCTGCCTTCTTCAGCGCCATTTCCATCGAGCGATAGGCACCGAAGCCCTCGGGGTGCGGCGCGGTGACATGATAGGCGTCGCCCGACAGGCCGTAACCGACGACCTCGGCATAGATCTTGGCGCCGCGTGCCTTGGCATGCTCATATTCCTCGAGCACCACCACGCCCGCGCCCTCGCCCATGACGAAGCCGTCGCGGTCCTTGTCATAGGGACGGCTGGCCTTTTCAGGCGCGTCGTTGCTGCTCATGTTGAGCGCGCGCGCCTGTGCGAAGCCGGCGATGCCGATCGGGCAGATCGTCGCCTCGGCGCCGCCCGCGAGCATGATGTCGGCATCGTCGTCGCGGATCATCCGCGCCGCGTCGCCGATCGAATGCGCGCCGGTCGAACAGGCGGTGACGACGGCATGGTTGGGACCCATCAGCCCGTATTTGATGCTGACCTGGCCCGAGATCAGGTTGATCAGGCGGCCGTGGACGAAGTGCGGCGAAACGCGGCCCGGTCCCTTTTCGGCGAGCAACAGGCTTTCGCTCTCGATCCCCGGCAGGCCGCCGATGCCCGACCCGATCGAGCAGCCAGCGCGCAGCTTTTGCTCGTCGGTCATATCCTCGAGGCCGGCGTCCTCGATCGCCTGGCCCGCCGCGTCGATGCCGAAGATGATGAAGGGGTCGACCTGGCGCTGTACCTTGTGGTCGACGCGCTTGCCGGGGTCGAAACCATATTCATGGTCGGGCCCCTTGACCTCGCACGCGATGGTGCATTTCTGGTCGGACGCGTCGAAATGGGTGATCTGGCCCGCGCCCGATTTGCCGGCGAGCAGATTGGCCCATGTGGTTTCCACATCGGCGCCCAGCGGCGTCACCAAACCCAATCCCGTCACCACAACCCGGCGCATAGTCATTCCTTTCGTCGGTCCCCGTTCGCCCGGGACCCGGCAGCATCATCGGCGCCCTTTTAGGGAAAGCGGGCGCATAAAAAAAGCTTCCCGGTCTCTGCGCGCGAGCGCTCGGGACCGGGAAGCCGGAAACGCGTGGGCGGCGTCGCCGCCGCGTCCGGCCAGGCCGGACCGCAGGGCGTTAGCCCTTGTTCGCTTCGATATAGTCGATCGCATCCTTGACGGTGGCGATCTTTTCCGCCGCGTCGTCGGGGATTTCGACACCGAATTCTTCTTCGAACGCCATCACCAGTTCGACGATGTCGAGGCTGTCTGCGCCCAGGTCGTCGATGAAGCTCGCTTCCTCGGTGACCTTGTCGGCTTCGACGCCCAGATGTTCGACGACGATCTTCTTAACCTTTTCGGCCGAATCGCTCATGCGCTATTCCTTTTCTGACTAAGCCGTGAATGTTGAAATTTGCCCTAGTGTGCGCCAGCGGGGCTGGCAAGAGGGCTGGCGTCGGGGTGCCCGGCGCGTGCTTTGTCGACCAATGCCTCCTCTGCGGCGCTATAGGCCGACCGCTTCCCTTTCTGCCCCTCCGGCACCTGGGTGACGAAATAGGCGATGCCTTGCCCGCGTTCAAGGTCGAACCACAATCCCGACCGCAAACCATAGGCATCGCCCGAATGACCAAGGCGCAGGCGGCCGTCGCCGAACAAATCGTCGCGGCACGCCGGATCGGCAAGCGCCGGGCCGCCATTGCTATGCATCGCAAGGCCAAATTCGCAGAAAAAGCCGCCGGTCCCCTCGCCGCTCGTCGGATGCACCGGGGCCATCGCCTCCAGCCGGGCCAGGCTTTGGGGCTTCAGAAAGCCGCCACCGCGGCGAAGAAACATCACGCCGATCCGCGCCAGCCCGTTCGCCGAAATACGCAAACCGCCCTGCGGGCTGAACCCGGCACCATGACGGCCGAGACGATAGGTGGCCAGATCGCAGCTGCCGTCGGCGGCGGGCACGGCCGGACAGGCGGGCAGGCGCCCTTTCAGGTCGTCGCGCTGAACGCTGCCGTCGGCGCCGTACAGCACCACCGCGCGCGCCATCGCGCCGTCGCCGCACGTCGTCCAGTTGAAACAGGCGTCGAGCTTGAGCGGCTCGAGGACCAGCCGTGCCATCGCCCGGTCGAACCGTTCGCCGGTCGCCGCCTCGATCACCGCGGCGACTACCGGATAGTTCAGATTGGCATAAGCGAAATCGCCCCCCGGCGGTCGGGCGATGTCCCACGCCGCGGGATTTTGCAGAACCCTTTCCAGATCGGTGCCGAGCGGCAGCGCATAGTCGATATTGTCGGTCAGCCCGGCGCGGTGGCCGAGCAATTGCGCCAGCGTCACCGGCGCATCGGGATGACTCGGCGCGCGCAGCCGCCAGCCGAGATAGTCGGACACGTCGCGGTCGAGATCGAGCGTCCCGGCCTCGACGAGCCGCATCACCCCGAGTGCGACGACCAGTTTGGAAATGGACGCGATCCGTACCGGATCGTCGGCGGTCAGCAGCCGCCCGGCGTCGCGATCCGCCGCGCCTTCGACGACCCGCGTTTCGATGCGGCCCTCGCGGTCGAACGCGACCGCGACCGCGGCGGGCGGAACCGGCGCGGTCGCGAGGGTCAGGGCGGCGATCGCGGTCAGCATCGGGCGATCCTGTTCGCCCGCGAACCCACTGTCAATTGGTCGCCCTGGCTGCGGCGGGCGCCGCCGCCGATCCCGGCCCGACGACACCCGATTCGCGCAGCGCGATCGACGCGCGCGCGATCACCGCGGGGGTGATCATGAACTGGCGCAGCACCATTTCGGGCGGCGCGGCGGCCGGCTGGCCGGTATAGTCGAGCAGCCGGCGCCACAATATCCGCGCTTCGTCGACCTTGCCCATCCGCGCCAGCACGACCGACCGCACCATCAGATATTGCGGTTCCATATTGCTCGGCGAGGGCATCCGGTCGAGCAGCGCCAGCGCCTCGGGCTGCTCGCCGCGCTGCGAGCGTAGGAAGGCGAGCGTCACCGCGGGAACCCCGGCGTGCGAATCGTCGAGCATCACCGAACGCGTCAGCAACGCCTCGCCGTCCGCCGTCAGCCCGCACGATGTCTTGAACAGCCCCATGAACCCCGCAAGATCGGGGTCATAGGGATTGAGCTCGACCGCGGCGTTGCCCATCGCCACCCCGCGCTGGCATTGACCGACATAAAAATGGGCGCGCGCCATCGCAAAAATTCCGGCCGCGCTGTTCGGCGCGGCCGTATAGGCGCGCCGGGCGAAATCCTGCGCCTCCGCAAAGGCTTGCTTACCCTTGGGGGTCGCGCGCAGCGGTTGCCAATCGCCGAAACGCAGCAACGACAGCGCGCCAAGCGGCACCGGATCGCCCGGCAGGTCGACGATCGTGGCGCGCAGGCAACGGTCGACCCGCTGCGCCGCCACCGGAGTGCGCATCTGCCGCAACCGGTTGAACTGCGCGAGGCACGGGAAGCCCGGCGCATAATTGTTCGGCTCGCGCTGCAACTGGTCGCGCACGATGATCCCATAATCGCCCGCCATCTGCGCGATCGCCGGCTCGAGCCCGCGAAATTCGGGAATATCGTCCTGCCCCAGCCGGATCTGCTGCGACCAGATCGCGCGCTCGTCGGCAACGCGGTTGAGCACCAGCGTCACGTCGACCGCACCGCCCTCGAGCGCGCGGACGATCGAGGCATCGAGGCGATAGTCGGCGGGGGTCTGCCGCGCCGCGGCGCCGGGACCGCGCGACGACAGCAATTGCACCAGTTCGAAACGCCGCAGCCCGTCGCGCAGCTTGCTGTCGAGCCCGCGCGCCATCGCCCGCGACGGCCCGGTGTCGCCCGCCGCCGGACTGCTCACCTCGATCGTCGGCATCGCGACGAAATCGGCGCCGAGCAAATGCCCGTCGGAACGGGCGAACCACCATCCGGCCGCGGCCGCGAACGCCAGCGCCACCACAAAACCCAGCCACAGCCAGATACCGCGCGGCCGCGATGCGGCGGCCTGCGCCGGCCTGGCGGGTACGGCGCTCCCGCCCGCGGCTTCCGGGACCGCCGCGCCGGCTGGCCCCTGCTCATCGTGCGGCGCGTCGGGCGCGTCGGCGCTCCGCGAACTCGGCGGCGCGGCGCGATGCTGGACGACGATCTCATAGCTGCCCTGCGGCACGCGCAAGCGGTGCAGCCACGGCGTCTCGGCATAATAACGGTCGAGCAGGTTGCGCAGCCGGCCAACCATCACGCGCGGATAGCTGTCGACCGCGGGATCGAAATCGGCACTGCGTCCCAGCGCCTCGGTCGCGATCGCATAGGCCTTGGGCGCGGTGCGATTGCCCTGCAGCCTGTGGTCGGCCAGATATTGGAGCAGGCGGGTGAGCACCGGCGAGCGCACGAACATCGGCGATTCTAGCAGGCGCGCCAGTTCGTCGGCGACGATCCGCTCGGCATCATCGCTGCTCTGGTCAACGCTCGCCTTCGTGCGGTCCATACTACCCCCAAATGCCCACAAGCGAGCTGCGGCGTGGTAGATACGCCAATAACGGGGCGCGACCAGCCGTTGTTACTTCTTTGTAACGGTAACAACGAACGCGAGTTCCATAACATAATATTGCGCGGCGGCAAAGTGTGTGCGGAAAAAGCCCAAACAAGGTTAAAAATTCCTTAATGGATTGCGACAACCCGCTACGTGACCCGATGTAACTCGCCAACTTGTCCCATTTCGGGCATTGCATGATTGTGGCGACGTTGTCTTCATGACGTCGCTGTCTGGTCCGGGCCTTGGTCTGGCTTGACGAATTGAGGTTGGTGAATCGGCAGGTGCGAGCTGGTCCCTGGCGCCGGTCACATGGTTCGCCCGCCTCATACACAGAGACTTCGCCGGGCGGGCGAATAGCCCCACCTGTTTTCCCGCCCGGCAAGTCCATTCATCCTTCCACAACCGAAAATCATGTGCGCGCGCCCTTGCCGGCGCATCATCGTCGCCTGCGCTGTGCATAAAGCCGCAGCGCGAGCGCGACAAGAAAGAGCGGCGCCAATATCCGCCCCTCGACATGATAGGCGGGGTCGGCGTGGATCGCCCGGCTCGCATAGCTGATGAAAAAGATCAGCCAGATATAATGGATGCCGATGCGATGGAGCCAGCTCCAGCCGCGCCCGAGCAGCCGCTGCGACGCGTCGTTCGAGGTCAGCGCCATCAGATAGATCATCGCATAGGCCAGCCCGCCGCCGACCAGCGTCGCGACCGGCCGCGGGCGAAAGGCGATGATGTTCACCAGCAGCGCGGCGAGATGGATCGTATGCGCCAGCGCGAACCCCAGCCCCCATTGGCGGCGGCGCCTTAACAGCGCGGCGGTGATCGCCCCCGGCCACAACCGCCACAGGGTCGACGCGAGATAGGCGACGAGAAAGACCGGCGCGGCGGCACGGGCGGTCCAGCGCGCCGCGAGCAGCGCCTCCTGCGGCGCCCCCTTGCCGGCGAGCAACGCCGCGCCGACCGCGACCAGCCCAGCCGCCAGTCCGATGAGGAGCGGCGTCCACCGCCGGTCGAGCCAGACCGCGGCGCTCAGGCCGGGCCGATCCGAAAGGCGCAAAGCTTGTTGCCGTCGAGGTCGCGGAAATAGGCGGCGTAAAAGGCCTGCTCGCCTTCGTCGCCGCGCACCCCCGGCGCCCCTTCGCACGTCCCGCCGAGTTCGAGCGCCCTGGCGTGCAGCGCATCGACCTTGGCACGCTCGTCAACGACCAGCGCCGCCATATGGCCGTTGCCGCGATCTGCGGGCTGGCCGTCATAGGGCCGCGTCACCGCGATCCCCGGCTGGCCCCAGCCGGTGCCGTACAGCGTGAAACCGTTGGCCTCCGTATCCGACATGCGCATCAACTCGCTGGCGCCGATCGTCCCGAGCAGCGCGGAATAAAATTCCCGCGCCCGGTCCAGATCGCTGGCGCCCATGGTCACATAACCCAGCATGACTCGTCTCCCTTCAGATTTTCGCGACCGGCGCTTCGGGGACCGGGATGACGATATCATCCGGCCCGCACTCACCCTTGCGTTCGCCGGTCACATGCCAGACCATCTTGCCCTTGACCGAACCATCGGGTTTGAGCCCGGTGATCGTCGCCGTCACATCCTGCGCGGTCGTGCCGCTTATTCCCTTGCCCGCAATCGTCATCGATCCGCCCGGCCCTTCGCATGTCGCGGAAAAATCGACATTCTTGCCGCTCGAAATCCGCCGTCCAAAGCGACAATCGCCACCTTGCGAAGCCAGATCCGCGACACGCTTCGCAATATCCATCCGCTCGGCCAGTTCGGGCGTGATGCACAGCGTTGCGTTGCCCAGTTCGGCGAACATCGCGTTCAACTCTTCCCTGGCATTCGCCGGAGCACCTTCGCCGCTCAGTTCGAGAACCTCGATCTTTTGCGTCCAGCTGCCGGGCCGGGGCTTTTCGGGCGGCGCCTGTTCGGCCGCCCCCTTGTCGCCGCACGCCGCGAGGACGAGGCTGCCGGCGAACGCCAGAACCATGCCTCTTGTCATGGCCATTCCCCTGTCCTTCGAAATCATGATGCGATCATCCTCCCCATATCGTCCGGCTTGGCAATGCCAATATCGCGGCGCTATTTCGCTTTCTCGGCCATCCGCCGCGCGATCGGTCCTTCGACCTTCATGACGTCGACGAAAAGCTTGTCGGGCCGGGCCGCACATTCGAGCCGGGCCGCGGCAAAGCGCATGTCGAACGCCGCCTTCTTTTCCTTGAACTGCGAAACCTGCGTCAGCATGCCCTGCGACAGCGCGCTGATGCCCAGCATCATCGAATAGAATTCATTCTTCTCGCTCGCCGGCCAATTGGCGGCCCACCAGCTTTCGTCGCGCGCGAACTGGTCGCAGCGATAGCGCAATATGCCGCCGCCGGGCCCGGGCGTGCGGTAATTGTCGAAGCTGAAGGGCACCCGCACCGGCAGCGCATAAGGCTGCCCCGCCCCATCGCGATAGGGGCGATAGCGCGACGCGGTGGCGGCTTCGAGTGCCGCCGCGTCCAGCGAGGCCGACCGGCTGCTCTGGAATACGACCGCGTCGATCATCCGCCCGTCGGGACCAATTTTGCCGTCGATCACCACCTTGCCATGTTCCCCCGCCGCGCGTGCCGCATCGCTGAACACCGGTTCGACGCGCGTCACATACATGGGATGACCGCCCGCCGCTTCGAACGAAAAGGGCAACAGCGCGGGGACCGCAATCGCCTTGCCCGCCTTGTCGACCGCCGGGGTGAATTTCAGCCCGCGCGCCGCAGCCAGCGCCGACGCGTCGAGTTCGGGCGGTGCGTTGCTGTACCGGATCGCCGCTTCGCTGACACTCCCCTCGGCGGTCACGATGATCGATATGCGTCCCTGGCCCAGCATTCCCGCCGCACGCTGTTCGTCGCTATAGGCCGGCTGGAATTCGCCGATCAGCCGCGGCCCCCGCGCCATCTGCGCCTGGTTCGCGAGCGCCTCGACCATCGCCGGACTTTTTCCGACTTCGACCGTTTCGGCGGGCGACGCGGCTGGTGCGGTGGCATCGCCCTGCAGCGTCATGGCCATGAAAATAAGCGGCAAAACAGACAGCGACACCCTATCCCCCTCGAAAGCCCGACCCCCTCGCCTTTCGGCCTTGGATTGGCGCCTATAACCTCCATATTGGCGGGGATGGCAATTCAGATTCGCACCTCGCTCGACGAAATCGATACCGCCCCCGATTACGTCCCCCACCGCCCCGCGCGCCCCGACAAGGTCGAGGGCGGCAGGGCGTTCGAACTGGTCAGCGAATATGAGCCGGCGGGCGACCAGCCGACCGCGATCCGCGAACTGGTCGATACCGCGCTGACCGGCGAGCGCGACCAGGTGCTGCTCGGGGTCACCGGCTCGGGCAAGACCTTCACCATGGCCAAGATGATCGAGGCGCTACAGCGCCCGGCGCTGATCCTCGCCCCGAACAAGATTCTCGCGGCGCAATTATACGGCGAATTCAAGAGCTTCTTCCCGAACAACGCGGTCGAATATTTCGTCAGCTACTACGACTATTACCAGCCCGAGGCCTATGTGCCGCGCTCCGACACCTACATCGAAAAAGAGTCGAGCGTGAACGAGGCGATCGACCGCATGCGCCACTCGGCGACGCGTGCGCTGCTCGAACGCGACGATGTGATCATCGTCGCGTCGGTGTCGTGCCTCTATGGCATCGGCTCGGTCGAGACCTATTCGGCGATGATCTTCGACCTCAAGAAAGGTCAGGTCGTCGACAACCGCGAGATCATCCGCAAGCTCGTCGCGCTCCAGTATAAGCGCAACGACCAGGCCTTCGCGCGTGGCAATTTCCGCGTCCGCGGCGACAGCCTCGAAATCTTCCCCTCGCATTATGAGGACATGGCCTGGCGCGTCAGCTTCTTCGGCGACGAGATCGAGGAGATCACCGAGTTCGACCCGCTGACCGGCAAGAAGATCGCCAACCTCAACCATGTCCGCATCTATGCGAACAGCCACTATGTGACCCCCGGCCCGACGCTCAAGCAGGCGTCGGAGGCGATCAAGCATGAGCTGACCGAACGCCTCAAGGAACTCGAAGTCGAGGGCCGGTTGCTCGAGGCCCAACGGCTCGAACAGCGGACCAATTTTGACCTCGAGATGATCGCCGCGACCGGCAGTTGCGCGGGGATCGAGAATTACAGCCGCTTCCTCACCGGCCGCCTGCCCGGCGAGCCGCCGCCGACCCTGTTCGAATATCTCCCCGACAACGCTTTGCTCTTCGTCGACGAGAGCCACCAGACGATCCCGCAGATCGGCGCGATGTCGAAAGGCGATCACCGCCGCAAGATCACGCTCGCCGAATATGGCTTCCGCCTGCCCTCGTGCATCGACAATCGCCCGCTGCGTTTTGCCGAATGGGACGTGATGCGTCCGCAGACGGTCAGCGTCTCGGCGACCCCGGGTACCTGGGAAATGGACCGCACCCAGGGTGTCTTCGCCGAGCAGGTGATCCGCCCCACCGGCCTCATCGACCCGCCGGTCTTCATCAAGCCGGTAGAAGAACAGGTCGACGACCTGATCATGGAGGCGAAGGCGACCGCGGCGGCGGGGTACCGCACCCTCGTCACCACACTCACCAAGCGCATGGCCGAGGACCTCACCGAATTTCTCCACGAGGCGGGGCTGAAGGTCCGCTACATGCACAGCGACGTCGAGACGCTCGAACGCATCGAAATCATCCGCGACCTGCGGCTCGGGGTGTTCGACGTGCTCGTCGGCATCAATCTGCTGCGCGAGGGGCTCGACATCCCCGAATGCGGGCTCGTCGCGATCCTCGACGCCGACAAGGAGGGTTTCCTGCGCAGCGAAACCAGCCTCGTCCAGACGATCGGCCGCGCCGCACGCAACGTCGATGGCCGCGTCATCCTCTACGCCGACCGCATCACCGGCAGCATGGAACGCGCGATGCGCGAAACCGACCGCCGCCGCGAAAAGCAGGAGGCGTACAACGCCGAACACGGCATCACCCCGACGACGATCAAGCGCAACATCGGCGACATCATCGCGCATGTCGCGTCGAAGGATCAGGTGACGATCGACATCGGCGACGACAAGCCGGCGCATATGGTCGGGCACAATCTGCGCGCACACATCGCCGACCTCGAAAAACAGATGCGCGACGCCGCCGCCGACCTCGAATTCGAGCAGGCGGGCAAGCTCCGCGACGAAATCCGCCGGCTCGAAGCCGACGAGCTGGGCCTGCCGGCGGATCAGCAAGTGGCGCCGCGCGTCGGGCGCTCGAACGAGGGCAAGCCGGGCACGCGCAAGGGGCGGTTCGGAAAGGCTAGCAAGACCAAGTGGGGCCGGTGACGACCCGATGGCTGTGATCCGCTGGGGCATGATCGGTTGCGGCAACGTAACCGAGCGCAAAAGCGCGCCCGCCTATCGGCAGGTGGAGGGTTTCGCCCTGCACGGCCTCTATGGCCGCACCCGCTCAAAGGCCGATGACTATGCCGCCCGTCACGGCGTACCGCATGTCTTCGATAGCGCCGAGGCGCTGATCAACGCCTCCGATATCGACGCCGTCTATATCGCGACCCCGCCCGACAGCCACGAAGCCTATGCGCTCGACGTCGCGCGCGCGGGCAAGCCCTGCTGCATCGAAAAGCCGATGGCACCCGACCACGCTGCCTGCGTCCGTATCCGCGACGCCTTCGCCGCGCGCGACCTGCCGCTCTTCGTCGCTTATTACCGTCGCACGCTCCCCCGCTTCCGGCAGGTCAAGGCTTGGCTCGACGAGGGTGCGATCGGATGCGTGCGCCATGTCCACTGGACGCTGACCAAGCCTGCCAGCCCCGCCGATGTCGAAGCGACCAACTGGCGCGTCGACGCGGCGGTCGCGCCCGGCGGCTATTTCGACGACCTCGCGAGCCACGGCCTCGACCTGTTCTGCTGGCTGTTCGGCGAGGTTGCCGACGTCGCGGGCTTCGCGGTCAACCAGCAGGGCCGCTACAGCGCCGCCGATGCGGTGACCGGATGCTGGCTGCACCGGGCGGGCGTGACGGGGTCGGGAAGCTGGAATTTCGGCGCGGCGGAGCGGCAGGACCGGGTCGAGATCATTGGCAGCGGCGGCCGCATCCTGTTTTCGATCTTCGACGACGCGCCCCAGCGGCTCGTTCGCGACGGCACCGCCGTCGAGACGGTCGTCGAGCATCCACCGGTCATCCAGCATTTCCACGTCGAGGCGATGCGCGATCATCTCGCGGGTCGCGGCCCGCATCCCTCGACCGGCGAAAGCGCCGCGCATACCGCTTGGGTGATGGACCGAATCCTGTCGCGCCGCTGAGGCTCTCCGCTTCGACCAAAGCCCCACCGCCACCGACCGACACCCTTGCCCGCTCCCCGTGCCCGGATTAGCGTCCGCGCCTCAACCGGGGAGAAAATCATGAAATCGGGTCCGTCGCTCATCGCCCTGGCGCTCGCCTTTGCCGCGCCTGCCATCGTCCATGCGCAGGACGCGCCCGCCGACAAGGCCAAGGCAGAAAAGCCCACCGACATCACCCCGCAGGTTCGCACAACGAAACTGAGCGGAACCTTCGGCGGCCAGCGGATCAATTACGCCGCGACGATCGGTGAGACGATCATCAAGACCAAGGACGGCGTGCCCGAAGTCGCGGTCGTCACCACCTCCTATATCAAGGAGCCGCGCGACCCCAACCGCCCGATCACCTTCCTGTTCAACGGCGGCCCGGGATCGGGCACCGTCTGGCTGATGATGGGCGCCTTTGGTCCCAAGCGCGTCGCCATCCCCGGCACCGGGGTCGACGACGGCGCCCCGCCCTATCCGATCGTCGACAATCCCGACGCCTTGCTCGACGTCACCGACGTCGTGTTCATCGACCCGCCGGGCACCGGCTTTTCGCACCTGATCGGCAAGGCCGATCCGAAGGATTATTACGGGGTCACGCAGGACGCCAAGCTCGTCGCCTCGGTCATCCGGCTGTGGCTCAACGACAATGGCCGCTGGAACAGCCCCAAATATCTCGGCGGCGAAAGCTATGGCACCACCCGCTCGGCGGCGGTCGCCAACGAGTTGATGAACGACACCTACAATGATGTCGCGCTCAACGGCATCATCCTGATCTCGACCGTGCTCGATTTCGCAGCGGGGGCCGACACCCCGGGCAACGAGCTGTCGCCGATCACCAACCTGCCCTCGATGGCCGCGACCGCGCTCTATCATGGCAAGGCGCAGGCCTCGTCGGTCGAGGGCTTCGTCGAGGAAGCGCGGCAATGGGCGATCGGCCCCTATGCATCGGCGCTGCTCAAGGGCCAGAAGCTCCAGGGCGAGGAACGCGCCGCGATCCGCCGCGACCTCGCGCGCTTCACCGGACTCAGCGAGACCTATCTCGAACAGGCCGACCTGCGCGTCACCCCGCAGCGCTTCTACAAGGAATTGCTGCGCGACCGTGGCCTGACCGTCGGCCGCCTCGACAGCCGCTACACCGGCAAGGATTATGACAATGCCGGCGAAGGCCCCGACAACGACCCCAGCTTCTATGGCATCGACGCCTCTTATACGGCCGCGATCAACAGCTGGGCGCGCGACGGCCTCGGCTTCAAGACCGACCGCGAGTACCAATCGATCGGCAGCATCGGCGGGCAATGGGACTGGCGCATCGGCGGCCGCGACACCAACGCCTACCTCAACGTCGCGCCCTATATCGGACAGGCGTTGCGTGAGAATTCAGGGCTGAAGGTGCTGGTCGCGCAGGGCTATTATGATTTCGCGACGCCGTTCTTCGCCGCCGAATATGCGCTGTCGCGCACCGGCATCCCGCAGGACCGCATCCACTACACTTATTATGGCGCAGGCCACATGATGTATATCCGCGACGAGGATCGCCACAAATTGTCCGAGGATGTGCGGGCGTTCATCCGGACGCGGTGAGCGCGGCATCACGGCAACCGACCCCTCCTCCCCCTCCCGCCTGCGGGAGGGGGAGGCAAAAGATCAGCGCAGCACGCCCTTTGCCGCCATCGCGCGGGCATAGAAAAACAGCGCGATCGCGACGACCCAGATCACCGCGAGGAACCCCAGCACGCCGGCACCGAACAGCGCCTGATATTCGGCCGACTTGAGCCCGACCTGATAGACGCTCATCAACCCGAGGCCGACCAGCGAGACCAGAAAGGCGGTCACCGCGTGGCGGCTGCGCGCCAGCAACAGCAAGGTGCCCGCCATCGCGCCCCAGACGCCGAGCGCCCAGCCTATGTCGGCCCAGATCGGATAGGCGTCGATCCAGGCGATCTGTTCGGGCTTCAACTGCGCGCCTTCCAGATACCAGGCCGCCTTGGTCTTGAACCCGACATAGTCGGACACCGGGATCAGGTGCCACAGGAACGAAGCCCCCGCGACGACCCACAGGTGCCAGGGCGTTTTGCCAGCTTGTGTCATAATCGGTCTCCCCCTCCAGAAACGCCGATGAAACTATCATGCTTCGCCCCCGCCAGCAATGTAGTGATATAGCGCCGCAATACAGCGGAATCCGCGAACAGGCTTGGCAAATGCGGCGCGGCACCCGATAGGCATCGCCATGTGTGTCGTCGCCCTCGCCCACCAAATCCATCCCGACTGGCCGCTGATCCTGATCGGCAACCGCGACGAGTTTCACGCCCGCCCCGCCGCGCCGCTCGCCGCATGGAACGACGGCAACGGCATCGTCGCCGGCCGCGACCTGCAGGCCGGCGGCACCTGGCTCGGCGTCCACCAGCCGAGCGGCCGCACCGTCGTCGTCACCAATGTGCGCGGCGCGATGCCCGACCCCGCGAAGGAATCGCGCGGCGCGCTCGTCACCGACATGCTGCGCGGCGATGGCCGCTTCGCCGATCCCGAAGCGGACGATCTGCCGCGGTTCAACGCCTTCAATCTGTTTGCCGTTGGCGGCGGCGAGGCGCGGCTGCTGACCAATCGCCCGGTGCCGCTGATCATGCCGCTCGCGCCCGGCGTCCACGCGCTCGCCAACGAACCCGTCGACCAGCCCTGCCCGCGCGCCGAACGGCTGCGCGCCGCGCTGGCGGCGGTGGTCGAAGCGCGCACCGATCCGGCATCGCTGCTCGACACGCTGATGGAGGAGGACGATCCAGCGCTGTTCCTGCGCGGCGACCTCTACGGCACCCGCGCCTCGACGCTCGTCCTGATCGCCGCCGACGGTAGCGTGCAGATGACCGAGCGCCGATACGAAGCGGGCGGCCGTCCCATTGGAACGACCGCCCGCAATTTTTCGATCGGCTGAACGCCCGCGCGCTTATTTCGGCGCGATCACCATCAGCATCTGGCGGCCTTCGGTGCGCGGATGCGCCTCGACCTTCGCGATTTCCGAGGTCAGTTCGGCGACGCGCTGGAGCACGTTGAGGCCGAGCTGGGTGTGGCTCATTTCGCGGCCGCGGAACCGCATGGTCATCTTGACCTTGTCGCCTTCCTCGAGGAAGTCGAACACCTTGCGCATCTTCACGTCGAAATCATGATCGTCGATGTTCGGACGCATCTTGATCTCTTTGATTTCCTGCGTCTTCTGGCTCTTGCGAGCGAGGTTCGCCTTTTTCTGGGCTTCGTATTTATACTTGCCCACGTCGAGGAACTTGCACACCGGCGGATCGGCGTTGGGGGATACTTCGACCAGGTCGAGGCCCACCGAGGCCGCCTGTTCGATCGCTTCAGCAGTCAGCATGACGCCCAGATTTTCGCCTTCCTCGTCGATCACGCGGACCTTGGGCGAGGCGATGAATTCATTGTATCGCGGGCCGTTCTTGGGCGGCATAGGCGCCATCGGGCGGCGAATTGTGGGCGGTGGTATAGCTGTATCTCCTGGTCGTGAATAATAGGCGCGCGGAATCGACGCGATCGCGCGCACCGCTCATATAGGGAACGCGCAGCCGTCGTAAAGGCTGCCCGTGGTAAATGGGTGCCGCTTTTCGCCCGACTGTGGCGACTATGCCACGCTCGGAGAGGCGCGAACCCCGCTCACCACTTCGTCGGCGCGGGTTCGATCACGCGAAAACCGCCCGCCCCGACTTCGCTGACCTCGAGCGCGCGGATCGCGATGCCGCGGTTGTTGAAGCGGAAAATGCCGTCGATCCCGCCGAAACCATCGGCCGCGAGCAGCTGGTTCACCGGGAAATTCGTCCCCGGTTTCCAGTCGCGCGAAATCCGCACCGTCAGCAGGACCGAGTCATAGCCCAGGCTGGCGAGACGATAGGGCGCCTTGCCGAACCGGGTGCGATATTTGCCCGCGAGCTGGCCATAGAGCCCGTCCGACACGCTGGCGAACCACGACCCGCGCATCGCAGCGTTAGTGCCGAGCGACGAATCGGTGTTCCACAGCTCGGTCCCCAGGATCTGCTTGCCGCCGGTGCCCTTGATGATCGGCACCGCGCGGATCGCATTGCCGCCCGAATCGGCGATCAGCACCGCATCCATCGCGCCGCCATTGGCGAGCCGCCGCGCCGCACCGGTCAGCGCGGTGGCGCTGCGATCATAGCTTTCGACCGCGACCAGCGTGCCGCCCGCTTCGGCCACCGCGGCGCGGAATGCCGCCGCCGACCGGTCGCCATAGACATTTTTCGGTACCAGCGCACCGAAGCGGACATGGCCCTTGCCGCGCGCATAGGCGACGACGCGCTCGACCGACTGGCCGGGGACGAAGCCCATGATGAAGACGCCATTGCCGGCGACGCCGCTGTCGTTCGAAAAGCTCAATACCGGCACCTTCGCGGCGCGGGCGACCGGCGCCACCGCCGCGACATCCTCGGTCAGCAACGGGCCGAGGATCAGCTTGTTGCCGTCGGCGACCGCCTGCTGCGCCGCCGCCGCCGCGCCGAGCGCGGTGTCATAGGTGGTGATGCGGACGCGTTCGGTCTTGGTGTCGAGCAGCGCCAGCGTCGTCGCATTGGCGATCGCCATGCCGACATCGGCATTGGGTCCGGTCTGCGGCACCAGCAGCGCGACGCGGTGACGGTCGGTATCGGTCGGCAGTCCGGGTTCGATCGCCTCGGGCGGACGATCGGGCGTCACCACCGTCGTCGGACCATTGCCCTTGGGCACGACCTGGCACGCCGCGAGCAGCCCCGCCATCGCCATCACCGCCGCCATGCGCAGCATTTGCCGCCGCGGCGACGCATTATTTTGGCGCTCGGCAGCAGTTTCTGCCATTTGCGGCATCATGCCGGATTCGACCATCTCAAATTCTCCCTTGCCCGGACTCTATATCGTCGCGACCCCCATCGGCAACCTCGGCGACATCACGGCGCGCGCCGCGGCGACGCTGGCCCGCGCCGACCTGATCGCCGCCGAAGACACGCGTGTGACGGCGAAGCTGCTTTCGCATCTGGGTTTGCGAATTCCGATGACCCCCTATCACGACCATAGCGACGAACGCACGCGCGCCGCGCTGGTTGCGCGGATGGCCGACGAAGTCGTCGTTTTGGTGTCGGATGCCGGCACCCCACTGATTTCCGACCCCGGCTACAAGCTGGTGCGCGACGCGCGCGCGGCGGGGCGCCACGTCACCACCTTGCCCGGCCCCTGCGCCGCGATCGCCGCGATCACTTTGTCGGGGCTACCCAGCGACCGCTTCCTGTTCGCGGGCTTCCTGCCCAGCAAGGCCAAGGCCCGCGCCGACACCATCGCCGAATTTGCCGGCCTGCGCGCAAGTCTCGTCTTCTACGAAAGCGGGCCGCGCCTCTCGGCATCGCTCGCCGCGCTCGCCGAAGGACTGGGCGACCGCGAGGCCGCCGTGGCGCGCGAGATCAGCAAGCTCTTCGAACAATGCGTCACCGGCACGCTGACCGAACTGTCGGCACGCTACGCCGACGCCCCGCCGAAGGGCGAGATCGTCGTCATCGTCGGCCCGCCCGGCGAAGCGGTGACCGAAACCGCCGACGACGCCACCCTCGATGCGGCGCTCCGCGAAGCGATGGCCGACAAGCCGGTGGCGCAGGCCGCCAAGGCGGTCGCCAAGCGCTTCGGACTCGACCGCCACGATGTTTACGCCCGCGCGCTCACGCTCAAGGGCGCCGGGTGAAACGCGCCGAGGCCGAGGCGCGCGGGCGCAAGGCCGAACGCCGTGCCGCCTGGTGGCTTCGCCTCCATGGCTGGCGCATCCTTGGTCAGCGATTGCGCGTCCCGGTCGGCGAAGTCGATCTGGTCGCCCGCCGCGGCCGCATTATCGCCTTCATCGAGGTCAAATGGCGCGACCGGCCCGAGGATCTCGATCTCGCGATCGACCAATATCGCCTCCGCCGCGTCGCCGCGGCGGCCGAAATGCTCGCCCCGCGCTTCGCCCGGCCACAGGACGACATCCGGATCGACGTGATGCTCCTTGCGCCGCGCCGCCTGCCACGCCATCTGGTCCACGTCTGGCAGCCCTGACGGCGCCCAAGGAGAAGAGCATGACCCTGCGCGCCGCCGTGCAAATGGACCCGATGGATGGCATCAACATCAATGGCGACAGCAGCTTTGCCCTGATGCTGAGCGCCCTAGAGCGCGGCTACACCGTCTATCATTACGACGTGCGCGGGCTGACGTGGGAGGCCGGGCGGCTGACCACCAAAGCGCACCGGGTGCTGGAGGCACAGCGCGAGGCCGGCGCGCATTACAAATTCGGCGAGGAAGTCACCCTCGACCTTGGCCGCGACATCGATGTCGTGCTGATGCGGCAGGACCCGCCCTTCGACCTCGGCTATCTCACCGGCACCTGGCTGCTCGAACGGATCAAAGGCGAGACTTTGGTCGTCAACGATCCCGCCGCGGTGCGCGACGCGCCGGAAAAGGTATTCGTGCTCGATTTTCCGCAGTTCATGCCGCCGACGATGGTCACGCGCAGCCTCGAGGCGACCAAGGATTTCCAGTCGCGTTACGGCGCCGTCGTGATCAAGCCGCTCCACGGCAATGGCGGCAAGGCGGTGTTCAAGATCGACGCCGACGGCAGCAACCTCGGCGCGCTCGTCGAACTGTTCGGACAGGTGTGGCCCGAACCCTTCATGGTCCAGCAATTCCTGCCCAGCGTCAGCCAGGGCGACAAGCGCATCGTGCTCGTCGACGGCGAGGTCGCGGGCGCGATCAACCGCAAGCCCGGCGAGGGCGAATTCCGTTCGAACCTCGCGGTCGGCGGCTATGCCGAGGCGGCGGAACTGACCCCGCGCGAGGCGGAAATCTGCGCCGCGCTCGGCCCGGCGCTCAAGGAACGCGGGCTGATCTTCGTCGGCATCGACGTGATCGGCGGCGAATGGCTGACCGAAATCAACGTCACCTCGCCCACCGGCATCGTCGCGATCGACCGTTTCAACAACAGCGACACGGCGGGCATGATCTGGGATGCGATCCTGCGGCGGATCGGCTGACCGCGGCGCGCGTTGACCCGCCATGACCGATTTCATTCTGAACCTGATCCAGGCCTGGGGCTATGTGGGGATCTTCATCCTCATGGTACTCGAAAATGTGTTCCCGCCGATCCCGTCCGAAGTGATCATGGGACTCGGCGGGATCGCGGTTTCGCAGGGCCGCTTCGATTTCTGGACCCTCGTCGCGGTCGCGGTCGCGGGGACGACCGCCGGCAATTGGGTCTGGTACGCGATCGGGCGCTGGATCGGTTATGAACGGCTCAAGCCCTTCATCGACCGCCACGGCCGCTGGCTGACGCTCGACTGGGCCGAGGTCGAGCGGCTGCACGGCTGGTTCGTGAAATATGGTCCCGCGATCGTCTTTTTCGCGCGCTTCATGCCCGTCGCGCGCACGATGGTGTCGCTGCCCGCGGGCATGGTGCGGATGAACCAGGCCAAATTCCTCGTCTGGACGGCCGCGGGGTCGACGATCTGGATCGCCGCGCTCGCGGGCGCGGGCCACTGGTTCGGCAAGCAGTTCGCCAATCTCGATGCCTTCGTCGGCCCGCTCGCGCTGGTCGCGATCGGGACGCTGGTGCTGATTTACGTGTGGCGGGTAGTGACGTGGAAGCCGAAGGCAAGCGAGGACGAAGCATAGAGTCCAACCCAACCCCGTTCGTGTCGAGCGAAGTCGAGACACGCGAAGGAAAGCGCCAGCACAACGTCTCTCGACTTCGCTCGAGACGAACGGAAAAGGGAATAGCGCCGCTCAAGCCCTAGGATGCGCATTCCGATAAATATCCAGCAGATGCGCCGCATCGACCGCCGTATAGACCTGCGTCGACGCCAGGCTCGCATGCCCCAGCAATTCCTGCAGGCTGCGCAGATCGGCCCCGCCCGCCAGCAGATGCGTCGCAAAACTGTGGCGCAGCGCGTGGGGCGTCGTCCGCTCGGGCAACCCCAGCGCGCGCCGTGCCGAGCGCACGCTCGCGCGCACCACGCCGGGCTGGAGGGGCCCGCCGCGTGCTCCGAGGAACAGCGGCGTTTCCTTCTCCATCGGCCAGGGGCAGGCGTCGGCATAGCGCGCCACCGCCTGCGCCACCGCCGGCAGGATCGGCACCACGCGCGTCTTGTTCCTTTTGCCCGTCACCCGCAGCACATCGCCGAGCGGCAGCACCGCGCCGGTCAGCGCCAGCGCCTCGCCGATGCGCAGCCCAGCGCCATAGAGCAGCAGCAGCAACGCAAAATCGCGCGCGCCGACCCAGCCCAGCCGCGCATTATCCTCGACGTCCTGCGCCAGTTGCAACGCCTCGGCGGGCGCAACGGGGCGCGGCAGCCCCTTTTTAACGCGCGGCCCGCGCAGCGCGGGCAAGGTCGCGCCCTCGCCCCCGACGAAACGCAGGAAACCTCGCAGCGCCGACAGTTCGCGCGCCGCCGACGCATTGCCCAGCCCCTCGGAACGCCGCGTCGCCAGATAGGCGCGCAGGTCGTTGGCGCTCGTCCGCCGCAGCATCGCGGCATCGACTTCGCCGCCATGATGCCCCGAGAGAAAGGCGGCAAAGCGCTCGGCGGTCGCGACATAGGCGCGCCGCGTATGCTCCGACCGGCGCCGTTCGTGCGCCAGATGGGCATCCCAGTCGCGGATGATGTCTGAAGCCAAAGACCGCCCTTCAAATCCCGTTTGTGTCGAGCGAAGTCGAGACACGTTGGCGCCATGCCGCGCGTCCCTCGACTTCGCTCGGGACGAACGGTGCGGGAAGGTTACTGAGTTTTCACCACCTCGGAAAGGATCGAGTCGAGCAGCAAGATCCCCTCGCCCGTCACCACCAGCCGGTCGCCCTCGGCGCGCATCAGCCCCAGGCCCGTCAGCCGCGCCACCGCCGCATCATCCACGAACGCCGCGCGCCCCAGCCCGCTCCGCGCCTCGACGCGCGCCAGATCGACACCCTCGCTCAGCCGCAGCCCCATCAGCATCGCCTCGGTCGCACGCTCTTGCGCGGGCAGGTCATTCTCGACCTTCAGCCCGTGCCCGTTGCGCTCCACCGCCGCGATGAAATTCTCGGGCTTCTTGTGCCGTTCGGTCGCCTGCGCCAGCCGCCGCCCATGCGCCCCAGGCCCGACACCCGCATAGTCGCCATAGCGCCAATAGGTCAGGTTATGCCGGCTCTCCTCGCCCGGCCGCGCATGGTTCGACACTTCGTAGCGCGGCAGCCCCGCCGCGCGCGTCATCGCCTGCGTCGTGTCGAACAGGTCTGCCGCGGCATCGCCGTCGGGAATGACGAGGTCGCCCTTCGCCACCAGCGTCGCAAAGCGCGTCCCCGGCTCGATCGTCAGTTGGTACAGCGACAAATGCCCTGTCCCGAACGCCAGCGCGTCGCCCAGTTCGCGTTCCCAGTCGGAAAGCGCCTGCCCCGGCCGCGCATAGATCAGGTCGAAACTCGCGCGGTCGAAATAAGTTTGCGCCGCCGCAATCGCCCGCCGCGCCTCATCGCCGCTATGCGCCCGCCCCAGAAATTCCAGCACTTTTGGATCGAAGCTCTGCACCCCGATCGACACGCGATTGACCCCCGCCGCCGCCAGATCGGCGAAAGCGGCAACTTCCACCGAATTGGGGTTCGCTTCGAGCGTGATCTCGCAATCGTCCGCCAGCCCCCACAGCGCCCCCGCCTCGGCAATCACCGCCGCCACCGTGGCGGGCGGCATCAAACTCGGCGTCCCGCCCCCAAAGAAGATCGACGACGCCGTCCGCCCCGGCAGCAACGCCGCCTCATGCCGCAAATCCGCCAGCAAAGCCGCGCGCCAGACCTCTTGGTCGACGCTGTCGCGCACATGGCTGTTGAAGTCGCAATAGGGGCATTTGCTGACGCAAAAAGGCCAATGGACATAGAGGGCGAGCGGTTCACTCCCCTCCCGCTTGCGGGAGGGGTCGGGGGAGAGCATGTCTCGTGGATCAGTGGTGGCCACAGGCCCTCCCCTAGCCCCTCCCGCAAGCGGGAGGGGAACTAAAACGCCCCCGCCACCAGCTTGGCAAAGGCATCGGCCCGATGGCTGATCTTGTGCTTCTCGGCCGGATCGATCTCAGCGAAAGTCAGTGTGTTACCGGCCGGAACGAAGACCGGGTCATAACCAAACCCCAGCTTGCCCCGCGGCGGCCAGGTCAGGCTGCCCTGCGCGGCACCTTCGTAAACATCGGCATGCCCGTCGGGCCACGCCAGCGCCAGCGTGCAAACGAAGCGCGCGCTGCGGTCGACGTCCGGCCCCTGCTCGGCGAGCAGCCCCTCGACCTTGCCCATCGCGAGGTACCAGTCGCGCCCCGGATTGCCCTCGAAGCGCTGCCGCTCGGCCCAGTCGGCGGTATAGACCCCCGGCCGCCCGCCAAGCGCCGCGACCTCGAGTCCGCTGTCGTCGGCGAGCGCGGGCAGCCCCGCCGCCGACGCGCTCGCATGCGCCTTCAGCAGCGCATTCTCGCGGAAGGTCGTCCCCGTCTCGTCGGGTTCGGGCAGCCCGAGGTCGCCCGCCGACACCGGCTCGATCCCGAACGGTTCGAGCAGCGCGCGAATCTCGCGCACCTTGCCCGCATTGTGGCTCGCGATGACGAGCTTGCCGGGGACGAGCTTGCGATTCACCTCAGCGCCCCGTCGCCTTGTCCTGCGCCGCAAAAATCTCGGCGCAACCGATACGCGCCAACCGCAGCAGACGCAGCAGGCCCTCTTCGTCATAGGTCGCACCCTCGGCGCTCGCCTGGACTTCGACGATCTGGCCGCGCCCGGTCAGCACGAAATTGCCGTCGGCCTCGGCGACCGAATCCTCGTCATAATCGAGGTCGAGCACCGGCGTGCCGTTGTAGATGCCGCACGAGATCGCGCCGACCTTGTCCTCGATCGGATCCTCGGCGATCGCACCCGACGCGAGCAGCTTGTCGACCGCGATCCGCAGCGCGACCCAGGCGCCCGAAATCGACGCGGTGCGCGTGCCGCCATCGGCCTGGATCACGTCGCAATCGATCACGATCTGGCGTTCGCCCAGCTTCTTGAAATCGACCACAGCGCGCAGACTGCGGCCGATCAGCCGCTGGATTTCCTGCGTCCGCCCCGACTGCTTGCCTTTCGCCGCCTCGCGGCTGCCACGCGTGTGCGTCGCGCGGGGCAGCATGCCATATTCGGCGGTGACCCAACCTTGCCCCTTGCCGCGCAGGAAGGGCGGCACCTTCTCATCGACGCTGGCGGTGACCAGCACCTTGGTGTTGCCGAAACTGACGAGGACGCTGCCCTCGGCATGGATGGTGAATTCGGTCTCGATGCCAATGGGACGCATCTGGTCGGGCGCGCGGCCGGAAGGGCGCATGGGGGATTCTCCTATGAATATGTGCGGGGGCGCTTAGCGGCGCGCGAAGGAGTTGACCAGAAAAAGCCGGTGCCAATCGAAATAGAAGAGTATAGCATCTCCAGCCATGCGAACCGGCGCGATCATGGCCGCTGTAACAGCTACGTTGATTGCAATCGGCGTGACTTTGGGAATCGCCTTGGTCGATGCCGATCCCAGACGTCTCGATGGGTTCGAAGAGATCGTCTACACCCGAAACGTCGAGCATGGCCAACCGCGAGCGCTCGGAACATGTCCGTTGGGACGCGACATTTTCGTGAAACGAACCGGCCATGTCGAGATCGTCTGGTATGTGCAGAATCCGGATAATCATGGCTGCACGATTGCCGCCATCTATGAGCCGGGGAAGGACGACAAAAAGATGTGGGAAGAACCCGTCATCGCCCGAACCAAATTTGTGCTGGGTCGGGCCAAACTTGAAAAAATGCTCGGCGAGCTGAGGAGTCTGCACTGGACGCCGCTCTGGAGCGACACTGGCATAGAAGATTCCGCGTCGGTCGGCTGCGAAGATCGCAATAGGAATTTTAGTGACGCATTGCCCAGTCGAGCTTTCGTTGCCGTCAAACCCGGCCCCAAGATCGTGAATCTGCGGGTGCGGGGTCCCGCAGCTCGTTACACAGCCACCACGCCTTGCATTGAAAGCGAACTGGAAAACGTTGCAACGCTCGACGCCGCCTTTGACCCCATTGCTCCTGCCTTACCGCGAAACTACAGACTTGATCCTAAGATCGACGCCCAACTCGCGCGCTGAACTTTACCCCGTCAACCGCATCCTGAAAAAATCGAGGATTTCGTCGCGCGCCTGCACCGTCGGCTGGCCGGCTTCGTCGATCAGGTGGATCGTCACCACGCTGTGCGGGTTCTTCATCGGGCTGTCGGGGTTCGCGGCTTCGTCGGGCAGCACCTTGCCGACGAAACGGTCGCCAAGCGCATCCGCATAGGCCGCGAAGCGCGCCGCCTTGCAATATTTGTCGCCCTCGAAGCGATAGGCGAGCACCGTCAGGTCCTCAGCCTCCATCCGCGCCTTCACCGCGGCGAGTTCGTCGGGGGCGATATGCATGCCCGCGGGATCGTTGAGCGGCAGCGACGGCTGCGCGAGCACCGGCGCCAGCACCGCGGGTTCGAGCATCATCGACAGCGCAAAATTGCCGGTGAAGCACATGCCGATCGCGCCGACACCCTTGCCGCCGCATTCCTGATGCGCCAGCGCCGCCAGCGCACGCAGCCATAACGTCGCGAGCGAGCTTTCATTGGCCTGAAAGGCGCGGAACTGGCGGCTGATGCACCCGCCGATCATAGTGAACACCGCGCCGGGCATGCGCGGCACTGCGCCGTCCTTGCCAAAGATATGCGGCATATAGACGGTGAAGCCCGCATCGCGGACCCAGCGCGCGAAGCGTGCGACATGCGGGCTGATGCCGGGCATTTCGGTCATCACGATCACCGCAGGGCCGCGGCCCATCGTATAGACGCGGTGCTTGCGGCCGAGCAGCGCGATGTCGCGATGGTCGAAATCGTCGAGCGGGTCGTCCTGGGTTAGCGGGCGTGCGGTCATGTGTTTCTCCCCCGGATGGGAGGCTAGGCAGAAGAATTGCCTTTTGCACCCCCTTTCGTCATCCCCGCACAGGCGGGGATGACGATCCTTGAGGAGCCGAGGTCCAGCTTTGTTGCGCTCGGCCTCCTGCATCCCTAAATCCTCCCCATGACCACGCCGCCGATCACCGAACTCACCACGCGCGCCCGCGACGTGTTCCGGATGGTCGTCGACGCCTATCTCGAAACCGGCCAGCCGGTCGGCTCGCGCACGCTGTCGAAGCTCGCCAGTCTCAACCTCTCCCCCGCCTCGATCCGCAACGTGATGCAGGATCTCGAGGAATATGGCCTGCTCGCCAGCCCGCACACCAGCGCCGGGCGCCTGCCCACCGAACAGGGGCTGCGCCTGTTCGTCGACGGCATGATGCAGGTCGCCGAACCATCGGCCGAGGACCGCGCCCAGATTGAGGCGTCCTTGTCCGACGCCGGCCCGATCGAAAGCGCGCTCGCGCAGGCGACCTCGGCGCTGTCGGGGCTGTCGGCGTGCGCCGGCCTCGTCCTCGTCCCCAAGCATGAGCGCGTGCTCAAACAGCTCGCCTTCGTGCCGCTGTCGGCGAGTCAGGCGCTCGTCGTGCTGGTCGCGGGCGACGGCGCGGTCGAGAATCGCGTCATCGATATTCCGCCTGGCCTCAATCCCTCGGCGCTCGTCGAGGCGGGCAATTATATCAGCGCGACCCTGTCGGGCCTCACCCTCGCCGAAGCGATGGTGCGCGTCCGCCGCGAGATGGAGGCCGAGCGCATCGCGATCGACCGCGCCGCGCAGGATCTGGTGTCGCGCGGGCTCGCGGTCTGGTCGTCGGACGGCGCCGACCGCCCGGTGCTGATCGTGCGCGGCCAGGCGAACCTGCTCGACGAGAGCGCGGTCGGCGACCTCGACCGGGTCCGCCAGTTGCTCGACGAACTCGAAACCAAGCAGGACATCGCGCAGTTGCTCGACAGCGCGCGCGAGGGCGCCGCGACCCGCATTTTCATCGGGTCGGAGAATAAATTATTCTCGCTTTCGGGCTCGTCCGTGATAGCGGCGCCCTATCGCGGATCGGACGGGCGCGTGGTCGGGGTTGTCGGCGTGATCGGTCCGACGCGCTTGAACTATGCCCGGATCGTTCCCATGGTGGATTTCACCGCTCAATCGCTCTCCAGACTGATACGATAGGTTTATGACAAATACTGAAAACGACACGCGCGCCGAAGACGCGCTGACCCCCGAAAATGTCGCGGCCGAGGCCGATGCGACGACGCCCACCACCGGCGAGAATGACGAAGTCGCGAAGCTCGCCGAACAGGTCGCGGCGCTGCAGCAGGATCTGCTCTATTCGCGCGCCGAGACGCAGAACGTCCGCCGCCGCGGCGAAAAGGAAGTCGCCGACGCGCACGCCTATGCCGCGACGAAATTCGCGCGCGATATCCTGTCGGTCGCCGACAATCTCGGCCGCGCGCTCGCGGCGCTCAGCGAGGAGCAGCGCGCCGACGAGGGGATCAAGCCGCTCGTCACCGGGCTCGAAGCGACCGAGCGTGAATTGCTCAGCGTCTTCGAACGCAACGGCATCACCCGCATCGCCGCGATCGGCCTGCCGCTCGACCCCAACCAGCACCAGGCGATGCTCGAAATCCCGAGCGATCAGACCCCCGGCACGATCGTGCAGGAAATGCAGGCGGGTTATATGATGAAAGACCGGCTGCTGCGCCCCGCGATGGTCGCGGTGGCAAAGGCGGGATAGCCCCTTCCCTCTCCCCTTGAGGGAGAGGGTTGCGCAGCCTTGGCGGCTCTGCCGCCTAGGCGAAGCTGGGTGAGGGGGTGCGCCCTATCGGCGGCAAAACGCCCTCACCCGCTGCAACTAGCGAATAAATTCGCAAGTTTCGCTGCCCTCTCCCTAGATGGGAGAGGGATTTAAGCCGCTTTCCGCATCTTCATCAGCTTCTTCAGCACCATCTCGCGCTTCAGCCGCGATAGATGGTCGATGAAGAGAATGCCTTCCAGATGATCATGCTCGTGCTGGATGCACGTCGCCATCAGCCCGGTCATGCGTTCGCTGTGAGGCTTGCCGTCGGCGTCCTGCCAGTCGACGGTGACCTCGGCAGGGCGCGTCACATCGGCATATTGCTCGGGGACCGACAGGCAGCCCTCCTGATAGACGCTATGCTCTTCGCTTTCCTCGGAGAAAACGGGGTTGATGAAGACGCGCGGGTCACGGATCAGGCGCTTGCCCTCCTCGTCCTCGGGATCGGGTTCCTGCAGGTCGATCACCAGGATGCGCTTGGGCACCCCGACCTGGATCGCGGCGAGCCCGATACCGGGGGCGTCGTACATCGTCTCGAACATGTCGGCGATCAGCGTCTTCAGCTCGGCGTCGAACGTCTCTACGGGCTTCGAAATGACGCGCAGCCGCGGATCGGGGGTCTCTATGATGGGGAGTAGGGCCATGGCGTGCAGGTATGGATGCGCGGGCGCGGGGTCAAGGGGGAGTCAATTCGCCCCGCACGCCGCCAGGTCGAGTTTGCCGCTTTTGACATCATAGGAACCATAGGCGATGCGGTACGCGCGATCATCGGTGTCGGCCAAACCGCGGGGATAATCGGCATAGCTCTTCCTGCCCTCGCCGAATTCCTCGAAATTGGCTTGCCGCAGATGGATTTCGATCTTCGTCCGGTCATAGCCGCTCCGGCGCGGCTCGCGGCCTTCCCTGATCGCGGCGTCGACTTCCTCCGCGAAATAGTCGGGATGATAGAGATATATCCGCTCCCAATCCGCGAGGCGCCCCACGCACGGCATCTGCGCCAGTTGCACCTCGATACGGTCCATTTCGGGCTCGGTCGGCTTGACCTCGCGCGCGGCGCAGGCGGAGAGGCCGAGAAAAAGCAGCAGGACGAGACGCGTCATTTCCGCCGCCGCTTCGCCTTGGTTGCGCTTTCGCTGTCTGCATATTCGGGCGGCAGCTTGTGCTTGCCCCAAATATCGAAATGACGATCATTCCTCACGGACTGCCGCCTCAGCGCAAGATAGTAGCGCCAGCCCGAAAAGCCGAACCAAAGCACCGACCAAAGCAGAACCGGGGACAACCGAATGAGCCGTTCCGAGAGCGTGTCGCCGCCGAACAAAAGAGCCGCAACCGCGACAGGCAGCAAAATAGGAGCCAAAAGGACATTATTGGTATCGCCGGACGAGCCGGCCACACCCCTGTCGACCCAAGCGCGAACGGCCAGATAGAGGGACCGAAGCATCACCCTCACCCGACCGGCCGCCGCGCCCTCAGCGCCTGCGCCAGCGTCCCCTCGTCGAGATAATCGAGCTCGCCGCCTACCGGCAGGCCATGCGCCAGCTGCGTCAGCCGCACCGGATAGCCCTCCAGCCGCTCGGCGAGATAATGGGCGGTCGTCTGGCCCTCCAGCGTCGCGTTCATCGCCAGCACCACCTCGTCGATCCCGCCCGCCGCGACGCGCGCGACCAGCGCATCGATGCTGAGGTCCTGCGGCCGCACCCCTTCCAGCGCCGACAGCCGCCCGCCAAGCACATGATATTTTCCCGGAAAAAGCCGCGACTTGTCGAGCGCCCACAGGTCCGAAACCTCCTCGACGACGCACAGGCTGCGCGCATCGCGGCGCGGGTCGGCGCAGATCGCGCACGGGTCCTGCGTGTCGACATTGCCGCAGATGGTGCAGGTAACGAGCCGCTCGGACACCGTCTGCAGCGCTGCGAGCAAGGGCGCGAAGCTGCTCTCGCGCTTCTTCATCAGGTGCAGCACCGCGCGCCGCGCCGAGCGCGGGCCGAGGCCCGGGAGCCGGGCGAGTTGCTGGACGAGGGCTTCGATTTCGGTGGACGCCATGGGGTGGTGGTAGTGAGGCTGCGGGGTCGGCGCAATATGCCCTCTCCCGTCGGGAGAGGGTTGCGAAGACTTGCGAACTCGTTCGCTAGGCGAAGCTGGGTGAGGGGCGGTGAGTTATCGACCGGGCGCATCGCCTCACCCAGCTCCAGCTAGGCAGCAAGCTGCCAAGCTTGCGCAACCCTCCTCCCGATGGGAGAGGGACTTGCGCCGCATCGCAACCTCATCCAAAGCCCGCACCCATGCGCATCGCCTTCATGGGAACGCCGCCCTTCGCGGTACCGACGCTCGCCGCGCTCCACGCCGCGGGGCATCAGATCGTCGCGGTCTACACCCAGCCCCGCCCCGCGCAGCGCGGCAAGAAGGTGCAGCAAAGCGCGGTCCACAACTGGGCCGAAGAACACGACCTGCCCGTCCGCACCCCCAAGAGCCTGAAAAGCCCCGAAGCGCAGGCCGAATTCGCCGCACTCGACCTCGATGTCGCGGTGGTCGCCGCTTACGGCCTGATCCTGCCGCAGGCGATCCTGAGCGCGCCGCGCGAGGGCTGCCTCAACGTCCATGGCTCGATCCTGCCGCGCTGGCGCGGCGCGGCGCCGGTGCAGCGCGCGATCCTGTCGGGCGACGGCGAGACCGGCGTGACGATCATGCAGATGGACGCAGGCCTCGACACCGGCGCGATGCGGCTCGTCGGGCGGACCGGGGTCGACGACAAGACCGCGGGCGAGCTGACCGACGAACTCGCCGCGATGGGCGCCGCGCTGATGGTGAAGGCGCTCAGCGATCTCCACGCCTTCCTCCCCGAAGCGCAGCCCGACGACGGTGTTACTTACGCGGCCAAGATCGACAAGAGCGAGGCTCGGCTGGATTTCCTGACGAGTGCGGTGCAGGTCGAGCGCCAGGTCCGCGCTTTCAACCCGATGCCGGGCGCCTTTTTCGAGCTCGATGGCGAGCGGTACAAGCTGCTCGCCGCCGAGGTCGTTCATCCCACCAATAGCATCGCGGGCGCCACCCCCGGCGTCACGACCGACGATGCGCTGACAATCGCCTGCAATCCCGGCGCGATCCGCGCCACCCGCGTCCAGCGCGCCGGCAAGCCCGCGATGGACGCCGCCGAACTGCTGCGCGGCCGCCCGATTCCCCAGGGCACGCGCCTCGCCTGATTTCCGTTCGTGTCGAGCGAAGTCGAGACACCTCGAAGGCGCGCGCGACCGATGAGCATCTCGACTTCGCTCGATGCGAACGGCTAAGGGGCGGCGATGACGCGCTTTGCCCTCACCATCGAATATGACGGCCGCCCCTATATGGGCTGGCAGCGGCAGGCGCATGGGCCGAGTGTCCAGCAAGCGATCGAGCAAGCCGTCACCAAGATTACCGGCGAGGACACCGCGGTGTTCAGCGCCGGGCGCACCGATGCGGGCGTGCATGCGATCGCGATGCGCGGCCATGTCGATATCGAAAAGCCGCTGCCGCCCTTCCGCCTGATGGAGGCGATCAACGCCCAGCTTCGCCCTGCCCCGATTGCGATCATCGGGTGCGAGGTGGCGGGCGACGACTGGCATTCGCGCTTCGCCTGCATCGGTCGTTCCTATGAATATCGCATCGTCAATCGCCGCGCGCCGCTGACGTGGGACAAGGGACTGGCCTGGCAATTCGCCCGGCCGCTCGACGCCGCGGCGATGCACGACGCGGCACAGTTGCTGATCGGACTGCACGACTTCACCACCTTCCGCTCGGCGCATTGCCAGTCGCAAAGCCCGGTGAAGACATTGGACAAGCTGACGGTCAGCCGCCACGGCGAGGAACTGATCATCGAAGCGGCGGCGCGCAGCTTCCTCCACCACCAGGTGCGCTCGATGGTCGGCTGCCTCGCGCTGGTCGGGTACGGGAAATGGTCGGCGCGTGATTTGCAGGCGGCGCTGGAGGCCGCGGATCGCAACGCGCTGGGGCTGAACGCGCCGCCCGACGGGCTGTATTTTGTCGGGGCGAAATATCCCTGAATCCCCCCTCCCATTTAGGGAGAGGGAGGAACCCGCGCCGCGCACCCGCTGCGACTAGCGAATAAATTCGCAAGTCTCGCTGCCCTCTCCCTAAATGGGAGAGGGGCAATGAAAAAGGGCGGCCCTTTCGGACCGCCCTTTCCTCTGTCTCATCGCGTCGAAGCGTGGCTTAGACCACCTTCTCCACATAATAGCGCGGCGCATTCTCGTTCAAAATCTCGAGGATCTTGGCCTGCGCGGTCTTTTCGTCGCTCTCTTCCATCGCGCCCAGTTCGCGGGCGAGGCGGCTCGAGGCGGCTTCGAAGATCTGGCGTTCCGAATAGCTCTGCTCGGGCTGGTCGTCGGCGCGGAACAGGTCGCGGGTCACTTCGGCGATCGACACCAGGTCGCCCGAATTGATCTTCGCTTCATATTCCTGCGCGCGGCGCGACCACATGGTGCGCTTGACCTTGGGCTTGGTGGTCAGAACCTGCAGCGCTTCCTTCAGCGTCTTGTCCGACGACAGCTTGCGCATGCCCACGCCCTCGGCCTTGTTGGTCGGGACGCGCAGGGTCATTTTTTCTTTTTCAAAGCGCAGGACATAGAGTTCGAGCTGCATGCCGGCGATTTCCGACCGCTGCAGTTCGATGACGCGCCCCACGCCATGCTTCGGATAAACGACATAGTCACCGACTTCGAAGAGGAGGGTGTTTGCGGACATGCAGTTTCCTTTCTGTGCCTTGTCGGGGACGGGGAAGCGGGTCAAAGCCGGTGCATCCTGCCCTCCTGCGAGGGGGATCGGAGCATTTCGGCGGCGCTAGCCAGTCAGAGTGACAAGGGATATGGCTCCATCGGAAACGCCGAACGTGCCCCAGCCCAGCGACGGGAAGAGACAGAATGTCGGCGTGTTGATATTTATTATAACAGAGTCGCAACAAAATTGCCACCCCTGCACGGAAATGCGTGGGTAGGCGCCTTGACGCCCCCGCACAGCCGTTTCAGGCTGGGACGAAATGACAGATAGGATGCCAATATGCAGGATCAAGTTTGGTGGGTTACCGGCGCGTCTTCGGGGATCGGTGCCGCACTGGCGCGCGCGCTGTCGGCGCGCGGCGCGCGGCTGATCCTGTCGGGGCGCAATGTCGCGGCACTCGAAGCCGTGGCGAAGGATTGCGGCCCCGGCACGATGATCCTGCCCTTCGAGGCGACGGATTACGCCGCGCTGCCGTTGATGGCCGAGGAAGCGTGGAACTGGTGCGGCCGGATCGACGGCCTCGTCAACAACGCCGGCATCTCACAGCGCAGCCTAGCGATCGAGACCGATTTTTCGGTGTATCAGAAGATCGTCGACGTCGACCTGCTCGCCCCCATTGCCCTCACCCAGCAACTGCTGCCGCGCATGGTCGCGGCGGGCGGTGGCAAGATCGTCGCGATTTCCAGCGTCGCGGGCATCGCCGGGGTGCCGCTGCGCAGCGCCTATTGCGCCGCCAAACATGGGCTGATCGGCTATCACGACAGCATCCGCGCCGAAAATGAACATCTCGGGCTGAGAGTGCTCGTCGTCGCTCCCGGATCGATCGCGACCAACGTCAGCCGCAACGCGCTCAACGCCGACGGCAGCGTGCGCGGCGAAAGTGACAAGGCGATCGACAATGGCCTGTCGCCCGATTTCGCCGCAGCCGAGATTATCGCCGCGGTCGATGCGGGCACGCGCGAGCTCGTCGTCGCCGAAGGTGCAGAAGCCGCGATCCCCGGCCTGCGCCGCAGCGATCCCGACGCGCTGTTCGACCGGATGAGCGCGATGGTCCAGGCGGGCTATGCCGCCCAAATGAAAGCGGGCCGCGAAGGATAATCCTCCGCGGCCCGCCTCGGGTTCACAGGTGCGGGATCAACCGCTGAATTTGGCGCCGGCGATCAGCGGATCGGCCGCCGGCTTTTTGCCGAAATCAGCATCCGATGGGACGTAGGCCGGATTGAAGCGCTCAAGCCAGTTCGACGTGCCACCAAGCCACTCGACGCGCTCTTCTTTGGTGAAATATATCCCATAATGTCCATTTTTTGGCTGTTCGATATATTCAAAATCGACACCTTGCTTCTTGCCGCTCCCTTTCAAACGCGACACAAGTGTGCGCGCTTGGGCGATCGGGACGCGCGGGTCGCGAACACCGTGCACGATAAGGATGGGCGCCCATTTGGTGTCGGTATTGCGCGCCGGTGATACTTCGATCAGCGAATTGGCGCCCTTGGCCAGATAATTGGCTCCGAATGACCCGAGATAGCCTTTGTCATAGTCACGCATCATCGGAAGGTCATAAACCCCCGCGCCAGCGATCGTGCAGCGCCAGCGGGCCGGGTCGCGCTGGGCGGCACGAGCGGAAGCATAGCCGCCATAGGACCAGCCCATCATGCACGCGCGTTTGGCATCGACAACGCCCTGCGCCGCAAGATAGTCGACGACATCGTTGAGGTCGTCTTGCATGCGGGTGCCGAAGCCATCTTGGCGACCCGATTTGACGAACTCGTTGCCGTAGCCGCCCGAGCCGCGATAATTGGGCTGCACAACGACATAACCCTGCTCGGCGATGGTCTGCGCCCACTGGTCGTAAGCAGCATAGTCGCGCACACCATATGGACCACCGTGCGTCAGAACAACGACCGGAAGGCTCTTCTGGCCCGCGCGCAGGCGCGGCGTCGTCAGGACGGCTTCGATCTCCAACCCGTCGCTCGCCTTGTATCGGATCGCCTTGACCGGATTCAGCTTACCGTCGCCCAGCGCATCGCTACGGTGGCCGATCAGCGCAAACTTTCCACTTTCGACGTCATAGAGATAATAGCTGCCGATCTGGTCGGGGCTAGCCATCGACACGACCAGCTTCTTGTCACCGTCGTCACTGCTAACGATGACGGCGTTGCCTTCCCCAAAATCCTCGGTCAGGAACTTCTGGATCGCAGCGAGTCTTTCGTCGGTGAATTTGCGGCGGGTGCGGTCGGTTGCGTAGGCATAGCCAACAATCCCGTCGCGATTCTCGTTCGGGATGGCCGTGCCGACATCATAGCCGGGCACCGAAAACAGCTTTTCGCCAATTTCCATCGTTGCCAGATTGGCCTTGTAGATCGCGCGATAACCCTCGTGGTTGCTCGATACGATCGCCATGTCGGGTTCGTTCAGAAATACGATCGGCTGGATGCCAGACCCCGTGAAATCCTTATCGATCACGCGCTGCACGGTACGGAAATTTTCACCCGGACCCGATCGATACAGATAGCGGCTTTCCCCGGTGTCGCGGTTAGAACCGAATCCCATTCGTACCACGCCCTTGCTGTCCGCTGCCCAGCCAAGAACGATCGGGTTGGTTCGCTGGACCGTTTCCAGCACCTTGCCGGTTGCGACATCGACCCAGTCGACCTGATAGCTGAACCGCTTCTCGGTATCGCCGTCGTCGATCTGCCGCGCGAGCAGGATGCGCTTCTTTTCCTTGTCGATATGCAAGATGTTCGATGCATCGGCCGTGGCCATGTCCCAAGCGAGCGGGTGCGTCTTGCCGGTTTGCGTATCATAGGCGGCGAGGCGGCCGATGTCGACGCGCTGCCCGAACTGCGAAATGAACTCTCGCGAAGCCAACTCAAGTATCAGATAGCGATCGTCGACCCACCGATAGCTAGTGACATCACGCTGCCCGGCCTCCTTGAAAGTCGAAGCGCGCGCGAAAATCTGAGGCTTCGAACCCGGCTTGGACAGGTCCAGGATCGCATAGCCGAATTCATTGCCGGCGCCGAGCGTCATGGCAATTTTCGTGCCCCCGGGCGACATCTGAAGATCGCTCATCAACGGCAGCGATGCCAGAACGTCGAGGCTAACCTTCTCGGGCACCGGCTTCCCGGGCGTATCCTGCGCCATGCCGACCGCCGGCCACGCCACTGCCGATGCCAGCAAGGCGGCGGCAAACATCTTCTTGATCATCATAATCTCCGTATTCATGCCCCGACGGAGAGCGCAACCCACTGGCATTTGGGCCGATTGCCCGCGCTTCCCTCTGCCACGCAGCCTAGAAAGCGCGCGCGGGGATGGCAACCGACATAAGTTGAAATTGAAACCAAAAAGCCCCGCCGGATCGCTCCGGCGGGGCCTCTTGTTTCACCCGCAGGCGGTGCGGCTTAAGCCGCGCCGTGCGCCAGCGCCGCGAGGAGCAGGATCGCCACGATATTGGTGATCTTGATCATCGGGTTGACCGCCGGACCTGCGGTATCCTTGTACGGATCGCCGACGGTGTCGCCGGTCACCGCGGCCTTGTGGGCCTCGCTGCCCTTGCCGCCGTGGTTGCCGTCTTCGATATATTTCTTGGCGTTGTCCCACGCGCCGCCACCCGAGGTCATCGAGATCGCGACGAACAGCCCGCCGACGATCACGCCGAGCAACAGCGCACCGAGCGCTTCGAGCGCCGCGGCCGGCCCCGCGACGCCGCGAATGACGAAATACACCACGATCGGCGCCAGCACCGGCAACAGCGACGGGATGATCATTTCCTTGATCGCCGCCTTGGTGACCAGGTCGACCGTGCGCGCATAGTCGGGCTTGCTCTCATAGGTCATGATGCCGGGGTTGTTCTTGAACTGCTCGCGAACATCCTTGACGACCTCGCCCGCCGCGCGGCCGACGGCGGTCATGCCGAACGCCCCGAAGAGGTACGGCAAGAGCGCACCGAGCAGCAGCCCGACGATGACATAGGGCGACGAGAGCGAGAAGGTCAGCGGCGCGTCGAGGCCGAGCTTCGCCGAATATTCGGTGATGTCGGCGGTATAGGTGCCGAACAGCACCAAGGCCGCAAGACCCGCAGACCCGATGGCATAGCCCTTGGTCACTGCCTTGGTCGTGTTGCCCACGGCGTCGAGCAGGTCGGTCTTTTCACGCACGCTGTCGTCGAGTCCCGCCATTTCGGCAATACCGCCGGCGTTGTCGGTGACCGGGCCATAGGCGTCGAGCGCGACAACCATGCCGGCGAGTGCCAGCATCGCGGTCGCCGCAAAGGCGATGCCGATGATGCCCGCGATCTGGAACGCGATGACGATGCCCGCGCAGATCACGAGCGTCGGCAACGCGGTCGATTCAAGGCTGATCGCCAGACCCTGGATGACGTTGGTGCCATGGCCCGTTTCCGAAGCCTTGGCGATCGACCGCACCGGGCGGTAATTGGTGCCCGTGTAATATTCGGTGATCCAGATGATCAGCCCGGTGATGACGAGGCCGAGCAGCGAACACAGGAACAGGTCGGTGCCGTTGAACGACTGACCCGTGACGACGGTCTTCATGTCGCCCTTCAGCACATAGCTCGTCGAGAACCAGATCGCCGGGACCGAGAGGATCGCGGTGACGAGGAAGCCCTTGTACATCGCCCCCATGACATTCTTGCCGCCACCGAGACGAACGAAATAGGTGCCGATGATCGAGGTGATGATGCACACGCCGCCCATCAGCAGCGGCAGGCTCATCAGCGGCAGCAGCTGGTCGCCCGCGCTCTTCAGGAGCAGCGCGATCAGCACCATGGTGGCGCCGACGGTGACAACATAGGTTTCGAACAGATCGGCGGCCATGCCGGCGCAGTCGCCGACATTGTCGCCGACGTTGTCGGCGATCACCGCGGGATTGCGCGGATCGTCCTCAGGAATTCCGGCCTCGACCTTGCCAACGAGGTCGGCGCCGACGTCGGCGGCCTTGGTAAAGATACCGCCGCCGAGACGCGCGAAGATCGAGATCAGCGAAGCGCCGAAGGCGAGCGCGACGAGCGCGTCGACGACGGTGCGATCGTCACCGCCGACGGTGTAGCCGCCGGGACCGATCAGATACCAGAAGAAGACCGAGATCGCGAGGAGCGCCAGGCCCGCCACGAGCATGCCGGTGATCGCGCCGGCGCGGAACGCCATGGTCAGGCCGGCCTGAAGACCCGTTTGCGCCGCGGCCGCGGTGCGGACGTTGGCCTTTACCGAGATGTTCATGCCGACGAAGCCGGCGACGCCCGACAGGATGGCGCCGATCAGGAAGCCCGTCGCCGAAACTTCGCCAAGGAACCACCAGACGAGGATGGCGACGACGACGCCGACGATGGCGATGGTGCGATATTGACGGCCCAGATAGGCCTTGGCGCCTTCCTGGATGGCGGCGGCGATTTCCTGCATCTTTTCATTACCCGCCGATGCGCTGAGCACCTGCCGCGAGGTAATGAATCCATAGAGTACGGCCACCAGGCCGCACGCTATCGCGATCATAACCGGATTCATGCGTGTCTATTCCTTCCCCATTGAAGAAGGGCGAACGCGAAGATAGCAGTCGAACGTCCGACTTATTGATGCCGGTTCGCTCTCTCCCCTGATGCGACCGCCCCAAATTGGACGCCGCGTTATGGGAAGAAAGCGAAACGAGGGCAAGCCCGGTTATTCGGCCGTTTCGCGGGGCTTTCGCGCTCAGTGCATGAAACCGAGATGCGCGGGCAGCGCGATCCGCTGCGCGCGGTGGGTCAGCATGATTCCCGTGCCGACCCCGGCGTGGCCGACCGGCGTGACCGCGACATTCAGCCCCGCCGATATCTCGCGGATCGCCGCCGCCGCGCCCGGGTCGGCCGCGAAAAGCAGCTGGTAATCGTCGCCCGCCGTCGCCGCGGCGAGGCGCGTGTCGAGGATATCGGGCCGCACCGCGAGCAGCGCCGCCGACAAGGGTATCGATTCGAGCATGATCCCAAGCTCGCACCCGCTCGCCGCCGCCATCCGCTGCGCGTCGATCAGCAGGCCGTCGGAAACATCCATCATCGCATGGACATGCGGAACCACCGCCCGGCCAAAGGTCAGCTGCGGCTGCGGGCGGCGATAGGCCGCGAGGCAGGTTTCGTTCGGTTCGACCTGCCCGAGCCGCATCGCGAGGCCGAGCCCCGCATTGCCGATCGTCCCGGTCACCCACAGCTGGTCGCCGGGCTTCACCCCGCCGCGCGACGGCGCGCCGCCCGCCGGCGCACGGCCGATCGCGGTCAGGCCAAAGCTGCGCGGCGTCCCCGCCGGCACCCGCACCGTGTCGCCGCCGAGCAGGACGATCCCGAACCGCCGCAGCGCGACATCGAGCCCGTCGACGAAGGCCGCGTTCCAGTCATCGTCGCCGAGGCTGTAGCCGACCAGCACCCCGATCGGCGCGGCGCCCTTGGCGGCAAGATCGGACAGGTTCACCGCGACGAGTTTCCATGCGACATCCTGCGGCGTGTCGTCGGGCAGGAAGTGGATTCCCTCGACGATCATGTCGTGGGTAAGCACGAGGTCGCCGAGCACCGCGGCATCATCGACCAGCCCGCGCGCGGCGGGATCTGTCGCGATGGCCTGCAGGCGGGCGATGAAATCGGCTTCGGACATTACGACCCTCTCGCCGAAACAATGTGCCCTAATTCCGTTCGTGTCGAGCGAAGTCGAGACACGCTTGGGACGCGCTAGGCTTCACGTGTCTCGACTTCGCTCGGCACGAACGGGAATTTTTAGGAAGGCTTGCGCGCATCCTTGCCGATCGCATCGAGTAGCCCGTTGGCGAACCCGGCCTCGCGCGCATCGAAAAACGCCTTCGCGACGTCGACATATTCGCTGACCACCGCGCCGACCGGCACATCGCCGCGCGCGAACAGTTCATAGGTGCCGGCGCGCAGGATCGCCTTCATCGTGCGGTCGAGCCGCTCCATCGACCAGCCGCTCGCCAGCCGCGCGACGATCGCCGCGTCGATTTCGGGGAGCCGCGCCAGCGCGCCCTTCACCACATCGTCGAAGAAGGCGAGGTCGGCGTCGGCATATTCGGCATCCTCGATCGTCGCGCCGATCCGGTGCTGATGGAATTCATGGATCAGCCGGGCGACCGGGGTCGCCTCCATCTCGTGCTGGTACAGCGCCTGGACGGCGGCGAGCCGGGCGGCGGAGCGGGATTGGGCGCGTTTGTTCATAGCGAGGTCAATTCAATCTGTTCTGGACGCTGAGCGCGTGGGCGGGCAGCCCCTCGGCGCCCGCGAGCGCAACGGCAGCGGGGCCAATAGCAGCCAGCGCCGATTCGTCCAGCGCGAGGAAGCTGGTGCGCTTCATGAAGTCGCCGACCGACAGCCCGCTCGAGAAACGCGCGCGGCGTCCGGTCGGCAGGACGTGGTTGGGACCCGCGACATAATCGCCGATCGCTTCGGGGGTATGACGACCGAGGAAGACCGACCCCGCGTGGCGGACCTTGGCGAACAGCGCATCGGCAACATCGGCATCGACCGCGAGTTCGAGATGTTCGGGCGCCAGTCGATCGCAGAGCGGGATCGCCTCGGCGAGGGTCGACACGACAATCACCGCGCCATTGTCGGCCCAGCTCGCTTCCATCGTGCGCGCGGTTGCCAGCGTCGGAATGACCTCGGCGACCGCCGCCGCCACCGCCTCGCCGAACGCGGCATCGTCGGTGAACAGGATCGACTGGCTCGTCGGATCATGTTCGGCCTGGCTGAGCAGATCGGCGGCGATCACATGCGGTGCATTCCGATTGTCGGCGACGACGACGATCTCGCTCGGCCCCGCGACCATATCGATGCCGACGACCCCGTAGACCTGCCGCTTCGCCTCGGCGACCCAGGCGTTGCCGGGGCCGGTGACGACATCGACCGGCGCGATCCTGTCGGTGCCATAGGCGAGCGCCGCGACCGCCTGCGCGCCGCCGATCCGCCAGATTTCGTCGACCCCGCCGATATGCGCCGCGGCCATCACCACCGGATTGACCTCGCCGCCCGGGGTAGGGGTCATCATCACGATCCGCCCGACCCCGGCGACCTTGGCGGGAATGATGTTCATCAGCACCGACGAGGGATAGGCCGCGCGTCCGCCGGGAACATAGACCCCCGCCGCGTCGACCGCGTTCCAGCGCGCGCCGAGCCGCGCTCCCGCCGCGTCGCGATAGTCGCGATCCTCGGGCAACTGCGCAGCATGATAGGCGCGGATGCGGTCGGCCGCGAGATTCAACGCATCGCGCAGTTCGGGTGCGAGCGCGTCGTAAGCCGCTGCGCATTCTTCCTTCGAAATGCTCCACCCGCTCGCGTCGAGATCGAAGCGGTCGAACTTCGCGGTATAATCGGCGAGCGCGGAATCGCCCTCGGCCTTCACCCGCGCGATGATCGCCGCGACGTCGGCCGACACGTCGGAATCGCTTTCGCGCCGATCGTTGACGAGCGCATCGAACGCGGCCGCGAAACCGGGTTCGGAGGCATCAAGCCGCCGCATCGCCCACCGCCTGACGGAACCGTTCGACCAGCGCCGGCACCTCGGCCGAGCGCAGCTTGAACGCGGCGCGGTTGACGATCAGCCGCGCCGACACCTCGCTGATGATCGTCTGCTCGGCGAGCGCGTTCTCGACCAAAGTTCGTCCGGTCGAAACCAGATCGACGATGTGCGACGCGAGCCCCAGCTTCGGCGCGATCTCCATCGCACCGTTCAGCTTGATGCATTCGGCCTGGATGCCCTGCGCGGCGAACCAGCGGCGCGTCGTCGCGGGATATTTGGTCGCGACGCGGATATGGCTCGACCCCAGTCCCGGCGGCGCGCTGTCCGCCGGCCCGGCAAGCGACAGGCGGCAATGGCCGATGCCCAGGTCGACCGGCGCGTAAAGCTCGCTGTAATCGAACTCGTCGATCACGTCCGAGCCGACGATACCGAGCTGCGCCGCGCCATGCGCGACGAAAGTCGCGACATCGAAGGCGCGCACCCGGATCAGCGAGACATGCGGCTGGTTGGTCGCGAACACCAGCGCGCGGCTCTTCGGATCGAAGAAGTCCGCAGCCGGTTCGATGCCGACCTTGGCCAGCAACGGCAACGCCTCGTCGAGAATCCGCCCTTTCGGGATGGCAAAGATGATGGGTTCGGGCATAAGCGCGCCAGCCCATAAGCGGGCCCGGGAGAAAGGGCAATGAGCGAGCGACTCCAGCCGATGGAACTCGGCGACACCGGCGCCGACGCGGTACGCGGCGCCTTCGCCAACCAGGTGCTTTATTGCCGGGCCAACGACGCGCCGGTGACCGCGCGCATCGTCGCCGCGATCGCGACCCTGCTCGGCGCGCCCGCGAGCGGATTCGCGCGGCGGATCGCCGAATGGCAGGGTCCGCCGCTCGCCGATGCCCTGCCCCTGCGCGCCGCGGGCGGGCTGCATGCGCTGCACCTCGCGGGGATCGCGCACGAACTCGCCCCCATCTATGCCGATGCCGAAGGGATCAACGACGCCGCGATCATCGCGGGCACGGTGCAGCGGCACGAGGCGGCGCTCCTCCCCTGGCTCGACGGCCCGCCGCAGACCAACGAGGCGGGGCGCTCGTCAAACTTCATCGCCGCGATGCTCTGGCTGGCCGAACAAGGCCTGCCGCCGCATTTCCAGTGCCTCGAAATCGGGTCGAGCGCCGGGATCAACCTGATGCTCGCGCGCTATCATTATGATCTCGCGGGCGTGCAGGTCGGGCCTTTGCCCGGCGCGATGGCCTTCACCCCCGAATGGCGTGGGCGCCATCCGCCACAGCACAAGATCGAGATCGCGGGCACCAAGGGGTGCGACGTCGCCCCCGTCGACCTCAGCGACCCGGCGCAGGCGCTGCGTCTGAAAGCCTATATCTGGCCCGAGCATCATATCCGCTTCGCACGCATGGAGGCCGCGATCGCCGCCGCGACCGCGCAGAAACCCGACATCGTCCACAGCAATGCCGCCGATTTTGTCGAGGCCGAACTCGCGAAACCGCAGGCCGCGGGCACGACGCGCGTCCTGATGCATTCGATCGTCTGGCAATATGTCCCCGCCGATCAGCAGGCGCGCGTCACCGCGGCGATGGAGGCCGCCGGCGCCCGCGCCACCGCGGACCGCCCGCTCGCCTGGATCGCGCTCGAAGCGAACCGCACCGTGCACCATCACGAACTGGTGGTGCGCCACTGGCCGGGCGATGGCGCACCGAAGATGCTCGGCCGCGCGCACGCCCATGGCGCATGGATCGAGTGGCTGGCCGGCTGACTGTTAACAAGCGAGAGTCGGCCTTTCTTGTTTCGTCACCCCGGACTTGATCCGGGGTCCCGCTTGAGGCTGAAGCCTGCTGATGCCTTAAAAAGCGGGATCCCGGATCAAGTCCGGGATGACGACGGAAAATGAGGCGACGTCCACTCCCCACCCCAAAGCCGCCGCCAATCAGCCAAAGCTCAAAGCCGCGCCTCCAGCCGCGCCAGCATCGCCTGCACCGGCGGCGCGGCGACCGGCGCGTCCCATCCGGCCTCGATCGCCGCAATGCGTTCGAACAGGCGCTCGCTCGCGGCGATGATCCGGCGGACGGGGTCGTCGAACCGGACGCAGATATCCCAGTCGGCGACGACGGGTTCGCCGATGCGCGCCGCGCTGTCGTTCGGCCCGGCTCCGGGATCGCCGCCGATCATCGCGCGGCGATGGAGCAGCCAGGCGATGATGTGCATCAGCCGTGTTGTCGTCTTGAGCGATTCGCAGGCAAGCCCGATCTGAAGCAGGCTGTCACGCGTGCCCCCGACGCCGACCACCCCCAGGTCACGCGCGGCGGCGAAGGCGGTGTGCGCTTCGTCGGCCAGCACCATCGCCTCGACATAGAGATTTTCGACCTGGGCACGCCGCACCGGCAGGCCGATCGTCGCCAATTCTGAAACGCCCCTGTTCATGCGGCGGGAAATGCCACGGCCGGCGCCATGCCTGCAACGGCGCTAACCAATATTTCGAAAGCCCGTCCCATTTTGAGTCGGATGACGCCGCGGGTCAGGCGATGATGTCGGGGATCAACTGGTCCTCGCACCACGCGATCTCGTCGCGCAGCCGCAGCTTTTTCTTTTTGAGTCGAGCCAGTTGCAGCTGGTCGGGAACCACCGTCACGCCGAGCGCGGCGATCGCCGCATCGAGGTCACGATGCTCGATACGAAGAAGTTCGAGGCGCTGGCTGATCTCGTCGGGGTTCACGCGCCGCTTCCTGCCACGATCACAATCTATCCGCAACGGGGACCGGCTGACCGAATCGCCGCGTTAACGGCGCGACAAACTCTGTGATCCATGTTTTATTCGGTCCTGCCAACCGAGTCGAAAAATGAAGGAGACTGGCCGATGAACATGTCGCACCTTTCCGCCCTGAAGTCCCGTCACGCGGACCTCGATGCGAAAATTGCGAATGAAGAACGGCGACCGGCCCCCGATGTGGGCCTGCTGGCGCAGATGAAAAAGCAGAAGCTGAAAATCAAGGAAGAGCTGTTCGCGAACGGCTAACGATCGCGCCAGGTTCGGCCGCTGATCGCCCGCTGCGCCTTCCGAACGCGGAACGGGTCAGCGCGGACGGATCGGCGGTCGGCCCTTATTCAAACGAAGGCCGGCCAGCGTCGGCGGCACATCCTCCTTTTGCGGCGCCACGTCGCGGCGCACCGCCTGCGGATTGACCGCGCGGTCGAAGGCGATCCCGAATTTCTTGTCGCCGGTCCATACGATGCGCCCGGGCACATGTCCGACATTGCGCAGTTCGATCTCGACCACCGCACCCTGCACGACCGAAATCGGGCTTTCGGCGAGCATGCCGCCCGCCGACAGATTGCGAACGCGGACAAGAATCGGTTCGGGTTTTCCGGCCATCGCCACCCTCGCCTGCATGAACAGGCTGTCCCGATCGGCGCTGCGCGACAGCGCCGCCACTTCTTCGTCTATCGATGTCGGCACGCGCGATTCCATTGCGACCCGTTCCCCGCGTTAAAAGTCAGGATAGCGAATCTAGGGCGCAGCCCTTGCGGAAACGTAAATTTCGCCGGTCCGTCCCACTCTGGGGCAGGCGCTGCCGGTCTTCGATCAGTCCTCGCGCGAGATCCGCTCGTTGCGCTCGTGGCGTTCCTGCGCCTCGAGCGTCATCGTCGCGATCGGGCGTGCCTGGAGCCGCGCAAGCGAGATCGGCTCGCCGGTCACCGCGCAATAGCCATATTCGCCCTCGTCGAGGCGGCGGATCGCCGAGTCGATCTTCGAGATGAGCTTGCGCTGGCGGTCGCGGGTTCGCAGTTCGATCGCCCAGTCGGTTTCGCTCGACGCGCGGTCGGCCAGGTCGGGTTCGCGCAGCGGACCGTCCTGAAGCTGGGCAAGCGTCGATTCGGATTCGGACAGGATCGACCTTTTCCAGGCGACCAGAAGGCCGCGGAAATAATCCTGCTGCCGTTCGTTCATGAACGGCTCGTCGTCGCGGGGGACATAGTCCGTATCGAGGTTGGATTTGGCTTCGCGGAGCGCGTCGGCGCCAATGTCGGCGGTCTGTGTCGGCATGACGGGCTCTTGCGTCCTTTCGTCTCGCGGACCGCCGGGCATGGCGGACCGGGGGAGTGCGCGCGCCTATAACCAGCCGTTGGATGCGATACAAGCGTCGAAGCGGTGGATGGCGTTTGCGGGGTGAAGCAAGGCTGAACCGCCGTCACCGCCGATGCGATTCTCGTCGGTCGCCATCGCGGTCGCCAAACGCCTGTTTTTGGCACTCGGGTTAACCACAGCCGGGGAATCGTCCAAATTTCCGTTCCGTTTTGGGACAGTGGGTGCAACGGGAGTTGATTCCGCCCTCCTTTTCCCGCTGTCGGACAGTCAAACGCGGTTAACGCAATTGCGGCGTTCACAAAGCTTTGGCCTTTTGGCACCAGAACAGGTGCAAGCGGGTGTCGGGGTGTGGCACCTTCCCACCAAGCAACGGGAAAAGAGAGAGAAACCTATGTCTGTCCGAATGGCCCTCGCAAAGCTCTGCGCCTGCACCTGCGGCGGTGCGATCATCGGTACCGGCGCGATGCAGATCAGCGACGTGCCGGCGGCACGGGCGCAAACGACCAAGTCCTGTTCGCCCTGCGCCGGCAAACCCGTCGTGCGCAAGCGCCATGCGGCGAAGAAGCCGGTCAAGCGCGTGCGCCGCGTCGTCACGACGAAGCGCGTTATCCGCACCGTAACTCCGCAGACCCAGGTCGTCACCCAGACGATCCCCTGCCCCCGATCCCCTATGCGCCCTTCCCGCAGCGCGGCGGCTGGGAAGGCGGCGGCGGCGGTGGCGGCGGTGTGACCGTGGTCGGCGGCGGCTTTGGCGGTGGCTTCGGCGGCGGCTTCTTTGGCGGTTTCTTCGGCGGATCGAGCGGCGGCGGCAGCAGCGGCAGCATCGTCGTCACCTCGACGACGACCGGCGGCGTCAGCACCTCGTCGAGCACCTCGTCGGGCGTTTCGACCTCGACCGGCAGCGTCTCGACCTCCACCGGCAATGTCGATGTCTCAACCTCGACCGGCGGTGTGAGCACCTCGACGGGCAGCGTGTCGACTTCGACCGGCAGCGTCTCGACCTCGACCGGCAGCGTCTCGACCTCGTCGGGCAATGTCAGCACGTCGTCTGGCAACGTCTCGACCTCCTCGTCGAGCAGCAGTTCGTCGTCGAGCTCGTCCTCCTCCTCTTCGTCGTCGAGTTCCTCGTCGTCGGGCGGCGGCAACTCGTCGAAGGGCGGCTCGTCGCATGGCGGCAGCTCGCACGGCGGTTCGTCGCATGGCAATTCGTCGAAAGGCGGCTCGTCGCACGGCAGTTCGGGCTGGGGCGGTTCGTCGCACGGCAGCTCGGGTGGTTCGGGCGGCAGCAGCTCGTCCTCGTCGAGCTCTTCTTCGTCTTCGTCCTCGAGCAGCAGCACGTCGTCGGGGGCCACCTCGTCGGGCGCGACCGGCGGCAGCAGCAGCTTCGGTTCGACCGGCAGCAGTTCCTCATCCTCCTCGTCGAGCAGCAGTTCGTCGTCGAGTTCCTCCTCGTCGTCGAGCTCGGGCGGTACCAGCAGCGGTTCGTCGGGCACCCCGACCCCCGTTCCGGCCCCGCCGATGCTCCTGCTCTTCGGCGCCGCCGCCGCCGCGCTCGTCGCGCGCCGCCGCGCCGCGAACAGCAACGGCCAGGAACAGGACGCCGCATAAGCCATCCACTGGAGGTCCGATCCGGACCACCATTTCAAGGGCCGCCCGCAAGGGTGGCCCTTTTTCTTGGCGCCGCAGAAACAGTTTGCCATATGGAAAACTGTTTCATATGGTTCACTAGATGGTAAACCAACAAACACCCCTCGACTCGGTCTTCCACGCCCTCGCCGACCCGACGCGCCGCGCGGTGATCAGCCGCCTGCTCAAAGGCGCAGCGCCCGTGAAGCGGCTGGCCGAACCCTTCGCGATGGGCCTTCCCGCCTTCCTCAAGCATCTGACGGTGCTCGAAACCTCGGGACTGATCCGGTCCGAGAAACAGGGCCGCGTGCGGACCTGCCACATCAACGAGGACCGCCTCGCGGCAGCCGAAAGCTGGCTCTCGCAGCAGCGCGCCATCTGGCAGGGCCGCACCGACCGCCTCGCCGCCTTCGTCGAATCGCAAATCCCCCAGGAGAAGAACCCATGAGCAACGAAACCGAACTGACCATTTCGCGCCTGATCAAGGCACCGCCGTCGGCGGTGTGGGACGCCTGGAGCGACCCCGCCAAGCTCGCTGCATGGTGGATTCCCGCACCGATCGAATGCCGCGTCGACACGCTCGACCTGCGCCCCGGCGGCGGTTTCGTTACCCGGATGCGCGAGGGTGACGGCGCGTTTCAACCGCATGTCGACGGCTGCTTCCTGGAGGCGGTGCCCGAGAAAAGGCTCGTCTTCACCACCGTCCTCACCGAAGGCTGGCAACCCGCCGAACCCTGGCTCGCGATCACCGCGATCCTGACCTTCGAGGCGCAGGACGGCGGCACGCTCTACGCGGCGCGCGTCCTCCACAAGAACCCCGAGGACAGCGCCAAGCATGACGAGATGGGCTTTCAGGAGGGCTGGGGTACCGCGATCGGCCAGCTTGCGGCGCTTATCGACCGCTAAACCGGACTTGCACCACTAGCGCCGCGCCGTCATAGCGCGGCCATGCACGATATCCGCCTGATCCGGGACAACCCGCAAGCGTTCGACGCCGGCCTCGCGCGCCGTGGTCTCGAACCCCTGTCCGCCGAAATCCTGGCGATGGACGCATCGCTGCGCGCGCTGCAGACCGACATGCAAGGCGCGCTCGCACGGCGCAACGAAGCGTCGAAGCTGATCGGCCAGGCGATGGCGCAGGGCGACAAGGACCGCGCCGAGGTTCTGAAGGCCGAGGTCGCGGACCTCAAAACCGCGCTCCCGGCGCAGGAAACCGCCGAGCGCGATCAACTCGCGGCGCTGCAGGACAGGCTCGCCGCCCTCCCCAACCTGCCCGCCGCCGACGTGCCCGAGGGCGAAGACGAGGACGGCAATGTCGAAATCTCGCGCTGGGGCACCCCGCGCAGCTTCGACTTCGCGCCACAGGAACACGCCGATTTCGCGCCCGCGCTCGGACTCGATTTCGAGACGGCGGCCAAGATGTCGGGCGCCCGCTTTGCCTTCCTGCGCGGCCAGATGGCGCGCCTCGAACGCGCGCTCGGCCAGTATATGATCGACCGCCAGACGATCGAGCAGGGCTACACCGAATGCGCGACCCCGCTGATGGTCCGCGACGAGGCGGCGTTCGGCACGACCCAGCTTCCCAAATTCCGCGAGGATCTGTTTCAGACCACCGACGGCCGCTGGCTGATCTCGACGTCGGAAATGAGCCTGACCAACGCGGTACGCGAAGAGATTCTGCCCGAAGAGCAGCTCCCGATCCGCATGACCGCGCTCACCCCCTGTTTCCGTTCCGAAGCCGGATCGGCGGGCCGCGACACGCGCGGCTATATCCGCCAGCACCAGTTCTGGAAGGTCGAGCTGGTCTCGATCGTCCGTCCCGAGGATTCGGACGCTGAACTCGAACGCAAGACGCGCGCCGCCGAACTGATCCTCGAAGGGCTCGGCCTGCCCTATCGCAAAATGCTGCTCTGCGCCGGCGACATGGGCTTCGCCGCGCGCAAGACCTATGACCTCGAGGTCTGGCTGCCCGGCCAGAACGCCTATCGCGAGATTTCGAGCTGTTCGAACTGCGGCGATTTCCAGGCGCGGCGCATGAACACCCGCTTCCGCCGCGAGGGCGCGAAGGGCAATGAGTTTGTCCACACGCTCAACGGCTCGGGCCTAGCGGTCGGCCGCACGCTCGTCGCGATCCTCGAAAATTACCAGCAGGCCGACGGCAGTGTCACAATACCGGAGGCGCTGCTTCCCTACATGGGCGGGATCACGACGCTGGAACCGGCAAGCTAAATCATCGTCACCCCGGGCTTGACCCGGGGCCCGCCTTCTTGAAGGCGAAAAGGCGGGTGCCGGGTCAAGCCCGGCATGACGAAAGAACAGAAAGAAGAACCGTGCGCATCCTCCTCACCAACGACGACGGCTATCACGCCCCCGGTTTCGCGGTTCTCGAAGCGATCGCCCGCCAGCTCAGCGACGATATCTGGGTCTGCGCCCCCGCCGAGGAACAATCGGGCGCCGGCCATTCGCTCACCCTCTCGCGCCCGGTGCGCGTCCGCCAGCACGCCGAACGCCGCTGGTCGTGCACCGGCACGCCGACCGATTCGGTGATGATGGCGATCGGCAAGCTGATGCCCGAAAAGCCCGACCTCATCCTCTCGGGGGTCAACCGCGGCGCCAATCTCGGCGACGATGTGACCTATTCGGGCACGGTCTCGGCGGCGATCGAAGGCGCGCTCGCGGGCATCCGCTCGATCGCGCTCAGCCAGGTTTACGCCAAAGAGGGCATGGGCGACACCGTCCCCTTCGGCGCCGCCGAAGCCTGGGGCGCCAAGGTGCTGCGCCCGCTGCTGGCCATGGACATGGCGCCGCGCACGATGATCAACATCAACTTCCCGGCCCTGCCCGCCGACGCGGTCAAGGGCATCCGCGTCACCCGCCAGGGCTTCCACGACTATGGCCGCGGCTCGATCGTCGAAGGCACCGACCCGCGCGGCTATCGCTATTACTGGTTCGGGCTGCACGGTATCGAGCACAGCCTCGGCCACGACAGCGATCTGGAAGCGATCGACGACGGCTATATCGCGGTCACCCCGCTCCAGCTCGACCTGACCCACGATGCGTCGCTGGCGGCATTGCGGGCGGCCTACGGCTGAAATCGCTTCGAGGGTACAAACCACCCTCAATTCCCGTTCGTGTCGAGCGAAGTCGAGACACCCATAGGTAGCGCACGACTTCGCGTGCCTCGACTTCGCTCGACACGAACGGAACTCATGGGCATTGGGTAAGGGCATGACCCGCCTCTACCGCCTCGACGCCTCCGCCGCCGACATCGCGGCCTGTTTCGGCGCACAGGCGGGCAAGGACCCATGGGTGGGCGACTATGTCGCCCCCGGCCGTCCCGCGCCGGTCGTGGTCCGCGACGCGAAGTCGCGTATACGCCGCGTCCGGCCGATGTTCTGGGGCGTACCGCCACCACCGAGCGGCACCGACCCGATCACCAGCGCGCGCAACCTCGACAGCCCCTTCTGGGTCGGCACGCTGCGCCACACCGAATTCCGCTGCCTGATCCCCGCGACCAGTTTTGCCTTATGGTCGGGACCGGACGGCGCGCGGCGCCAGCACTGGTTCGCGGTTGCGGACCAGCCGATCTTCGCCATCGCGGGCATCATCCGCTTCGCCGACGAAATCCCCACCTTCGCGATGCTGACGACCGACCCCAACCGGCTGGTCGCGCACCATCACAGCGGCGCGATGCCGCTGATCCTGCCTGCCGAAGCGCAGGAACGCTGGCTGACCGCCGACTGGAAGGACGCCCGCGCCCTCGTCACGCCCTTCCCCGGCCAGGCGATGACGGTGTCGGATACACCGCCCCAATAATCCTCCCCATGGCAAAGCCATGGGGAGGATCTCGAGATCATCTCGCCGCTGGTCAATCCGCCAAGGCTTTGGCAAAGAAGTCCCATGGGGGACCACCATCGCATATTTGCTATACCGCTGCTCGCGGCGCCGCTCGCCGCCTGCATCCCCGCGTCGGCACCGCCTCAACGACCCGCGCCGCCGGTGGTCGCCACGCCCGCGCCGCCTTCGCTCGCGGACAACCCGCTCGGCTATGACGATGTATCGGGCGGTGACAGCAAGCCGACCTGGGTTCTCCAACCCGTCGCGGCCAAAGCCCGCGAGGTTCCCGCCAGCCTCTACACCGTCCGTCCCGGCGACACGCTACGCGCGATCGGCGAGATGACCCACGCCGGTTCCGAAGCGATCGCGATGGAGAACGACCTCGCGCCGCCCTACACACTCGTCCCCGGCCAGCGCCTGCGCATCCCCGCCGGCCTCTATCACCGCGTCGCGGCGGGCGAGACCGGCATCGGCATCGCACACGCCTATGGCGCCGACTGGGGCGAGATCGTCACGATCAACGCGCTCGCCGAACCCTATATATTGCGCGTCGGCCAGCGGCTGCGCCTGCCCGCCAATGCCCGACCACTCACCCCCAAACAGGTCGATGTCGCGACCCGCGCCGCAGCGTTCAGCCTCGACATCGACGATATCGCGACCGGCAGCCAGCCCGCGCTCGCCGCCAACAAGGCTCCCGCCGCCGCCAGCGCCGCCCCGCGCAAGCCGGTCACCGCCGCCATCGCTACCCCCGCCGCCTTCACCGGTCGCTTCGTCTGGCCGGTGCCCGGCAAGGTCATCGCCAAATTCGGTCCGCTCGCGCCAGGCAAGGTCAATCAGGGCATCAATATCGCGACCCCCGCCGGCACCCCGATCCATGCTGTCGCCAACGGCGTCGTCTCCTATGCCGGCGACCAGATCGCGGTCTATGGCGGGCTGATCCTGATCGATCATGGCGGCGGCTGGGTCAGCGCCTATGGCCATGCCCAGCAACTCGACGTCCGGCGCGGCCAGTCGGTCAAGGCCGGCGACGTCATCGGCCTCGCCGGCGCGACGGGTCAGGTCCAGACCCCGCAGCTCCACTTCCAGCTCCGCAAGAACCGCATCCCCGTCGATCCGCTCAAGCAACTGCCCGTACGATGAGCAAAAAATCCTCCGACAAGTTCCAGATGCAGCATATCTTCCGCCCGCTGAAGCGCGCGAGCAAATGGCCGATCTGGGCCGACGTCATCGCGCGGCTCAGCGTCGCCTTCTTCCTGATCGGCATCGTCGTGCTCGTCCACTGGATCGATCGCGCGGGGCTGAAGGACAGCCACGACGGCCATATCAGCTTCCTCGACGTGGTCTATTTCACGATGATATCGGTGACGACGACCGGCTTCGGCGACATCGCCCCCGTCTCCGACCGCTCACGCCTGATCGAAGCGGTCATCGTCACCCCGATCCGTATCATGGTGCTCTTCATCTTCGTCGGCACCGCCTATAATTTCGTCCTCAAGCGCACATGGGAAAAATGGCGTATGGCCCGCATCCAGGCAAAGCTCACCAACCATATCGTCGTCCTGGGCTTCGGCGTCAGCGGCAGCGAAGCGGTCAAGGAACTGATCGCGCGCGGCACCGACCCCGGCTGCATCGTCGTCATCGACCAGTCGGGGACGCGGATCGAGCAGGCCGAAGCGATGGGCTGCAACGTGCTGCAGGGCGATGCGTCGAACGACGACACGCTGATCGACGTCCAGATCGCGCGCGCGCAGGCGGTGCTGGTGTCCGCCGGACGCGACGACACGTCGATCCTGATGGTCCTCACCGTCCGCCACCTGTCGCCCCAGGTGCCGATCAGCGTGGTCATCCGCGCGCAGGACAATGAACTGCTCGCACGCCAGGCAGGCGCGAACAATGTTATCAACCCGGTCAGCTTCACCGGCCTGCTGCTCGCCGGATCGGCGCAGGGCGCGCATGTCGCCGACTATATGGCCGACCTCGCCAGCATCGGCGGGCGCGTTCAGCTCCGCGAACGGGCGGTCAGCGCCGAAGAAATCGGCCGCAGCATCGACCAGTTGGCAAGCGCGGGACGCGGCTTGCGCATCTATCGCGGCGGCAAGCCCTATGGTTTCTGGGAAACCGAGGCGCAGCGCCTCGAGGCCGGCGACATGGTCGTCGAGGTCATCCGCTGCGAAGAATGCGAGGCAAGCGTTCCCGGCGGTTAGGCTGCCTGGGGTCCGGCCCCTAGCCCCGCCAGTAAATCCACCCCGCCCACAGCCAGCCGATGATCAGCAGCGTGCCGCCGATCGGCGTCACCGCGCCCAGCCATTTCGGCGCGCCCAACGCCATCGCATAGAGCGTCACGCCAAAAATCGCCCCGCCCGCGAGCAAGGTCAGCGCCGGTCCGCGCGCGACCCCCATGATCGCCAGCGCCGCGACCGCGTGAACCAGCTGATAGATACCGCCGGTCCGCAGCCATTCGGCCTCCTGCGGCCCCGCCGCGCCATGCGCGCCGAACGCGCCCGCCGCCACTGCCATCGCCGCCGAAACGGCCGCCAACACGCCTATCGCCATCTGTCACCTCGCATCGCCGATTCCAGCCCGTGGCATGGCGCCAAGCGCCGCGCGTGACAAGCCACGCAAAATCGACTATGCGCGCCGCCAATCATGGCAACCAAAACCCTCCCCTCCCAGCCGAAGGTCGGCATGGTCTCGCTCGGCTGTCCGAAAGCGCTCGTCGACAGCGAACGGATTCTGACGAAACTGCGCGCCGACGGCTATGGCTTGTCGCCCGACTATGCCGGCGCCGACGTCGTCCTCGTCAACACCTGCGGCTTCCTTGATTCCGCCAAGGAAGAAAGCCTCGAGGCGATCGGCGAGGCGATGGCCGAGAATGGCCGCGTCATCGTCACCGGCTGCATGGGCAACGAGGCCGACGTCATCCGCGCCCGCTTCCCCAACGTCCTCGCGGTCACCGGCGCGCATCAATATGAACAGGTCGTCGACGCCGTCCACGAAGCCGCGCCGCCGACCCAAGGCCCCTTCGTCGACCTCGTCCCCGAGGGCGGGCTGAAACTCACCCCGCGCCACTACAGCTATCTCAAGATTTCGGAAGGCTGCAACCACAGCTGCTCCTTCTGCATCATCCCCGATCTACGCGGCAAACTGGTCAGCCGCCGCATCGACGCCGTCCTCCGCGAAGCCGAAAAGCTCGTCGCCGCGGGGACCAAGGAACTGCTGGTGATCAGCCAGGACACCTCGGCCTATGGCGTCGATACCCGCCACGATCCGCGCCAGTGGAAGGGCCGCGAAGTCCGCGCCCATATGACCGACCTCGCGCGCGAACTCGGCCAGCTTCAGACCAGCGAAGGCCGCGCCCCATGGGTGCGCCTCCACTATGTCTATCCCTACCCCCACGTCGACGCGGTCATCCCGTTGATGGCCGAGGGGCTGCTGACCCCCTATCTCGACATCCCCTTCCAGCACGCCAGCCCCAGCGTCCTCAAGCGCATGAAGCGCCCCGCCAACGAAGCGAAGGTGCTCGAACGCCTCAAGAACTGGCGCAACATCGCTCCCGACATCGCGATCCGCTCGAGCTTCGTCGTCGGCTTCCCCGGCGAGACCGAGGCCGATTTCCAATATCTGCTCGACTGGCTCGACGAAGCCCAGCTCGACCGCGTCGGCGCCTTCCGCTTCGAACCCGTCGCCGGCGCGCAGGCGAACGCGCTCGACGATCAGGTGCCCGAAGAGCTCAAGGAAGAGCGCTACCAACGCATCATGGAAAAAACCGCCACGATCAGCGCCGCGAAACTCGAAGCCAAGATCGGCCGCACGCTGCCCGTGATTATCGACGAAGTCGGCGAGGCGGACGAGGACGGCAGCATCGGCGCGACGGGGCGGTCACAAGCCGACGCGCCCGAGATCGACGGCCACGTCTACCTCCGCGACGTCGCGGCGACCCTCAAGGCCGGCGATATCGTCGATGTCACGGTCGAGGACGCCGACGAGCATGATCTGTTTGGGGTAGTAGCCGGCTGAAACGCTCGCGAATTCAATATATGACGATCTCTACCCCGGCTACGCTCGTCAGATCCGCATACGGTTGACCGATCCCCGGATTCCTCCCATCATTAAAGAGGGAGGCTATTTCTATGGATTTGAAAAGAGCGATCAAGCACGCCATTGACGGGAACGCTGTACTATTTGCCGGATCGGGATACTCTGGAAACGCGACGCCCGTGGGGCATGACGAGTTTTTGACCGGTCGGAAACTTGCGAAATTTCTTTATGTACAATCTGGCATAACAACAGATGACGATCAGCTTAATTACGCTGCGCAAGCCTATGTTAAAAAGTTCGACAAAGGGAAGCTTCTTTCGATTCTCAAGTCACTTTTCGTAGCCAAAGACGTTTCCGATTGTCATGTTCGACTGGCTTCCATTCCATGGCAGTCAATCTTCACGACAAATTACGACAATGTAATTGAACTGTCCTACGAAAGGGCGGGCCGCGCGCTGACGCCGCTTACTCCGCAAAATCCCGCAAAAGATCATGTTCTGACATCCAGCCATTGCCTTCACATCAATGGATACATCCCTTCCGCCAAGGAAGACGATCTGGATAACAATATCAAACTTTCAAATTCCAGCTATCTTACCGAAGCTTTTGCAAATTCTCCTTGGGGATTTGCATTCAGAAAATCTATCGAATATTCAAAATCGATAATATTCATTGGATATTCCATGTATGACATCGATATTCAAAGAATAATATTCAATACTTCGGGATATAGAGATAAAATCATATTTATCGAGCGGGAAGGCCTGGACGAAGACACTATAGAATACGGAATTCAATCCGAATTCGGTCAAATATATCCAATCGGAATAGACAAATTCATTGAAGAATTTCTTGCAGTTAAAGAAAATCATATCCCCGTAGACGATAAAGATACAATATTCAATTTCGTAAAAATTGACATAAAATCTTCATCAAGAGAATTCAGAGACGATACCGTATTCGATCTCTTCCTGCGTGGGCAGGGAAATTTCAGCACAATTTCCGATTCCTTGCGTGACGATCTGCCCGGGCCTTATTTTGTGAAGCGGCAGGCGCATGACGATGCCATGCAGGCAATAGCCAATGGCGAGAATAATTTTCTTCTCCACGGCGATATGGCCAACGGAAAGAGTGCCGCCACTTCCGGCTTGCTATGCGCGCTGGCAGCACTCGGATATGATGCCTATCAGCTGGAAAAGGAAGGCGTGGATTTATCGTCCGACATTCGGGCGATCTGCACCCGCCCCGGCAAGTCCGTTACCCTGATCGAAAATGCGACACGTCATTTTGATGATATAAAGCTTTTCTGCATGCTTCGCTCGCAAGACGATATACTGATAGGCACAACCAAAACCTCCTTCTTTGAAAGCAGGGTATCCGAATTCACCGAAGCGTTCGGAAACGACGATTATTTCAAGATACCGCTCGATTTTCTTTATGCGAAAGACATCGAACTTTTCGCTAACCTGATGTCGACGTACAAGTTCTGGGGCTCAAAAGATTCGTTGTCCGATTTCGCAAAGGCACGATACATTGCTCAAAATTGCGATTCGCAGCTTTCCGGGCTTCTTCTGGACATAATTAAATCACCGAACATCAGAAAAAAGTTCGATGACCTATTTGAAAAAATAAATGAAGATAGCGATCTTGGTAATATCGTTATTTCAGCTTGCGTATTGCTAGTACTCGATTTCAGAATAACTGAATTCATGCTATCAGAGTTGTCAAATAGTACTCTGGTCTACAAGCCAAAATTCTCGCTATCTGAAGAACTTTCGGAAATTTTTACTCGAAATAACGGAAAAATCTCCTTTCGTTCTTCTATCGTCGCAAGATATGGACTGACAGAGCATCCTGACAGTCGCAAGCTGGTTGACCAGCTGATCAAGATTGCGGAACGCGCCCATGAGCGCAAGGGCCACGACGGCTTGGGAGCCTTGTTTTTTGATGTCTACAAATCGCTTGTAACATTCAGCGTGGTCCAGTCGATGCTGCCCGAAAAGGGCAAGCGCGACGCGCTGATCCGGTTCTACGAAAATGTTAAGAACCTCGACGCAGCAAAAAACCATCCCCACTTCTGGCTGCAGTACGCCCTGGCGCGCCTCTCATACGATGACAAGGATGATCTGGAAAAAGCCAAGCTGTATCTGGATACCGCCTATGCTCGCGCGAGCAAAATCGACGGATACCATACGCGTCATATGGACAATGCTTATGCGAGATACCTGGTAAAGAAAGCCATTTCCGAAGTCGTCACAGTCGATGCATTCAAGCTTCTGAAAGAGGCCAACACTATCCTGATACGGCAGGCCCGGACCGAGAAGAACCACATGTCTTACCGGGTAGCGCGCTCCTATTCTGCCTTTTATTCATCTCATCGCAATTCGATGAGTCAGGAGCAACGGAATGAACTGGAGGGGTATTCGAAGGATCTCATCGAACTTATCCCGCGACTTAATCTTGATTCCATCGGAAAAAGAGAAGTAGAAATCTGTAAAAGAGAACTGGAATCCATCATTGCCGATCAGCCTTAGAAGCTCGGGGTTAGAGCTGGGATGGACGCCTGCAATCACAACGGCCCCCGGATCTGAAAACGTGCTTGCGACGTCATCCTTGCCCGCGCAGATCGAGCCCCGATGCGATCGGCAAGGAACGGAGTCACCGCCGTTGCGATTATCGGCAGGAGCTGGATCGAGGGGCACGGTGCATGTGATCCGACCGACGATCGCCTTATTCCTGCTGCCGGCCGCCCTCGCCGCCTGCGACCGCAGGACCGATGTCGAACCCCCGCCGCGCGCCACCGACCAAGCGCCCTCCCCCACGCAGACCTCGCTGATCGCCGTCCCGATCAACGCCAGCATCGCACCGCTGCGGCAGGAACTCGAACGCGCGGTGCCGCGTACCTTGTGGACGATCAACCGGCGCGAACAGGCATGCATGGCGCCGCAGCGGGTCAAGGTCTTCGGCAAGCGCGTCAAGGTCACCCCCGCCATCCCCTGCACCATCGTCGGTCAGGTCACGCGCGGCCCGCTGCGGCTGCGCGGCGAAGGCGACGAGATCGTCGTCGATGTCCCGATCCACGCCCGGATCAGCGCGCGCGACGTCGGCGGGGTGTTGAAAGGCGAGACCGCGACCGGCGCCGCGATGGCGCACGCCCGCGTCCGCATCGAACTCACCCCCGACTGGCGCACCCGCGGCAAGGCGCGCATCTCCTACGGCTGGACCAGGGCGCCGGGCATCGATTTCCTCGGCAAGCGCATCACCTTCACCGACGAGGCCGACGCCAAGCTGAAACCCGTCGTGCGCGACGTCGAAGGCATCGTGAACCGCGAGATCGCCCGGCTCGACATTCGCAAGCAGGCCGCCGACGTCTGGCGGCAAAGCTTCACGACGCTCGAACTCAACCATCAGAATCCGCCGGTGTGGATGCGCGTCACACCGCAGCGCATCCTCTATGGCGGCTATCGCCTCGACGGCCAGCGTATCAACCTCAACCTCGGGATCGAGGGGGTGACCGAAACCTTCGTTTCCGACCGGCCCGCCGACCCATCGCCCACGCCGTTGCCGAAACTGGTGCGGCAGGCGCCCAAGCCGCATCTCGACGTGCGGGTTCCGGTGATTGCCGACTATGCACAACTCCAGCCCGTCGTCGATCGCGCACTCGCAAAGCGCGCGACCCGACCCTTCGTGCTGCCCAAGCTCGGTCCGATGGATGTCAAATTCGGCCCGTCGACCATCTATGGCGCTCCCGGCGGCCGGATCGCGGTGGGCGTTGACGTTGAAGCCAAGCTGGAGGCCCGGACTGGGACGCCCACCCACGGGCGGATCTGGATGACCGCGATCCCGCGCAACGAACCCGGCTCCGCCCAGGTCCGCTTTGCCGATCTGGTGGTCAATGGCGACAGCGACGGTGTCGGCGGCGACCTGCTGATCCTGATCGGCCGCAGCGAGGAATTCGCGCCGCTGATCGCCGACGCGCTGAGCCAGAATTTCACCCGCGATCTCGACGAACTCCAAGGCAAGATTCGCAGCGCGGTCGGGCAGCGGCGCGAGGGCGCCTTCGTCATCCGCACAACCGTCGACGGCTTCGCGATCGGCGAGATCAAGGCCTATGGCAACGGCCTCTACCTGCCGGTGCAGATGACCGGCGGTACCAGCATCGACTACCGCCCGGCGAAATGACCCGCTACGCCCGAGTGAAATCCATCGTCCAGTTCACTTCCCATGTCGCGCCGTCATCGGCCGACATCGCCTGCTCCCAGCGCGGCGAAGCGCTGTTGGTGCGGCTCCAGATGAAACGCAGCCGGATCGGCCGGCCGTCGAACCTATCGTCGGCATAGAAATGCCCGACCCCATCCTCGAACCGGCCGATGACGGGAACGTCCAGACTATGCGGGCTGCGCGCATCGAGCCACCAGATCGCCCAGCTCTTCTGAACGGGATCGAAGGATCGCAAGGCGACGGCCCGATAGGATCCGCCGGCGATGTGCAGGACATTGTCTTCGATATTGCCATCGCCACCCAATATCGGGCGCATGTCGCACGTCCCGTCGAACTCTTCCCATTCGTTGCAGTCCGCGAGGCGCATCTTCAACCGGCGATGCCGCACGCGCCAGCTGCCGATCTAGAAATCGAAATCACCGGCCATCACGCATTCTCCCCGATCTCATCGCAGGAGTTGTTCTTATTACGTTCTCATTCAAACGCAACCCCGCCCTGCTCAGAACAGGCGCGTCAGGCCGTAAAAGGCCGCCGCGACGACCGCGCTCGCCGGGATGGTGATGAACCAAGCCGCGACGACATTGCTCGCTACGCCCCAGCGCACCGCACTGGCGCGGCGGGCGACGCCGGCGCCGATGATGCTGCCGGTGATCGTGTGCGTCGTCGACACCGGGATGCCGAGGAGGCTGGCGGTGAACACCATGATCGACCCGCCGGTCGAGGCCGCGAAGCCCTGATGATGCGACAGCTTGGTGATGCGTCCACCCATCGTCTCGATGATTTTCCACCCCCCCGACAGCGTGCCCAGCGCGATGGCGATGTAACAGCTGAACGCCACCCAATGCGGAACATGAAATTCGCCGCCGAGATAGCCGGTCGAATAGAGCAGCACGGTGATGATCCCCATCGTCTTTTGCGCATCGTTAAGCCCGTGGCTCAGCGAATAGGCCGCCGACGAGAAGAGATGGAGATGGCGGAACGTCTTTTCGGCGAAGCTGGCAGTCGCGCGGCGCAGCGCCCAACTGCTGACCAGCATTACGATCATCGCCAGCAGCATGCCGAGCATCGGGGACAGGAAGATCGCGATCACCGTCTTGTTGAGCCCGGTCCACTCGATGCCCTCGAACCCGGCATGGGCAACCCCGGCGCCGACGATGCCGCCGACGAGCGCGTGGCTCGACGAGGACGGAATGCCCTTGAGCCAGGTCACGACATTCCAGAACATCGCGCCGACCAGCGCGCCGAACACGACGGCGGGGGTCACCAGATCCTTGTCGATGATCCCCTTGCCGATCGTCTCGGCGACCTTGTGCAGTTCGGGAAAGATGACCGACAGGAAATAGGCAGCAAAGTTGAAGAAAGCGGCGAACAGCACCGCCTGCACCGGTTTAAGCAGCCGCGTCGCGACGACAGTCGCGATGCTGTTCGCCGCGTCATGCAGCCCGTTGAGGAAATCGAACGCCAGCGCCAGAATGACGAGGCCGACGAGCAGGGGAAATGCGAGTTCGTGCATGGCGCGTGCCCCCGCTTATGCGTGGTCGATGACCAGACCGTCGATCTCGTTCGCGACATCCTCGAACCGGTCGACCACCCTTTCGAGATGGCTGAACAATTCGCGCCGGATGATGAACTGGATCGTGTTCGTCTCGCCATGTTCCTGGAACAGGCGCTTCAAACCGGCGGCGTGAATTTCGTCGGCATGCCCCTCCATACGCACCAGCCGTTCGGTCAGTTCGTGCAGCCGCGGCCCATTGGCGCCAATGTTGCGCAAAAGCGGCAGCGCCTCGGCGGTCAGCCGCGCGGCATCGACGATGATGCCGGCGATGTCGCGCATTTCGGGTTCGATCTCGGTCACGTCGTACAGGTCGATCGCGCCCGCCGTCTTCTGCATCTCGTCGATCGCGTCGTCCATCGACGCGATCAGGTCGGTGATCGCGCTGCGGTCGAAGGGGGTCAGGAAGGTGCGGCGCACAGTCTGCAGCACTTCGCGGGTGATCGCATCGGCGTCATGCTCGCGCTCAACGATTTCCTGGATATGGTCGGCCATGCCCGGCCCGCCCTGCAACAGGCGCGACAGCGCATTGGCGCCCGCAACCAGCGTCGCCGCGTGGCTTTCGAACAATTCGAAAAAATTGCCCTGTCGCGGCAGCAAGCGCTGAAACCATGCGAACATCCAACTCACCCCTGTCTTCTCGGCAACATTCTGCACCACCCCGCCGGTCCGCGCCACGGCGCGAAAGCCGCTGTCGCCGAACGATCGGATGAGTGCCTGCAAATCGGGTTCCTCGACCGCCGCGGCGGCGGCGTGGAACGGAAACCACTGGCGGTCGCGCTCACCCTCTTCCTTCCATTCGGAAAGTTCGCTGGTGACGGCGAGCGGAAACACCTCGACGTCGAGCAACACCGACGCGCCGTTAGCGCGGCGTTTGCGATATTGATAGCTGCCGATCGGCGTCGGGCACACGGCGCCGATCACGCCGGCCTCTTCCTCTGCCTCGATCGCGGCGGCGGCGTGGCGCGTCATGCCGGTTAGCGGGTTACCCTTGGGAATCACCCAGCGCTTCGTCTCGCGCGAGGTAATCAGCAGCACTTCGGTCGGTCCATCCTGCGCAGGTCCACCGAAACGATAGGGAAGAACGGCGATCTGGCGCATTTTTCGTCCCTTCCTATTCTTGGGCGGACCATGCCGCCGTTGGTTACAATCGGGTTTCGCCCCTATGACAATAATGTGACAGCGACAAGGATGCTTCGCCCCCCAACGCTCCCCCGTCTAATGCATTGCAAAATGCAACGCGGTGCGTAAGCTGCACCCTAAAGATATATGGGAGACGAAATCATGGCAGGTACCGCGACCATGGAACGCGCGAATGACACAGCGGCTGCGCCGGTCGATCAGGATGTACTGATCGTCGGCGCGGGCATTTCGGGTATCGGCATGGCGGTTCACCTCCAGCAGTACAGCCCCGGGCGCAGCTTCGCGCTTGTCGAGCGCCGCGCCGATCTGGGCGGAACCTGGGATCTGTTCCGCTATCCCGGCATCCGCTCGGACAGTGATATGCACACGCTGGGTTTTGTCTTCGAACCGTGGAAGCATGAAAAGACGATCGCCGATGGCCCTGCGATCCTCGAATATCTGAACCGCATCGTCGACGAACGCCATATCCGCGAGCGCATCCGTTTCGATCGTAAGGTCGTTGGTGCCGACTGGGACAGCGCGACCGCGCGCTGGACGGTTACGATGGAGGACGCAAGCGGCGCGACATCGAGCACGACCGCGCGCTGGCTGTATCTAGGCGCCGGCTACTACGACTATGATTCGCCGTTCGATGCCAATTTCACCGGCCGCGACGATTTCCAAGGCCAAATACTGCACCCGCAGTTCTGGCCGAAGGATCTCGATTATACTGGCAAGAAGGTCGTCGTGGTGGGGTCGGGTGCGACCGCGGTAACGATCGTCCCGGCGATGTCGGACAAGGCTGCACATGTCACGATGCTGCAGCGCACTCCGACGTGGTTCGCCATTCGACCCGCCAAGGACGCGCTCGCCAATTTCCTGCGCAAAATCCTGCCCGAGGAACTGGCATACAAGATCACGCGCTACAAAAACGTGAAGATGCAGGACATCGTCTTCCAGAAGGCCCGCACCAAACCGGAAAAAGTCCGAGAATTCCTGACCAAGCAGATCAAGAAGAATCTTGGTGACCGCTATGATGCCGAGGCATTCACGCCGCCGTACAACCCCTGGGAGCAAAGGCTCTGCCTCGTCCCCGACGCCGATTTTTTCGAAGCAATCAAGGCCGACAAAGCTTCGGTCGTCACCGATCATATCGACCGTTTCGACGCCACCGGAATCCAGCTCAAATCAGGCAAGCATCTCGACGCCGATATCATCGTTACCGCGACCGGACTCAACCTTGCCGTCGCGGGCAAGATTCCGGTGCGCGTCGATGGCGCGCTCGTCGACTGGAGCGAGCATTTCTACTACAAAGCGTGCATGTTCTCGAACGTCCCGAATTTCTCGGCGGTGTTCGGTTATCTCAATGCAAGCTGGACGCTGCGCGCCGATATCGTCGCCGAATATGTCTGCCGCGTGCTCAATCATATGGACGCGACCGGCACGACCGTCGCCACCCCGCGCCTCGACGATCCAGATAGCCTGACCGAAGAGAATATCTTCGATTTCTCGTCGGGCTATATCCAGCGCTCGCTGCACATCATGCCCAAAAACGCCGATGCCCTGCCCTGGCGGCTCAACCAGAATTATATCCAGGATCGCGTCGACATGCGGACCGGCGCCATCGACGACGGCGTGCTTGGCTTCGCCAACGCCCGAGCGGCAACTGCGGCGAAAGACGAAGCGCCGGCGCTCGAAGCCGCCGAATAATTGCGGCAAATCCGTATGGCGGCGACGCGCTTCCTGGCGCGGTGCCGCCGTACCGGCCAGATGCCGCATAGATGGGCCTGAATCCAACCCCTTAATACGGACCCTTTGAGCAGAGTCGGACCGTCCTTGGCACAGCGCCCCGCAGCGTTACTGCCAGATTGGATGTAATGATCTTCGGTTCACGGTATCCGAATATTTACTTTATACTATTCTCCTATTACGCTCTCTGCTTTCCAGGGGGCAAGCATCATGAACACGGGCTTTAATGCCAAGTTCTGGCGGGGTGCAAAACTTGCAGCGCTCGCCTTTGCCGTGACCACGCCGCTGTCGTCGTGCAAGGACGGCGGGTATGGCAGCGATAAGGAAATCGCGGCGGCCGGCAGTTGCCCCGAGGGCTTCGGCTGGGCCGAGGGACTGCAGGGCTATCTCAACCCGACCGCGACGATGCCGACGACGATGAGCGCGACCGCTGACGATTGCCTGTTCAACCAATGGTCGTGGGAAGCCTTTGTCTGGGCAAACGCCCCGATCGACGGCACTCCGCGCTTCCTGACCTGGCAGGTCCCGGACGATCTGCTCACCAACACCTCCGAAGTCCCGCGCACCTCGCTGCTGCGACTCGATGTGCATATGAAGCCGCTGCACATGGCCGATGGCGCCCCCAGCCAAGACGGCGCGATCGTCGAGGCCGACGGCAGCATGCTGATCGGGCAGAACGGCTATCCGGTCTATGCGTCGAGCCACATGACGCCGAACTATTTCGATGTGATCAAACGCAACCTGATCGCGACCGGCGCCTATCAGAACAATCCAAACCAGGACGATTATTTCAGCGTCGGCGACGCGATCGTCAAGGCGACCTGGTATCGGCTCGCCGCGGGTGAGGCCGCGCCGGCGGGCAGCTATACGACGCAGGCCGAGGTGCCGGTGCTGCAGAACAACTGCAACGGCGCGAACTGCACGGTCGTCCCGAGCGGCAAATATGAGACGGTCACCGTCGCACTCGTCGGCATGCACGTCGTCGGCTATACCGAAAACCATCCCGAATTCGTCTGGGCGACCTTCGAGCACAAGTCGAACGCGCCGATGTTCGCCGACAACAGCTTCGTCTTCGACGCCAATGCCAGCGATCCCGGCAATTTCACCTTCTACAAAGCGGGAACGCCTTATTCGCAGGCAGCCCTGCTCGTCGAGACCAATACCAATCCAGCCACGGTCACCTTCGACGCGGCGACAGGCAAATTCTCGCCGATCACGCAGGTCGTCCAGATGAACAAGACCGGCGGTGACACCCAGCCGAACGGACCGGGGAACATCACCGCGATCAACGTTGCGTCACAGGGCGCGGCAGCGAACTTCCCGAACAATTCACCGCTGCAGAACTACAATCTGATCGGAACGGCGTGGTTTAAGCCCAACACCTATGTGACGACCAATGCCAACTGGCAGACGCTGAACCAGACCAACGCGGTCGGCGCGATCAGCCTGATGAATACCACCGCAGAAACCTTTCTGCAGAGCGCCAAGGGGCAGCAGGGCCATAATTGCTTCGAGTGCCATAGCGCGACGAGTTTCTCCTACGCTGGCATCCAGCCCAAGGCGCTGACCCCGCGCCGCATCGCGATCAGCCATATGGTCGCGATGGGTTCGGCCTATGAAGTGCCCAACACGCTCCCGGTAACCGCGGGTGGCTCACCTGCCGCCAAGACCACGGCGATCAAGGCCGTACAAAAGAAATAGAGCTGCACTGGGTCGCAGTCGCGTAGCCCCGGGTCGTCAAAGGCCCGGGGTTATGTCTTTGGGTCAATCAACATGCTCGGGCTTGCCCTTGATCGATCCCTTCGCGAAATCCTCGAGTTGTTTCTCCGTCATGTTCTCGACCATCTCTTTCGATGCCCCCTTGAGCTTCGACCTGGGTGTGTCGCCGCGCTTGGCGCTGAGCGCCGCACCGGCGGCTTTCTGCTGGGCTTTCGATTTGGCTGGCATCGGCTTTCTCCTGCCTGCCCCGCATCCGTTAACGCCCCCTACCCGTTAACGATCGTGCCGCCGTTGGGATGCAACACCTGACCTGACATATAGCTGCTGTCGTCGCAGGCGAGGAACAGGAAGCAGGAGGCGACCTCGTTGGGCTCGCCCGGCCGTTTCATCGGCGTACCCTCGCCAAAGGTCGCGACCTTATCGGCTGGCGACCCGCCGCGCGGGTTGAGCGGGGTCCAGATCGGTCCCGGCGCGACCGCATTGACGCGAATGCCCTTCCCAACCAGATTTTCGCTGAGCGAGCGGGTGAAGGCGGTGATCGCACCCTTGGTGGCGCTGTAATCGAGCAGCCCGCCCGATCCCTGATACATCGTGACGCTGGTGCAATTGACGATCGCCGCTCCCTTCTTGAGGTGCGGCAGCGCGGCCTGCACCAGATAGAACATGCCAAAGATGTTGGTTGCGAAGGTGCGCCGGAGTTGTTCGAGGCTGATGTCGCGAATATCCTCCGCCGGATGCTGCTCGCCCGCATTGTTGACGAGAATATCGAGCCGGCCGAGCCTGGCAACCGCCTTGCCGACGATCCTTTCGCCCGCGCCCGATTTGCCGACGTCGGCCTTGATGGTGATCGCGCAGCGCCCCTCCGCTTCGACGGTCGCGGCGGTGGCGTCGGCGTCAGCCCTGTTGCTGTGGTAGACGATCGCGATATCGGCGCCCTCGCGCGCGAAGAGCGCGCAGACCGCGCGGCCGATACCGCTGTCGCCGCCAGTGACGATCGCGACCTTTCCCTTGAGACGGCCGGACCCGGGATAGCGCGGCTGCCATCTGGGCGCGCGATCAAGGTCGGCCTCTCGGTCCTTCGGCGGCTTGGCGATCGTCTTGCCCGCACCGACCTCCTTCCTCAGCTTCGTCGCCGCGCGCTTCTTGCCTTTCTTTTCGGCTTCGGTTTCGCCGACCTTCCCGGCCTTCGGCTGTTTCGCCATCGCCCTACTCCTATTTCCCCGCGCGGAAGTCGCCGGCGAACTCCGGCTTTAGGGCGCGGATCAGCCCAGCCGTTACGGGGACGTTGATCCGGTAATCGCCCTCGGCATAAGCGCCGATCTCATAGGGGGCGATGGCGATCGTCAGGCGGTCGAGATGGCGCCCATCGGACGAGCCGAGCCACACCGTCTGCGCCGAGGCCGGCGGGCATTTGGCGAAGACCGAGTCCTCGCCCTCCGCGGACAGCTGAATGCCCTTCGCCGCCTTGGCGCGCGTGATCGCAGCGCAGAAATCGTCGCGGATCGCCGCGTCGAACGCGGTGCCGCTGGTGAACAGATCGAGCGGCGAACGTCGCTTGCCGCTGTTGCGGTCCCAGAGCAAAGTGCCGAAGGTCGTCATGCCGTGAGCGCCGCCGGTGTAGGTCGAAATCTCGCTCGACAGACTGAGGAAGCGCGGCGTGTCGGTGATGCGTTTCCAAGACTGCAAATGGCTGTGGGGACGGTAAGGAAAGCCTCCCTTTTCCGCGGCCACCCGATCACGGCGCGATTCAGCGATCAGCGCGTCGCGATTGGCCGCGCGGTCGGCATCGAGCCATTCGGCGAGTTTGGGGATCTTCGCCGCCTCGAGCGGATAGGCGTAGGAAAACTCCATCAGGTCACTGCTTTCCTTGACCTCCGACGCCGTCGCATTCGCCACCTTCACATCGTCGACGGCGCCGGGAGGCGCACCGGGGACCGAGGCGGCAGCGGCCTTTTCAGCGGTCGTCTGCGCCGGTTCGCTGGAGCAGGCGGTGAGAAGGAGGAGGATAGCCGGCGCGAGCGCTGCGGCGGAGCGGAGGGAAAGGATGGCGGTCATGGGCCAACAACGCCGGGCATCGACAAAGTTTCCCCGCAAGCCTAGCAATTCGGAATGACCGACCATTCCGACTTGATCCAGCCCGACAAGGGCCAGTATGCACGCACGATCCACCTTGTCGACAAGAAGAGCTTTGATAGCTGGCTGAAGGGCCGCAGCGCGCGTGAACGCGCCCACCTCGCCGCCGTCGGGTTCAAGCCCGATGCCTTTGTCCATGCTATCCTGCCCGGCGACGACCCCGAACGCTGGTCGGTGGTAACGACGGTTGCGAATGTTGAAAGCTTGTCGGCTTGGTGCCTTGCCAAGCTGGGCCAGATCTTGCCCGAAGGCCGTTACCGGGTCGAGGGGCGGCAGCCGGGCAAGGCGATGTTCGGGTGGATGAGCGGACAATATCGTTTCGACAGGTACCGCCCCAAGGCCGAAGCACATGGGCCACGTGTGCTGCTGACCAGCGACGTCGGCGCGATTGCCCCGGTGGTCGCCGAGATGCGCGCGACCGCGCTGGTCCGTGACATGGTCAACACGCCGGCCGCCGACATGGGGCCGGCGGCGATCGAGAAGGAAGCCGAACGCATCGCCAAGGCGCATGGCGCGAAGATCGTGGTAACCAAGGGCGAGGCGCTGGAACAAGGCTATCCGATGATCCACGCCGTCGGACGCGCGGCAGCGAAACATCATGCCCCACGACTGATCGAGATCTTGTGGGGCAAGGAGGACCATCCGCGCATCGCGCTGGTCGGCAAGGGCATCAGTTTCGACAGCGGCGGGCTCGACATCAAACCGTCAGCCGGAATGCGGCTGATGAAGAAGGACATGGGCGGCGCGGCGCACGTGCTGGCGCTCGCCGAACTGGTGATGGCGAGCGGGCTGCCGGTGCGGCTGCACTGTCTGGTCGCGGCAGCAGAAAATGCCATTTCAGCCGATGCGTTCCGGCCGGGCGACGTATTGAAAAGCCGGCTCGGGTTGACGGTCGAGATCGGCAACACCGACGCCGAGGGCCGGCTGGTGCTCGGCGACGCGCTGGCGAAGGCGAGCGAGGGCAAGCCCGAGTTGATCGTCGATTTCGCGACGCTGACCGGAGCCGCGCGCGTCGCACTGGGTCCCGACCTGCCACCGCTGTTCGCCAATGACGATGCGCTGGCCGACGCGATGCTGGCGGGCGGCATCGATCGCGACGACCCGCTTTGGCGGATGCCACTATGGGATAGCTACGCCGACCTGCTCGAAACCGACATCGCCGACCTTGGCAATGCGGGCTCTTCGGCTTTCGCCGGGACGATCACCGCCGCGTTGTTCCTCAAGCGGTTCGTCGGCGAAGGCATCACCTGGGCGCATGTCGACACCTTCGCCTGGCGCCCCTCAGCGAAGCACGGCCGACCCAAGGGCGGCGCGGCGCTCGGGATGCGCGCGGCATGGGCGATGCTGCAGGCGCGCTACGACCGGCGGCGCAAGGGCGATGGCGCTTGATAAAAGCCCTACCGCTGCGCTAATGCGCCGCGATTATCCGCCGTTCGGCGGCTTCATCGCATTTCAGGACATGACGTGACAGCAGAGGTCGAAAATTTGGCGGGTCGCATCCGCATGGGGCGCCCGGGCGCAGCAGGAGCGGGACGTGGCCGTTTCGGCCTGACAGGCACGTCGCAAAGCTATGATCCGCGCGTCGTCGCGATCCGCCCCGACCTCGCCGACATCGCAGTCGCTGGCCAGCATTTCGCACCCCATTATGCCGCGCCGATGATGAGCAGTTGCGTGCTGCCCTCAGCGGTGTTGCGCGGCGCGCCGTCACTCGATGCCGACCAGACGAGCGAGCTTCTCTACGGCGAAGGCTTCGCGCTGCTCGACCTGACGGGCGGGTGGGCTTGGGGGTATTGCCTGGCTGACCATTATGTAGGGTATCTGGCCGCCGACGCGCTGGGGGCGCCGATCGCGCCGACGCACCGGGTGCGGGCGAGCGAAGCGCTGCTCCACAGCGCCCCCGACGCCGCGAGCGGCGGGTCGGCGGTGCTGCCGCGCGGGGCGCTGGTGATGGGCGAGGCCGAGGGCGAATGGCTCGCCACCGCGCACGGATATCTGCCGCTCGCCGCATTGGCGGAGGTCGGCACCGACGAAACCGATGCCGCGACGGTCGCCGAGGAGATGGTCGGCGCGCCCTATCTGTGGGGCGGCCGGACCGCCGCCGGGATCGACTGTTCGGGGCTGGTGCAACTCGCTTGGGCCGCTGCGGGCATCCACCTACCGCGCGACAGCGATCTGCAGCTGGCATCGCTCGGCGCCGACAAGGACGTCGACCCAGCCGCACTCCGGCGCGGCGACCTGGTCTTCTTTCCCGGCCATGTCGGCATCATGGCCGACGCCACCCACATCATCCACGCCAGCCGACGATGGATGGCGGTGAAAGTGGAGCCGCTGGCCGACGTCGTCGCACGTTCGGCAGCCAAGGATCATGACCCGCCGGTGAGCGGGTATAAAAGACTGACATAACATCATGACACAGACGGTATTCATCGACGGCGCGGCGGGAACGACGGGCCTCGAAATCGCCGAGCGGCTGGCAGGACGGAGCGAATTCGCACTGGTGACGCTCGACGAGGCGCGGCGCAAGGACGCCGATGCGCGGCGCGAAGCGCTGAACGATGCCGATTTCGTCATCCTCTGCCTGCCCGACGCCGCGGCGATCGAGGCGGTCGCGATGATCGCGAACGACCGGACCAAGGTGATCGACGCCTCGACCGCGCACCGCGTCGCCCCGGGCTGGGCCTATGGCTTCCCCGAGCTGAACGCGGGACAGCGCGCCGCGATCGCCGCGGCGACGCGGGTCAGCAACCCCGGCTGTTATCCGACGGGCTTCCTCGCGCTCGTCGCGCCGCTGGTCGCGGCGGGCATCGTCGCGAAGGATGCGCGCCTGAGCGTCAACGCGGTGTCGGGCTATTCGGGCGGCGGCAAGGAACTGATCGCGCGTTTCGAAGCCGAAACCGACATCGGTTTTCGCAGCTATGGCCTGTCGCTTGGACACAAGCATGTGCCGGAAATGCAGGCGGGTTCTGGACTGATCCACGCGCCCGTGTTCGCGCCGGCGGTGGTGCCGGTCTATCGCGGCATGCTGGTCGAAGTACCGCTGAGCTTCGACGCGCCGACTGCGGAAGCGGTCTATGACGCGCTCGCGGCGCATTATGCGGGGTCCCCGCTGGTCAGCGTGCGGCGTGCGGGCGACGAAAGCGAGCTACTGCTGCGCAAGGACGATGCCGCGACCGACGCGATGGAGCTGATGCTCTATGCCAGCGCCGACGGCGCCCAGCTGCGGCTCGTCGCGCGGCTCGACAATCTCGGCAAGGGTGCGAGCGGCGCCTGCGTCCAGAATCTCAACATCATGGCGGGTTTGCCTGAGACGGCGGGGCTGCGGCTGTAATTCCTCTCGTCATTGCGAGGAGCGAAGCGGCGCGGCAATCCAGAGCAGGCGTACACCGCTCTGGATTGCTTCGCTTCGCTCGCAATGACGAAGTGAAAGAAACGCTAGGGAGTCAGTGCACCGTGTCGAGGATGTCCTCGACCGACAGATAGACGATCAGTCGCTCGATCTGGCGCCAGCGCGCGAAGTGGATGTGGTTGCCGAGCACGCGATACTGCTCGGCGCGCGCCGCGGCTGCAAACCCCGCCTCGTCGCCATGCTGGTGGATCAGCGCATGCGCGTCGTCCACCGCGGCGCGGTCGGAAAGAAAAGGTGCTGGCAGCTGCATGGTGTCCCCGATCATGTCGGGACCGCTCTACGTCCGCCACCTCACCGCGCCGTTCCCAATAGTGCTGAACAGGCGGGTAAGGTTAATCGCAAGGCGCTTCGGGTTAACCATGGCAGGCCGCGTTTCGCCTCTTTGACCTTGCCCGCAGCGCGTGTAGACATGGGCCATGCGCAAGATCCTGAAATATGTCCTCATCGCCCTGCTGCTGATCCTGGTCGTCGCCGGCGTCGTCCTTTACGCGATGTCGCGGCCCGATGTGGCGCGCTTCTCGACCGCAGAGCTGAGCGGCCGGGTACCCGTGATGGCGCCGCAGGCGTCGCAGACGATCCCGACGATGAACGTGCCCGAGGCGACCAAATGGCCCGCCGGAGAGGCGCCGCGCGCCGCCGCAGGGCTGAGCGTCGCACGCTTCGCCGAGGGGCTGGCGCATCCGCGGACGATGTTCGTGCTGCCCAATGGCGACGTGCTGGTCGCCGAGAGCGAAAGCCCGCCGCGCGATACCTCGGGCATCGAGGGTGCGGTGATGGGCCGGATGATGAGCAAGGCGGGCGCCGGCGGCAAGTCGGCGAACCGCATCAGTCTTCTCCGCGACGCCGACGGCGACGGCAAGGCCGAGGTCAAGACCGCCTATATCACCGGCCTCAACTCGCCCTATGGTATCGCGCTGGTCGGCAAGACGCTCTATGTCGCCAACACCGACGCGCTGCTCGCCTTCCCCTATGTCGAGGGCGAAACCGCGATGAGCGGCAAGCCGAGCAAGATCGCCGACCTGCCCGCCGCCGGCACCAACCGCCACTGGACCAAGAGCCTGGTCGCGGCGCCCAACGGTTGGCTCTATGTCGGCGTCGGCGCCGACAGCAATATCGGTGAAAAGGGCCTGGCGAACGAAGCGCGGCGCGCGCGTATCCTGGAAATCCGCCCCGAACAGAAATATGTCCGCACCTTCGCGGCGGGCATCCGCAACCCCGTCGGGCTCGGCTTTTATCCGGGCAGCGACCAGTTGTGGACCGTGGTCAACGAGCGCGACATGCTCGGCAGCGACCTGGTCCCAGACTATCTGGCCGAGATCGACGAAGGCGATTTCTATGGCTGGCCCTGGTATTATTGGGGCGGCTTCGTCGACACGCGGGTCGCGCCCGATGCCGACGACCGGCGCCAATATGTCAAGCGCCCTGAATATGCGCTCGGCGCCCACACCGCGCCGCTGGGGATGACCTTTACCCAAGGCCTCGACCTCGGCGAGCGCTGGGCGAACGGGGCTTTGATCGCCCGCCACGGGTCGTGGAACCGCGAACCGGTCGCGGGGTATGACGTGGTGTTCGTGAAATTCGGTGCCAATGGCAAACCCACCGACACGCTGCCGATCACCCTGCTCGACCAGTTCCTTGCCAAGGACGGCAAGACGACGCGCGGTCGCCCGGCCGATGTGAAGGTCGCGAAGGACGGCAGCGCGCTGATCGCCGACGATACCGGCGGGGTGATCTGGCGGGTGGCTAAGGCGGGGTAGGTCCGGGGGTGAGCCGCCTCAGCTTCGCCCGGACGATACAATTTCTCTTTATTATTATCGGCGCCAGCGCGCTGCTGCTTCCGAGCACGCGCAACGCGGATTTCGATGCCAAATATTTGCTGTTGGTCTTGGGATCGCTGCTGCTTGCGATAATTTTCGTGGCGCTCAAATGCCCCTGCTGCGGATACAGCCTGTACCGCACGAGAAACTATCGGATAAACCTGCTCGTCCCGGCAAGCCGGACGTGTTCGCACTGTCAGGCCAGGCGCAACTGACGCGCCCGGTAAGGACTTAGACCCGCATCGGCATCAATACGTACAATGCCGGGCTCTTCTCGCTCTCGCGGATCAGCGTCGGGGCGTTGGCGTCGGCGAGGTGGAGTTCGACGGTGTCGCCATCGACCTGGCCGAGGATGTCGCTGAGGTAGCGGGCGTTGAAGCCGATCTCCATCGCCTCGCTGTCGTACACCGCCGCGACCTCTTCGGCGGCGGTGCCGTTTTCGGGGCTGGTGACGCTGAGCGTGATGCGGTCCTTGTCGAGGCCGACCTTGACCGCGCGGGTCTTTTCGCTGGCGATCGTCGAGACGCGGTCGACGCCCTGGAACAGGCTTTTCGGATCAACCTTCAAGAGCTTGTCGTTCGCGGTCGGGATGACGCGGCTGTAGTCGGGGAAGGTGCCGTCGATCAGTTTCGAGGTCAGCACGGCGTTGCCGAGCTGGAAACGGATCTTGGTCGCCGACAGGCTGATTTCGACATTGCCCTCGGCCTCGTCGAGCAGCTTGCGGATCTCGCCGACGCATTTGCGCGGAACGATCACGTCGGGCATCGCGCTGGCGCCGTCGGGGCGGGTCACCGTGTAGCGGGCAAGGCGGTGGCCATCGGTCGCCGCGGCCTTGAGCACCGGGCCGGTCGCATCTTCGGCGACGTGCAGGAAGATGCCGTTGAGATAATAGCGCGTTTCCTCGGTCGAGATCGCGAAGCGCGTCTTGTCGATGATCTGGATCAGCTCGGCGACCGGCAGTTCGAAATTGGTCGGCAGTTCGCCCTCGGCGATCACCGGGAAATCGTCGCGCGGCAGCGTCGGCAGGTTGAAGTTCGAGCGGCCGGCCTTGACCTGCATCTTGCCCTCGGCAGCGGCGAGGCTGACCTCGGCACCCTCGGGCAGCTTGCGGGCGATTTCGAAAAGGGTGTGCGCCGACACGGTGGTGGTGCCGGGGGTTTCGACCCGGGCGGCGATCGTCTCGACCACCTGCAGGTCGAGGTCGGTCGCCATCAGCTTGAGCTGGCCCGATGCGTCAGCCTCGATCAGCACGTTCGAGAGGATGGGAATCGTGTTACGCCGCTCGACCACCGACTGGACGTGGCCAAGGCTCTTCAACAGTATCGCGCGTTCGATCGTCGCTTTCATTGTTATTCCGCCATCCTGTATGCTCGTGCGGGAGAAGTCCCTCGGGGACGGGTACCATGGGCGCCTTGGCACCCCGATTCCCTGCCCCCATAAAATGTCTTCCTTCCTTAACGCGCCTATGGCGCCGTGCAAGCCATGCTTGCAAAGCATCCCCAATCGCGCAATCGAGGCGCGATGCGCCGCGCCCTCCCCTTTTTGCTGATGCTGGCGGCGGTGCCCGCCATGGCGGCGGCAGCGCCGCGCACGGCGCTCGGCATCTTCGACGGCTGGGGCGCCTTTCGCGACCCCGCAGCGCCGCGTTGCTATGCGATCGCCGCCCCCGCCGCGACGATCGGGACGCCGCAGGTGAAGGCCTATGCCAGCGTCGGTTACTGGCCCAAATCGCGGATTCGCGGCCAATTCTACGTCCGCCTGTCGAAAGCGCGGCGCGCCGGCGGCGAATTGCGGCTGACGATCGGCAGCCGCCGCTTCATCCTGACCGGCAACGGTGCCCATGGCTGGGCGAGCGACGCGCGGATGGATGCCGCGATCATCGCCGCCATACGATCGGCGCCGAGCATGAGCGTCGAGAGCGTGTCGACGAGTGGCGGGTCGATCGCCGACACCTATCGCCTGCGCGGCGCGGCGACGGCGATCGACGCGGCGGCGCTGGGCTGTGCAAGACCGGGATGATGCGATGAAGACGATCGGCCTGATCGGCGGTTTGAGCTGGGAAAGTTCGGCGCACTATTACCGCCTGATCAACGAGGGGGTGAAGGCGCGGCTCGGCGGGCTGCATTCGGCGCGCGTGCTGATGCTGTCGCTCGACTTCGCGCCGATCGCCGCGTTGCAGGCGAGCGGCGACTGGGACGTGCTCGACGGACAGATGGCCGAAGCCGCGAGGTCGCTGACCGCAGGCGGCGCCGAGATGCTGCTGATCTGCGCCAACACGATGCACCTGTGCGCCGAGGCGGCCGAGGCGGCGACCGACGTGCCGCTGCTCCATATCGCCGATCCGGCCATCGCCGCGATCCGCGCGGCGGGATATACGCGCGTCGGGCTGCTCGGCACCGCCTTCACGATGGAAAAGCCCTTTTACACCGGGCGCATGGCGGCCGCCGGGATCGCAGCGATCATCCCCGGCGATGCCGACCGCACGACCGTCCACCGCATCATCTATGACGAACTGGTGCAGGGTGTGATCCGCGACGAATCGCGCGCCGAATATCGCCGCATCATCGCGGCGCTGATCGCCGACGGCGCCGAGGCGATCGTGCTCGGCTGCACCGAGATCATGCTGCTGGTCGATGCGCGCGACAGCGCGGTGCCGCTGTTCGACACGCTGGCGCTGCATGTCGAGGCGGCGGTGGAGATGGCGTTGGCGTGAAGCGGGGCGCGCGAGAAATGGCGTAATTCCGCCGAACTTAACAGTGAAATCCCGTTTCAGTACTTCGCCAGCGCCCGAGCGCGGCAAGCGGGACCCCGGATCAAGTCCGGGGTGACGAAGATTGCTGCCATCGATAAGAATCGGCAGAAAACTGCGCAACTTTACACTGAAATGCCATTCGGGAGCGCGAGGGTAAGCACCTAAGGGCACAAAGGTCCCCGATGCGTGGCGCAAAAATGGGGCCTTTGTGCCCTTAAGCAACCCGGTGTCGGCGAAGCCTTTGGGCAGGCGTGCAGCGGATGATTTGCCGTTCATCGACCAGCTTGGAGCATGGCGATCTTTTTTAGGAAAGCGATTTTTCGGCTACTCCCGCGCCAGCTTCGTCAATTCCTGCGCCAGGAAATCGAGCACTGTTCGCACCCGCGGCACATGGCGCAGCCGTTCGTGCGTCAGCAGCCATAGCCCGGTTGTGTCCTCGCTCTTCGGCGGGATGCAGCGGATGAGGTCGGGTTCGCGATCGGCGAGGAAGGCGGGGAGGATAGTGAGGCCCATGCCCGAGCGCACGCCGGCGAGCAGGCCCGAGGCGCTGTCATATTGCATCACCACCGATTCTTCGAGCCCGTACTGGCGCAGCCATGCCTGATAGGGTTCCCAGACCCCGCCGCCGCCGCCGATGAAGGGGTGGGTGGCGAGTTGCTCGCGGCTGTGCGGGATGCCGTGGCGGTCGGCATAGTCGCGGCTGCTGTAGACCGTCCACGGATTGTCGGCGATGCGGCGTCCGACGAGCCCCGCGCCGGTCGGCTGCTTGCTGCTGCGGATCGCGATATCGGCGGCGCCCGCCGCAAGGTCGCGCGGCTCGTCGGCGGTGTCGAGGCGGATGTGGATTTCGGGATGTGCCGCGCGCAGGTCGCGCAGGATCGGCGGCAGGATGGTGACCGCGAAGATTTCCATCGTCGTCAGGCTGACCGTGCCGCCGGCGTCGCGCGAGCGCGCGCCCGCCGCCTCGCCGAAGCGGTCGGCGGCCTCGCGGACGGCGAGCGCGCTCGCGAGCATCCCCTCGCCCGCCGCGGTGAGCGCGTAGCCGGCCTGTCGCCGTTCGAACAGGGTGAGTCCGGTCGCCTCCTCGAGCGCGGCGATGCGGCGGGCGACGGTGGTCTGGCTGACGCGCAACGCCTGCGCCGCCGCCAGCGTGCTGCCGGTTTCGGCGACCGCGAGAAAGGATTTGAGGTCGTTCCAGTCGAACATGGCGTCTTGTGCGTCATACGCCCGGTGCACGCATTCTGCAATTTTGCAGAATGGCTTCGCAACATCGTTGCTCCCGCAGCGGCGCGCGGCGGATTATCTGGGTCTCCACCGGCTTCCTCCCCTCCTCTTCAGCCGGCCGAAGGAGACATGAGATGAAAAAGCTTCTGATCCTCGCCGCGCTGGCCACAGCCTCGTTCGGCCAGCCCGCTTTCGCCCAGACCGCACCGGCCGCCGCGCCGCGCACCGCGGTCGTCCAGCATTCGGACCTCGACCTGCGCAGCGAAAGCGGGACGAAGGCGCTCGACCGCCGCATCTGGCGCGCCGTCGTCGAGGTGTGCGGCACCGCGTCGGATTTCGACCTTTCGGGCAAGAATGACGTGCGCGAATGCCGCCGCGACACCAAAGCCATCGCGGCGATCGAAGCGAACGCGGTGGTGGCCAGCGCGACGCGCGGCGAACCGATCCGGGTCACCTCGATCCAGAAATGACGGTTGCCAAGTCCGTCTAGGCGCGCGCGTCGAATTCCGACCGCGCGCTTGCTACCTTTTCCAGATTGGCTTCGGCCCAGGCCCACACCCCGCAAAAGGCTTCGCCCAAGCTGTGGCCGAGGTCGGTCAGGCAATATTCGACTTTCGGCGGGACGACCGGATGCACCGTCCGCACGACAAGGCCGTCGCGTTCCATCGCGCGCAGGGTCTGGGTCAGCATCTTCTGGCTGATGCCGGGAACGCGGCGCGACAATATGGTGAAGCGGCACGTTCCGTGATCCTCCAGCTCCTCCAGAACGAGTAGGGTCCATTTGTCGGCGACTCGGCCGATCAGTTCGTTGACCAGCGTTTCGACGCGCGGATCGACCGGCGCATTGGGATCATAGACGATTTTTTCAGGTGCAGGCATGGCGGAAAATCCAAATCTCTCTTTTGGGTAACTATGGCACTTTTGGGTGCCTTCTTTCTTTTGGAGAGTGTAGGCGTATTTGGGTCTTCTCACCATCCCCCAAGGAGACAGACCATGAAAACTACCGGCAACACCATCCTCGTTTCGGGCGGCGGCTCGGGCATCGGGCTGGCGCTCGCGCAGCGCTGGCACGACGCGGGCAACCGCGTCATCATCACCGGGCGCAACGCCGCAAAGCTGGACGCGGCGATCGCGGGGCGGGCGAACATGGCGGCGGTGACGCTCGACGTCACCGATGCCGATGCAATCGCGGCCTTCGCCAAGGACATCGTCGCGCGCTTTCCCGCGCTCAATATCTTGGTGAACAATGCCGGCATCATGAGCGCCGAGGATGCCAGCGCCAAGCGCGACCTGGCGCAGGCCGAGGCGACCGTCGTCACCAACATCCTCGGCCCGATCCGCCTGACCGACGCTCTGGTCGACCATCTGGCGGCGCAACAGGATGCCGCGATCATCAATGTGACGTCGGGGCTGGCGTTCGTGCCGCTGCCCAAGGCGCCGACCTATTCGGCGACCAAGGCGGCGCTGCACAGCTATTCGGTGGCGCTGCGTATCCAACTGGAGGGCAAGGTCGAGGTGATCGAACTGGCACCGCCCGCGGTGCGCACCGACCTGACCCCCGGCCAGTCGACGCGCGAGGGCTATATGCCGCTCGATGAGTTCGCCGACGAGGTGATGAGCCTGTTCGCGGTCGAACCGACGCCTGCGGAAATCCTGGTGCAGAATGTCCTGCCGCTGCGCAATGCCGAGGCGAACGGGAATGTCCCCGCGGTTCTGGGGATGTTGAAGTCGCTGTAGGCCACAGGTCATTGCGAGCGAAGCGAAGCAATCCGGAGCGACGCGCACTCCGGATTGCCGCGTCGCTCGCAATGACGAGGGTGTTTCGCACTCCGAATGGGACACTTAGTTACATAAGCGCTTGCCCCCCCTCCCCCATTGGCGCATGATCGTCCTCGAACGATACGGAAGACGCCCTCACGGCGCGCCGTTCGGTCGCAACGGCAATGGAGAGGGAGATGCCGGAATGACTGTAGTAAGCCGCTGTGATGCGGAAGCCCGCGAGCGGCACCGGACGCTCGATTTCATCGGCCTGCGCGCGCACGCGACGACGGTCGGGCTGATCCAGCTGTGCGAGGAATTGCTCAACGCCGGGATCTTGAACCCCGACGCGCTCGAACGGATCAAGGGCGCGATCCGCTCCGAACTGACCGTCAGCAACGCCCGAATTTCGAACCAGCCGACCTTTGACGACACACTGAAACGCCGGCTCGACGCGATTTTCCCGAAATGCCCCGGGGAACCGCCCGCGGAGCATGTCGGCCCGCTCGAACAGTTCGAAGAAGCGCTGGGCGAGACGCGCGCGCATTGACCTCACACCGCCCCTCTCCTGACGGGGAGGGGCTTGTCATTGCCTAAACGCGGCTTCCGCCCTATAGGGCCGCGATCATGCAGATCCCCGGCCATATCGACCCCGTTACCACGGGCACCGTCCCCTTGCGCGGCGGCAACCGCATCGACCTCGTCGGGCTGACCCGCGACGCCATCGGTGGCGTGCTGGTCGAGGCGGGACTCGACGCCAAGGCAGCGAAGCTGCGCGCCAAGCAGATCTGGCACTGGATCTATCACCGCGGGGTCACCGATTTCGAGGCGATGACCGATATCGCCAAGACGATGCGCCCGTGGCTGACCGACCGCTTCATCATCGGCCGCCCGACGGTGCGCGAGGCGCAGGTGTCGAGCGACGGCACCCGCAAATGGCTGCTCGCCGCCGCCGACGGCCAGGAATATGAGATGGTCTTCATCCCCGACGCCGATCGGGGAACGCTCTGCGTGTCGAGCCAGGTCGGCTGCACGCTGAATTGTCGTTTCTGTCACACCGGAACGATGCGGCTGGTGCGCAACCTCGCGGCGGGCGAGATCGTCGGGCAGGTGATGCTGGCGCGCGACGAACTCGGCGAATGGCCCAAGGGCACGATGGCCGGCTTTGGCCCCGATCCCGAGGACGACGACGAGGACGAAGGCGGTCATTATACCGCCGACGGCCGCATCCTGACCAACATCGTGATGATGGGCATGGGTGAACCGCTGTATAATTTCGAAGAGGTCAAGGGCGCGCTCAAGATCGTCATGGACGGCGACGGCCTCGCGCTGTCGCGGCGCCGGATCACGCTGTCGACGAGCGGCGTCGTGCCGATGATGGCGCGCGCGGGCGAAGAGATCGGGGTCAACCTCGCGGTGTCGCTCCATGCGGTATCGAAGGAAATCCGCGACGAGATCGTGCCGCTCAACCGCAAATATGGCATCGAGGAACTGCTGCAGGCGTGCGCCGACTATCCGGGCGCCGGCAATTCGCGGCGGATCACCTTCGAATATGTGATGCTGAAGGACAAGAACGACAGCGACGACGATGCGCGCGAGTTGGTGCGGCTGATCCGGGAATATGGGCTGCACGCCAAGGTCAATCTGATTCCGTTCAATCCCTGGCCCGGCGCCATGTACGAATGTTCGACGCCCGAGCGGGTGCGCGCGTTCAGCAACCTGATCTTCAAGAGCGGGATTTCGGCGCCGGTGCGCACCCCGCGCGGGCGCGACATCATGGCGGCGTGCGGGCAGCTGAAAAGCGCCGCGACCAAGCCGACGCGCGCCGAACTCGACCGCATCGCGGAAGAGAAGCAGGCGGCACTGGGCTGACAACCCCTCCCTGTGTTGCAAAAACAACACAGGTAAGAAAATTGTCACAATCTGAATGATCCGTTCATTGAAGCGACAGCCGAAAACGCCATTTAGGCGGCGGGTCGCGTTCCAAGGGACGCGTCCCGTCACTAATAAAGGAAAACAAAATGAAGAAATTCGCAGTTGCAGCCGCTCTCCTCTCGGCCGTTGTCGCAACCCCCTCGTTCGCTGCCGAAGGCGGCGAAGGCCATGTCGAAGTTCGCGGCGGCCTGATCACCGGCAACGGGATCGACGAAGGCACGCTCGGCCTCGCAGCAGGCTATGATTTCGACCTCGGCAGCACCGCGTTCGTCGGCGCCGAAGTCGCCGGCGACAAGGTCCTCGTCGATGGCGCGGATGTCCAGTTCTCGGCCGGCGGCCGCATCGGTGCCAAGCTCGGCACGAGCGGCAAGCTGTACGCCACCGGTGGTTACACCTTCAGCGACATCGACGATCCCTATGTCGGTGCCGGCTACCAGCACAAGTTCGGTTCGAACGTGTACGGCAAGGTCGAATATCGCCACCAGTTCATCAGCAACTTCGGCGACTTCGACAGCTTCGTCGCCGGCGTCGGCTTCGCTTTCTGATTTTTCGGAAACCGAATGAAACAGGAAGGGCGGCCCCGCGGGGTCGCCCTTTTTCGTTGGGGGTGATGATGGATGGCGGGTTCTGGGCGTTAGCAGGCGTTTAAATCCTCCCTGTGGCGAAGCCATGGGGAGGGGGACCGCGCCCGAAGGGCGTGGTGGAGGGGCCGAAAGGTCGCGCGACGCTTACGGCGTCGGCCCCTCCGTCAGCGCTTCGCGCTGCCACCTCCCCATCGCTGCGCGACAGGGAGGATTTAAGGACCGTCCGCTCCCACCCCAAAGCCGTCGTCCCGGGATGATTCCGCAAGCGCCACCATCACCCGATATCGACCGCCGTCAGTTCTGGAACACCGCCGCCGTGCCCGGCTTGACCATCTGTGCGAGGCGCGCGGCGTCCCAGTTGGTGAGGCGGACGCAGCCATGGCTTTCGGCGCGGCCGATGGTGTGGGGTTCGTTGGTGCCGTGGATGCCATAATGCGGCTTGTTGAGGTCGAGCCAGACGACCCCGACCGGACCGTTGGGGCCGGGTTGCAGCAATTGCGCCTCCTTGTTGTCGCTGACGTCTCAGAACAGCTTGGGGTTGTAATGGAAGTCGGGATTGCGGCTGACCCCTTTGATCTTCCATGTCCCGATCGGCAGCGGGTCGCGATGGCTGCCCATCGTCGCCGGAAATAAAGCAATGAGCTTTCCGTCGGCGTCATAGGCCTTGAGCACGCCCTCGCTCTCGTCGACGACCAGCTTGTCGGCGGCTGGCTGGGTCGCGGCGACCCCCAGCTTCTGCAAGGTCGCGCCCCAGCCGCGCGGATCGTCGGCGGCGGGCAGCGGATCGACGTCGGGGATGTTCGGCACGCGCAGGACCTTGCCCGCCCCGACCGGCGTTTCGGGGGTGTTGAGCGCGACGATCGTTTCGGGGGTGGTGTGGAAGCGCTCGGCGAGCGCTTCCATCAGGTTGCGATAGCCGAGCGCGGGAAGCTTCGCCTGATCGGCCGCGTCCTCGGGAAAGTCAGGAACGAAGGGTCCGGCCGCGAAGGCGGCGGGGATGACGACGAGGCGCGTCGCGGCGACATTGTTCCACTGCTGCATCTTCGCGAGCGTCGCGTCGTCGAGCTTGCCGCTTTCGTCGAGATCGTGCGCCGCCTGGAAACCACGCAGCGCCGCGACATAGGATTGCCCCTCCTTGCCGTCGATCGCGCCCGGCGAAAAGCCGAGCTGGGCGAGGATCACCTGCGCGCGCAGGACCGGCGGTTCGGCGAAGGGCGTCGTCGCCTTGGCATCGGTAAAGCGGAGCGTGCCGGAATCGGCCGCAGCGGCGCGCTCGGTGGGTTTGTCATTCGGGCTTTCGGAGGGAGAATTGCATCCGGCAATGAGGATAAAGGCAGGCAAACAGGCAAAAATTTTCACGCGATGCTCCTGTGACGGGTTCGGCTTACCAACGTCGTGCGCCCGCGATGGATGCAAGGCAGGGTACCGGCCCGGCTTGTCTGCTCGTTGCTGCGGCGCTAGCGCGGAGGCCGGGCGACGCGACAGGAGGGCGGCATGGGCTATGCGATCGACGCGGTGCTGACCGGCAAGGCGCGCGTTTTCGGCGACAAGGGCGAGCCGAGCGCGATCGCCAAAACCCCCGTCATCGGGCCGTTGCGGGTCGGACCGCTGGGCATCGCGGGCGACGAGCAGGCCGACCTCACCGTCCATGGCGGCACCGACAAGGCGATCCACCATTATCCGCGCGATCATTATGCCTGGTGGGCGGACGCGCTGGACGATCATGAACTGCTTGGTGCGCCCGGCGCGTTCGGGGAGAATATCTCGACCGCGGGGCTGGTCGAGCAGGAAGCGTGCATCGGCGACCGTTACCGGTTGGGCAGCGCGCTGGTCGAGATCAGCCAAGGGCGCCAGCCGTGCTGGAAGCTCGGTCATCGTTTCGGCGTCGCGAGCGTGCCCGCGACGGTGGTCAGGACGCAGCGCAGCGGCTGGTATTATCGCGTGGTCGAAGAGGGCGTGGTCATGGCGGGCGACCGGTTGGAACTGGTGGGGCGTCCGTTGCCCGACTGGAGCGTCGCGCGGGTGTTCGGGCTGTTGATCGGCGGCGCGGGCAAGCGCGAACCCGCGGCGCTGCGCGAGCTGGCGGAGATGGATGTGCTGGCCGAAACCTGGCGGGTGCGGGCAGGGAAATTGCTCGCTTAAAATGGGGTTCGTCATTGCGAGCGAAGCGAAGCAATCCAGAGCGGTTTACGCTACTCTGGATTGCTTCGCTTCGCTCGCAATGACGTGGTTCAGTCCACGTCGGGCAGCGCGTCCTCGACCAGCGGCGCCAGGCCCTCGACGATCACCCCGACGCCCTTGGCATTGGGGTGGACATTGTCGCCCAGCATCAGCGTCTTGTCGGTGACGACATTGTCGAGGATGAAAGGATAGAGGCTGGCGCCATATTTGGCGGCGAGGTCGGGATAGATCGGGTTGAACGCCGTGGCATAGTCGCTGCCCATGTTCGGCGAAGCCATCATGCCGGTGAGGACGACCGGGATGCCGCGTTTTTTCAGTTCGGCGAGCATCGCGTCGAGATTGGCGCGCGTCTCGGCGGGCCGGATCCCGCGCAGCATATCATTGCCGCCGAGCCCGAGCAGGACGAGCGCGGGTTTGACCTTGGCATTGTCGAGCACGAAGGTCAGGCGCTGCAGGCCGGCGGCGGTGGTATCGCCCGAAACGCCGGCATTCTGGACGCGCGCGGGCGTGCCGTCAGCGGCAAGCGCGGCCTGAAGCTGGGGTGCGAGGCCTTCCTTGGGGCCGAGCTGGTACCCCGCGTAAAGACTGTCACCAAAGGCGATGACGAGCGGGGCGTCGGCGGGGATCGCGGCGACCTTGGTCGAAGCACTGGCATCCTTCGTCGAAGCCGCCGGGTTTTCCGCCGATCCGCAACCCGCGAGCGGTTGGCAAAGCGCGAGTCCGAAACCATATATCGCAAACGAGCGCCATCCGGCCTTGATCATTCCAAAGGGTCCCTTCTTGACCGAACCTTCCCGACCGCCGGCCGACGCCGCGATCGCCGCCCATAATGTGACGCTGACCCTCGGCAGCGACAAGGCCCCCGTCGAAATTTTGCGCGGCATCGACCTGCGCGTCGCCGCGGGGGAATCGGTCGCTTTGCTCGGGCCGTCGGGGTCGGGCAAAAGCTCGCTGATGGCGGTGCTCGCCGGGCTGGAACGCGCAAGCGGCGGGACGATCCATGTCGCGGGGGCCGATTTCACGACATTAGACGAGGACGGGCTGGCGCGCGCGCGGCGCGGCCGGATCGGCATCGTGCTGCAGGCGTTCCACCTGTTGCCGACGATGACCGCGCTGGAGAATGTCGCGGTGCCGCTGGAACTGTCGGGCCATGCCGACCCGTTCGGGCGCGCGGCCGCCGAACTCGAAGCCGTCGGCCTCGGCCACCGGCTGACCCATTATCCCGCGCAATTGTCGGGCGGCGAGCAGCAGCGCGTCGCGATCGCGCGCGCGATGGCGGGCGAACCCGCGATCCTGTTCGCCGACGAACCGACGGGCAATCTCGACACCGCGACCGGCCATGCGATCGTCGACCTGTTGTTCGCGCGCGGCAAGGCGCTGGGCGCGACCTTGCTCGTCATCACCCACGATCCCGACCTCGCCGAGCATTGCGACCGGGTGCTGGTGATGCACGACGGGCGGATAGACGAGGAACGCGCCGGCAAGGCGCCGCGCTGATGCTCCCTCTTGCCTCGCTCTGGCGTATCGCGCGGCGTGACCTCGCGGCACGGATTCGCGGGCTGCGGCTGCTGGCCGTGTGCCTGTTCCTCGGCGTCGCGACCCTCGCGGCGATCGGCAGTTTGACGCGCGGGATCACGTCGGAGCTCGAGACGCGCGGACAGACGATCCTCGGCGGCGACATCGAATTCGGGCTGCCGCAGCGGCAGGCGACGGCGCAGGAGATGGCGGCGTTTCGCGGGGCCGGCGACGCATCGGCGACGGTGCGGATGCGCGCGATGGCGAATGCGCCCGACGGCGACGCTCTGTTGTCCGAGTTGAAGGCGGTCGACGGCGCCTATCCGCTTTACGGGACGATGCGGCTGGAGAACGGCGTCCGGCGCGGGCCGCCGCCGGCGGGGGCGATCTGGGTCGGCGCTGACCTCGCGTCGCGGCTCGACCTGCAGGTCGGCGAGAATGTGAAGTTCGGCGACAAGAGCTTCCGCATCGACGGCATCATCGCCGAGGAGCCCGACCGGCTGGGCGAAGGCTTTACGCTGGGTCCGGTGGCGATCATCGGGCTGAACGATCTCGCGGCGACGCAGTTGATCCAGCCGGGCAGCCTCTATGAGAGCAAATATCGCGTCCGCCTGCCCGACGACGCCAATCCCGAGGCGGTCGGCAAAAGGCTGACCGGACAATTCCCCGAAGCGGGGTGGGAGATTACCGACCGCAGCAATGGCGCGCCCGGAACGCGGCGCTTCATCGAACGCATGGGGCAGTTTTTGTCGCTGGTCGGGCTCGCGGCGCTGGTGATCGCCGGGATCGGGGTCGGCAATGGCGTCGCGAGTTATCTTGCGGGCAAGCGGCCGGGGCTGGCGACGCTGAAGGTGCTCGGCGCCGACAGCGGCACGGTGATGCGCATTTACGGCCTGCAGATATTGGCGGTCGCGGCGGTGTCGATCTTCGCCGGCCTCGTCGTCGGCGCGCTCGCGCCCGCGGCGATTTCGGCGGTCGCGGGCGATGTTTTGCCGGTGAAGCCGGGGGTCGCCATCTATCCGCTGCCGCTGCTGATCAGCGCGGCTTACGGCCTGCTGATCGCGATCGCTTTCGCCCTGCCCCCGCTCGCGGCGACGCGGCAGGTGCCGGCGGCGGGGCTGTTTCGCGCGACGATCGACGGCATGGCACGGCCCGAGAAACGCACGATCTTGGCGGTCGGCACCGCGCTGGCGGCGATTATCGCGCTCGCGGTCGGGACGGCGCGCGAGCCTTTGTTCGCGCTCGGTTTTGTCGGCGCCGCCTCCGGATTGCTGCTGCTGCTCGTCGGCATCGGCTGGCTGGTGCGCAAGGCGGCGAGCCTCGCACCGCGGCCGAAGCAACCGCTGCTGCGTCTCGCGGTGGCGAACCTGCACCGGCCGGGTGCGGCGACGGGGGCGCTGGTGGTGGCGCTGGGGCTGGGGCTGACTTTGTTCGTGACGCTCGCGGCGATCCAGACGAGCATCACCGCCGAGATTTCGCGCACCGTGCCGCAGCGCGCGCCGAGCTTCTTCGTGCTCGACATCCCGCGCGGCGGCGCTGCCGAATTCCGGTCGATGGTGACCAAGGCGGCGCCCGATGCCGAGGTCAATATGATCCCGGCGCTGCGCGGCAGCGTCACCGAATTTGCCGGGCAGCGCGTCGACGAACTCGCCGAGCTGCCCGAGGGCGCGTGGGTGCTGCGCGGCGACCGCGGGCTGACGTACAGCCCCACCCTGCCGAACGGAAGCGAACTCACCGCCGGGCGATGGTGGGCCGCCGACTATAAGGGACCGCCGCTGGTCAGCGTCGAGACGGAGGTCGCGACCTCGCTGGGCCTCAAGATCGGCGACACGCTGTCGGTCAATGTGCTGGGGGTCGAGGTGCAGGGCAAGGTCGCGTCGTTCCGCACCGTCGAGTGGGACAATTTCGGGCTGAACTATGTGCTCGTCTTTTCGCCGGGCAGCTTCGACGCGGCGCCGCACAATATGGTCGCGACGGTCGCGGTGCCGCCGGCGGCCGAGGCGGAGCTGGCGCGCAGCATTCCGCGCGCCTTCCCGTCGGCGTCGCTGATCGCGGTGCGCGACGTGATCGGGCAGGTCACGACCCTGCTGACCCAGATGAGCCAGGCGATCGCGGCGGCGGCGAGCATCGCGATCCTCGCCGGCATCGCGGTGCTGATCGGCGCGATCGCGGCGAGCCGCGAGCGGCGGGTGTATGACAGTGTGATCCTGAAACTGCTCGGCGCGACGCGCGGGCAGATATTGGGGGCGCAGGGGCTGGAATATGCGGTGCTGGCGCTGATCCTCGCGGCGCTGTCGCTCGGCATCGGGCTGGCGGCGGGCTGGTATGTGGTGACCCAGCTGTTCGACTTCACCTTTGCGCCCGACCCGTTCGTGGTCGGGATGACCCTGCTCGGCGGGGCGGGACTCGCCTTCCTGATCGGGATCGCGGGAAGCTGGCCTTTGCTGTCGGTGCGCCCGGCGAGCGCGCTGCGGAGCCTCTAGCCCAGCAACCGCACCGCCGCCGACACCGCCGCCAGACCCAGCACGGCGGCGACCATCGCCTGCCACACATGCGCGGGGACGCGGCCGAAGTGGCGCGCGCCGACGAGGTTGCCGAGCCACATCGGGGGGAAGAGGATCAGCGCAATCAGGAACAGCTTCCATGTCGCGATGCCGACCCAGAGCGCGGCGAGCGTACCGGCGATCGCGGTCGCGAAGAAGATCAGCAGCATCGACGCGCGGGCGACCCTGGGATCGAGCGAGCGGCGGAGATAGAAAGGCACCACCGGCGGCCCCGGCATCGCGGCGAAGCCGGTGAGGATGCCCGAGGCGAAGCCGGTGCCCGCCACCGCCGCGCGCGTCGGGCGGTGGCCATCGGGATGCTTGGGCAGCAGCACCGCGATGAAAGCTACGACGGCAGCGAGGGTGATCAACAGGCGTGCGACGTCGGACGGCGTCGCGTCGAGCGCGACCATGCCGAGCGGGGTCGTCACCATCGCAAGCAACGCGATCGGGATCGCGGTCTGGCGGTCGGCATCGGCCATGATGATCCGGATGCCCACCGGCCCGATCAGCAGCTGAAGCAGGATGCCGAGCACCACCGCTTCCGCCGGGCTGATGATGAGGCCGAGCAGCGGCACGAGGATGATCGCCATGCCGAAGCCGGTCAGCCCGCGCACATAGGCGGCGGCGAAGGTCATCGCGCCGGCGCCGGCGAGCGTAAGCGGCGCGATGTCGACGAGACTGGTCCAGCCGGTCACGCGGCGGCGATCCCGACGCGGCGGCGGATGTCCTCCCACCGCAGGACCAGCGCCAGCAGCAGACCGACCAGAAGCAGGGCGAATATCGGGCCATCGTTCCAGGGTCCGGACGCGACAGCAAAAGGGAAAGCCACGAGCAACGGAAAACGTCGGTCGGTGACCAGCGCCAGCGCGATCACCGCCGCAAAAAGAATCGCTCCCGTCGGCACCGAAGGCAAAGCATCACGCGCCATCACCGCCACCGCCGGTACCCACAGCAAGGCCGCAAGCAGATGCAGCCAGAAAGCGATGTCAGCCCGCTGCGTCGTGCGCACGGGGTCGCTACGGTCCATCGCCAATGCCGCAGCGAAGGCGGCGCCGCCCCCGACCGCCAACCGCCACCAGGGGAAATTCCCCCGGCCGTCAAAAAGATCGGGCGACGTCAGATAATCGGCAAAGAGCAGCGGTACGAGCATCGCCGCCGCCCAGGCGAGGCTGACCGGTACGCGGTGCCGCCACCAGAAGAGGATATTGGCGGCCGCCGCCGCGATGCACAGTCCGATCAACAAGGCGACGCCGACATGGGCGCCGTCTGACGGTGCGGGCGAACCGATCATCCACGCCATCGGCCCGGTCGATACCGATCGAAAGGCGAACAGCAGCCCCGCCAGCATCGACACGAGGGCGTACTGCGTCGCCAGCACCAGTGCCGGCAACGCCATACGCCGGATGCGAACGAAATATTCGGCCGTTCCCCATATCGCGACCGCGGGCACCGCGATCACCAGCCAGATCGACGGCCCGCCATAGGCCTCCGGGCGGAAGGGGGTAGCGTCGCCGATCAGCCGGTACGCCATCAGCCCGCCTATAGCGAATGCGCCGACGAACAGGGCCCCCGCGCCCAGCGCGACGAAATAATCGTTGAAACCCAGGATGAGGCGCACGGGTTCGTGCTCGGCGGCGGGCCGGGGCGCTTCGGACGCGGGCACAGGCATCGCCGTATTCGTATCCGAGTCCGAAAAGGGCGTCACCGGATCGGCGGGGCCGGCCATCGCTGGCGGCGGCAGATATCGCGTCAGCCCGTCGGGCAACAGGCCCAGCAAGAAGCGGCGGAGCGGCGACCAGCCAGCCGCGAGGAGCAGGATCGCCGCGCCCGAAATCGCGGAGGCGACAAGGATATTGGGAAAGACATTGTCGCGATTGAGCAGCAACGCCGTTGCGCCGATCAGATAGGCGAAGCCCGACACCAGCATCGGGCGCCGGTCAATGATGACCCCGATGAGCGCCAGTGCCGCGAACACCGAAAAGACGGGCCAGGAGGTGACCTGGCCGAGGTTGAAAGCCGACACGCCGAGCGACAGGAACAGCCCGTGGACGAGCAAGGGCGCCGACGCGAGGTGCAGCCAGAAGGCAACGTCGGATCGCCGCGTTCGACGCATCGGGTCCGATGCGTCCCACGCCATGGCGATCGCGAAGAGCAGCGCACCTGCGAGGATCGCAGGACCATAGCCGGACCATCCTCCGCCGAAGAGGCCGAGATTGTAGAATTGCAGGTTGATGCCCAGCACCCCAAGCACGACACCGATGAAGCCGAGCGCTGCCGCGATCGGAACGCGAAAAACGAACCAATAACCCGCCATCGCCGCCGCCGCCGGCAGCGCGGCATAGCCGCCTATCCACGGCGCGAGCACAGCGAGGACAGCGAGGAAAGTGATCATGGCCAGCGCGATCGCGCAGGCGGCGAATTGGCGGCGGACGACGAGCGGCGGCGTCAGCGCCCAGGCCGCACCCGCCGCGATCAAGGGCCCGATCCCGCTTTGCGCCGTCATCCCGCCGAGCAGTATAAAGCCGACGACCAATATGACCGCGGTAAAGATATCGGCGAAGCCGGTGGTCAGCCGAATATCCTCTTCGTCGATACGTTGCGACCCGTGCGCCGGCATCGCTACGGCTTCGCTGTCCATCACACCCCCTCTCCCCATGACCAGCCGTCTTTATTTCGATGCGCTTAAGAAGCCGGTAATCGCGTGGCGCCGCTCCGCCCCTGCAAGGTGACCAGCCAGACGTCGGGCGGCGCGCCATAGCGTAGCGGCAAGATGCTGGTGCCCAGCCCCGCTCCGACGAAGATTTTCTGGCCATGGTCGGTCATCGCGCCGCAGGCGAAGCGGTCGCCATATTTCGACGCGTAGCTGAGCGCGCCGACCAGCGGCAGCGCGATCTGGCCGCAATGGGTGTGGCCGGCGAACACGGCATCGACCGGCGCGCGCAGGTCGGGGACGATATCGGGACTGTGGCTGACCATGATGCGCGGTCCGCCGCCGAGCGCATCCATCGCGGCATAGGCGCGTGTCAGGCGCGCGTGGTTGGTGACCTCGTCGTCGATCCCGCCGACGATCAGCGGCCCGCGCCGCACCGCGCCATTGCGCAGTACGGTGACGCCCGCGGCTTCCAGTCCCTTCGCGATCGGTTCGGGCTGAAACCAGTAATCATGGTTGCCGAGCACCGCGACCACCCCGAGCCGCGCTTTCGCCTCGGCGAAGGGCGCGGTGAGTTCGGCGGCCGAGTAATGGCGCGTCGCGAGGGTCTTGCCGCTGTGGAAATCGCCCGCGAGCAGGATCAGGTCGGGATCGAGCGCATTCAGCCGGCGCAGGACCGCGCGCAGCCGTTCGGGCGGCATGTCGGGACCCGCGACATGGGTATCGGAGATCAGCAGTACCCGGAGCGGCGGTTCGCCCGCCGGCCAGTCGGCGAGCGCCAGCGTTGCGGTGCGCACGATCGGATCGCGCGACGCGTTCCACACGCCCTTGGCGATCAGCGCGGCACCGATCAACGCCAGCAGCATCAGCCAGCGCAGCCACCGGCGCGGCCGACGCTTTGGCGCCGCGCTCAACCGCGCAGGTCGGGCGGGGTCGCCTCGCCCTTGAGCATCGCGATCGCCTCGGCGAGCGGCATGATGCGCTGGCCGTCCTGACCGAGGGTGCGGATCGCAACCGTGCCTTCCTCGGCCTCGCGATTGCCGACCACCAGCAGGTAGGGAACCTTGGCGAGGCTGTGTTCGCGGACCTTGTAGTTGATCTTCTCGTTGCGGACGTCGCTTTCGGCGCGAATGCCCGCCGCGACGAGCTGGGCCACCGCGTCCTTGGCATAAGCGTCGGCGTCGCTGACGATCGTCGCGACGACAGCCTGCACCGGCGCGAGCCAGGTCGGGAAGCGGCCGGCGAAATGCTCGATGAGGATGCCGATGAAGCGCTCGTAAGTGCCAAGGATCGCGCGGTGGAGCATCACCGGGCGATGGCGCTCGCCATCCTCGCCGATATAGCTCGCATCGAGACGTTCGGGCATCACGCGGTCGGACTGGATCGTCCCGCACTGCCAGGTGCGGCCGATCGCGTCGGTCAGGTGGAATTCGAGCTTGGGCGCATAGAAGGCGCCCTCGCCCGGCAGTTCTTCCCAGCCATATTCCTCGGTCGCCATGCCGGCGCGCTCGACGGCTTCGCGAAGCTCGGCCTCGGCCTTGTCCCACATTTCTTCGGTGCCGAAGCGCATGTCGGGGCGCAGCGCGAGCTTCACCGCATATTTTTCGAACCCGAGCTGCTTGTAGACGCGGTCGAGCAGCGCGCAGAAATCGCGCACTTCATCGACGATCTGGTCTTCGCGGCAGAAGATATGACCGTCGTCCTGCGTGAACTGGCGCACACGCATGATGCCGTGCAGCGCGCCATGCGGTTCGTTGCGGTGGCAACAGCCCATTTCGGCCATGCGCAGCGGCAGGTCGCGATACGACTTCATGCCCTGACGGAAGATCAGGACGTGCGCGGGGCAGTTCATCGGCTTCAATGCCATCCACTCGGCATCGTCGGAGACGATCGGGCCGTCATCCTCGATGTTCGGGACCTCGTCGGGGATGACGAACATATTTTCGCGATATTTGCCCCAGTGGCCCGATTGCTCCCACTGGCGCGCGTCCATCACCTGCGGAGTCTTGACCTCCTGATAGCCCGAGCCGTCGATCGCGCGGCGCATATAGGCTTCGAGCTCGCGGTAGATGCGATAGCCCTTGGGGTGCCAGAAGACGCTGCCGTGCGCTTCCTCCTGCAGGTGGAACAGGTCCATTTCGCGGCCAATCTTGCGATGGTCGCGCTTCGCGGCCTCCTCGAGCCGGACGAGATGCTCGGCCAGCTGCTTCTTGTTGAGCCAGCCGGTGCCGTAGATGCGGCTGAGCTGCGCATTCTTCTGGTCGCCGCGCCAATAGGCGCCCGAGACGCGCGTCAGCTTGAACGCGGCGGGGTCGAGCTTGCCCGTCGAGGCCAGGTGCGGGCCGCGGCACATGTCCATCCAGCCGTCGCCGCTGCGGTAGACGGTAAGTTCCTCGCCCTCGGGCAGTTCGTGCGCCCATTCGGCCTTAAACGTCTCGCCCTCGGCCGCCCATTTGGCGATCAGCTTGTCACGCTCCCACACCTCGCGCGTCAGCGGCAGGTCGGCGGCGATGATCTTGCGCATCTCCTCCTCGATCAGCGGCAGTTCGTCGTCGCGGAACGGACCATGCTCGGCGGTCGGGGCGAAGTCGTAGTAGAAGCCGTCGCCCGTCGACGGGCCGAAGGTGATCTGCGTGCCCGGAAACAGGTTCTGCACCGCTTCGGCGAGGACATGCGCAAAGTCGTGGCGAAAGAGTTCGAGCGCGTCGGCCTCGTCGCGGCTGGTGACCAGCGACAAGTTGGTGTCTTCCTCCAGCGGGCGCATGATGTCGCGCAGCTCGCCGTCGATCTTCGCGGCGAGCGCGGCCTTGGCGAGGCCGGGTCCGATGTCGGCGGCGATCTGGGCCGGGGTAGTCCCGCGCGCGACTTCACGGGCAGAGCCATCGGGAAGGGTGACGCGGATCATCTGGGACATCGGGAAAATCGGCCTTTCTGGCGGGGTAAAACAGCGCCCCTTTGCCAGTATGCGATAGGAGCGGCAAGGGGCGGATTCGCAATCGGGCTTGCAATGTTACATTGTATCATTATCTAGCAGCACCGACCTCCCGCGAAAGCCGCCTCATGTCCTTTTCCGCCGCGCGCCCGCGCCTCGCCGACCTGATCGGCCTGGCGCTGTCGTCGACCTGTCTGATTCACTGTCTCGCGCTGCCGATGTTGCTCCTCCTGGCTCCCGCGCTCGGCCACTGGATCGCGCTGCCCGAATGGACGCACGCCGCGATCCTGACGCTCGCGCTGCCTGCGGCCTTCGCGGCGATGCGGGCCGGGTGGCGGCGGCACGGTCGCATCGCCCCGCCACTGGCCGCGGCGGCGGGGCTCGGCCTCCTCGCGCTGGGGCTGGCGGCGCACGAAGGCTGGATGGGCTTCGCCGATCCCGCCGCCACCGACCGGCTGCTCACCTCGATCGGTGCGCTCGCGCTGGCCGGCGCGCACCTCGCCAACTGGCGGTTGAGCCATCACATCTGAACCGGGCCGGCGCAGTCCGTCCATAGCGACCTTGTCATTATGTCAATGTTGCTTGACAAAGACGACTCATGGTGTCAATGTTCCTTGACTGAATAACAAGGGAGCTTGACCAATGCCGCAAATGCTTCGTGCCCTGCCCTGGGCCATCGCCATCTTGCTGATCGCGCTCGCCGGGGCGGCGGGGATCGTTCCGGCGGCGACGGCCAATATGCTCGTCACCGTGCTGCCGCTGGTGATGGTCGCGACCCTTGCGGGATCGCGCCACCGCTGCGCCCGGGCGGCCTGAGCCATGGCAATGAATCCCGCGCAGCGCCGCTATATCGGCCGGATGATCCCCGTCTCGATCGCCTATGTCGCCGCGATCTTCGCCGCGAGCGCGATCATCCCCAAGGGCGCGACGGCAACGCCGCTGACCGTCGGCATCGCGCTGGTCCCCGGCCTCGCGATCCTCGGCTTCATCTGGGCGATCGGCCGCTATTTCACCGAGCTGAAGGACGAATATGTCCGGATGCTCGAGGTGCGCAAGGCGCTGGTCGCGACCGGGCTGACGCTCGCGCTGACCGCGACCTGGGGCATATTGGAACTCTATACCGACGTGCCGCGCATCCCGCTGTTCTGGGTCTTTCCCGTCTGGTGCCTCGGCCTCGGTGTCGGCGCGCTGTTCAACCGGCTGACGCTGGGCGACAGCGGGGCCTGTCCGTGAAGAACCGCCTGAAGGTCCTGCGCGCCGAGCGCGACTGGAGCCAGCAGGACCTCGCCGAGCGTCTGGAGGTGTCGCGCCAGTCGGTCAACGCGATCGAGACCGGCAAATACGACCCCTCGCTCCCCCTCGCCTTTCGCATCGCCGACCTGTTCGAGATGCGCATCGAAGAGATTTTCCAGAGAGATTGAAGCCATGAAACATCGCTTTTCCGTCGCCGCCCCGTTCATCCTGGGGATCGCGTTGCTCATCGGCGCGCGCGCCGAGGCCGCCGAGGCATGTCCCGCGGGCCTCAATGACGGCAAACGCATCACCGTGCTGGTCGAGGGCGAAGGTCCGGATGTCGTGCTAATCCCCGGCCTGTCGAGCCCGCGCGCCGTATGGAACGCGACCGCCGCGCGGCTGAAAGGAAAATACCGCCTGCACCTTGTCCAGATTCGTGGTTTCGGTGACGACGCCGGCGTCAATGCCGAAGGCCCGGTGCTGGACGGCGTGGTGACCGAAGTCGCCGACTATATCGACGATTGCATCACCGATGCCGGGCGCCCGGCACCGGCGGTGATCGGCCATTCGATGGGCGGCCTGACCGGGTTGATGGTCGCGGCGCGCGCACCGCAGGAGGTCGGCAGGCTGATGATCGTCGACGCGGTGCCGTTCATCGGGCTGCTCTTCAATCCCGCTGCGACGATCGACAGCGTGACGCCGCAGGCCGACCAGATGGCGGCGATGATGCGCGCGCAATATGGCCAGCCCGCACCGACCGGGCCGGTCGTCGACCCCGGACCGGCGAGCATGGCGGGCGGTATGTCGAACACGGCGGCCGGACGCACCGCGATCGCCGGCTGGATGCGCGAGGCCGACGCGCGGGTTACGGCACAAGTCTTCCGCGACGTGATGACCACCGACATGCGCGGCGAACTGGCGGCGGTGAGCGCGCCGGTGACCCTGCTCTATGCGCAGGACGAAAGCCTGATGCCCGCCGGGCAGGCGAAGGCGGCGTTCGAGCCGCAATATGCGGGGCTGGCGCACTTCAAGGCGCAGATGGTGACGGGGAGCCGCCACTTCATCATGCTCGACCAGCCCGAGGCTTTTGCGAAGGCGGTGGAAGGGTTTCTGGGGGAGTAGCCGAGCTCGTCATTGCGAGCGTAACGGAGCAATCCAGAGCGGTGTACGCCTGCTCTGGATTGCCGCGTCGCCTTCGGCTCCTCGCAATGACGAGGCTTTTGGTTGCCCCCTTCGCGCGCCCCCGCTAGGGCGACGGGCACGGAAAAGGAGCCTCCCCCATGTTCAAGCGCCTGTTCGTCGACCATCCCAAGAGCGTCAATGAAAATTACATCGAGCATTTCGGGGTCGCGTCGAAATTCGGCGTGACGATGATCTGGGGCGGGATGTGCGCGCTGGTCCATGCGGTGGTCCCCGGCTGGTGCATCACCACCGGCAGCGACACGATTTCGCGGCTCAACAAGATCATGGTCGAACAGCGCCGCGCCAAGGGGCAGGCCGTGATGCAGATGAGCACCATCGACTGGGTGATCTGACCGGCGTGACCGGCGCCATCGACTATCTCGACCGCGCGGCACGACCGCGGCTGGCGTACCGCCATGTCGCGGGTGCGGGCCCGACGATCGTCTTCCTGCCCGGTTACATGTCCGACATGGCGGGCGGCAAGGCGACCGCGCTGTTCGACCGGGCGGCCGCCGAAGGGCGCGCGTGCCTGCTCCTCGACTATGCCGGATGCGGATTGTCGGACGGGTTGTTCGCCGAACAGACATTGCTCGACTGGCGCGGCGACGTGCTCGACCTGATCGACGCGAAGGTCGTGGGGCCGGTGATCATCGTCGGATCGTCGATGGGCGGCTGGCTGATGCTGCTCGCCGCGCTGGCGCTGACCGCGCGCGACGGACCGGGGCGCGTCGCGGGACTCGTCGGCATAGCGGCGGCGCCCGACTTCACCGACTGGGGTTTCACCGCCGAAGAGAAAGCGATCATCCTCGCCGAAGGGCAGCTTCGCGAAGACACATCGTACAGCGACCAGCCCTATGTCACGACGCGCGGCTTCTGGCAGTCGGGCGAGGTGAACCGCCTGCTCGATGCCCCCATCGCCCTCGCCTGCCCGGTCCGCCTGCTCCACGGGCAGGAGGACGGCGATGTGCCGCCCGAGATCAGCCTGCGCCTCGCCGCGGCGCTGACCAGCGACGATGTCCAGGTGACGCTCGTCAAGGGCGGCGACCACCGGTTGTCGCGCGACACCGATATCGCGCTGCTGGTCGACGCCGTCGCGCGGCTCACCCGCTAACCCGAAGGATCATCATGGCTCGCAGCGATTTCAAGTTCAGCGTCAAGAAGCGCGTCCGCTATGCCGAAATCGATGCGCAGGCGGTGGTGTTCAACAGTCGCTACCTCGAATATTTCGACATCGGCATCACCGAATATTGGCGCGCAGCCGGGGTCTATGACCGCTGGCCCGCCAATGACAGCCCCGAATTCCACGTCGCGCGCGCCGAGGTCGACTACAAGGTGCCGATCCTGCTCGACGAGGAGATCGACATTTGCGTGCGCTGTTCGCGCGTCGGGCGCAGTTCGATGACCTTCCTGTTCGAACTGCACGGCGCGGGCCGGGACGATTTGCGCGCGACGGGGGTCGAGGTCAGCGTCCATGTCGAGGAAGCGCGCGGCGCGACCGCACCGGTGCCCGATGCATTCGTATCCCTGTTCGAGGCATTTGAACAAACGTCGCTGCGCGCCTAAGTTCGCGCGATGACCAAATATCTCCACACCATGATCCGCGTCACCGACCCGGATGCGACCGTCGCCTTCTTCAACCTGATCGGGCTGGAGGAGGTGCGCCGCTTCGACAGCGAGGCCGGGCGCTTCACGCTGATCTTCCTCGCTCCGCCGGGACAGGCGGGGGTGGCCGAGGTCGAGCTGACCTATAACTGGCCGCCCGCCGACGGCAGCGCCGCCGAAAGCTATGGCGGCGGACGCAATTTCGGGCATCTGGCGTACCGAGTCGACGATATCTACGCCACCTGCCAGCGGCTGATGGACGCCGGGGTGACGATCAACCGCCCGCCGCGCGACGGCCATATGGCGTTCGTGCGCTCGCCCGACGGGATTTCGGTCGAGCTGCTGCAGGACGGGCACCTGCCGCCGCAGGACCCCTGGGCCTCGATGCCCAACACGGGCGAGTGGTAAGCTGAACCATGCCGGGCCTGTTGATCAATATCGACGTGCCCGACCTTGCCGCCGGCGAAACCTTCTACACCGCCGCGCTCGGGCTGACCGTCGGGCGGCGGTTCGATGACGATATCGTCGAACTGCTTGGCAGCGACGCGCCGATCTATCTGATCGTCAAGCCTGCGGGCTCGGCGATCGGTCCGGTCGGCGGCGCCGCGCGCGATTATGCGCGGCACTGGACCCCGGTGCATCCCGATTTTACCGTCGCCAATCTCGATACCGCGGTCGCGAAGGCATTGGCGGCGGGTGCGGTGCAGGAGGGCGAGACGCTGGCCCTGCCCTATGGCCGGCAGGCGATGTTCGCCGACCCGTTCGGCCATGGATTCTGCCTGATCGAATTCAACGACGCGGGCTATGACGCGCTGGCGACGGACTGAACCGCGTCAGGCGGCCGCAGCGCCGATGACGGGCCTATCGGGCTGTTGCCAGCGGTCGGTGACCATGCAGTCGCGCCCGCTATGCTTGGCGGCGTAGAGCAACCGGTCCGCCTCGGCGAACAGGCGGTCGAAATCGAGTGCGGCGCCGTCGGTCGAGGACTCGAAGATCAGGAGTCCACCGCTCGCGCTGACCGGATCGGGGATTTGCGGCACGTCGGCGGCGACGCGGCGCGCCAGCGCCTGGCGGCAGCGTTCGGCGGTGCCCGCCGCGTCGGGGCGGTCGATCAGCAGGAAGAACTCTTCGCCGCCGATCCGCGCGACGACCCCGCCATGGCCTTCGCGCAGACCCGCGGCGGCGGCGCACAGCACCGCGTCGCCGGCCTGATGGCCGTGGAGGTCGTTGACCGACTTGAAATGATCGATGTCGATCAGCGCCGCGGCGGTGAAGCGGCGTCCGCCGCCGGCGAGCAGGTTTTCGAGCCCGCGCCGGTTGCTGAGTCCGGTCAGCGGATCGGTCTGCGCCGCATCCTCCATCGCGCCGGCGCGCGCCTGCGCCCAGTCGCGCTCGCGGCGCATGATCATGAACCGGTCAGCAACGCCGAGCGCGGTGATCACCAGTTCGAGCGCGATCGCAAGATAGAGCAATTGGTCGAGCCACATCGGCCCGACATAAAGGCCAAGCCCGCGCGCCACGCGTTCGAAGCCGCAGGCGATGATCGGCATCCACGCGATCGTCTGAAACCGCGCTGCGCGGCTGCCGCGCCGCCAGGCACGGGTGAGCACGACGACATAGGTGAGGAGGACCGGGAGGTAACCGGCGAAATAGAGCTTGCTGCCCCATGGCCGCACCCATTCGACCGGCGCCATCGAGACGGCCGCGAACAGCGGCAGCCAGAAGGCGCAGGCGAGCAACGCGCGCCGATCGCCGCGCGTCGTCTTTTCGGGTTCGAGGAAGTTGAGGCAGAACATCGTCGCCGCGAGGATGCCGACGCTGAAACTGATCTGCGACAGATAGCCATAAGCCAGCGCGCTGATCCCCGGCACGACGGCAAAGGCAAGCCCCGACGACAGGCTGGTGTGCAGGATGATGCACACCGCGAGTGTCATGTGCCAGAGCAGGAAACGTTCGCGCAGGACGCGGAAAAAGGCGATATTGAAGACGATCGGCGCGAGCGCGAGGCCGGTGAACAGCGCGATCAGCAGCATCGTCTGGGTCGACCAACCGCCGGTTCCCGCCGGGGCGGGGCGCGCGGTTTTCAGCGTGGTCGGGAAACCGAGGCGGTCGAATGCGACGGCGACCTCGACAGGCGGCGCCGCGCGCTGCGGCAGCGTCAGGTAGAAATCGGGACCCGCGGCGCGATAGGGCATCGCCTGGCTCCCCCGTCGCACGACCGATGCCGTTGCCCCGTCGGCGTAGCGGACATGGAGCGCGATGCGATCGAAGCGGCTCGTCCGCGCGTTGAATTCCAGCGGCCCCCGCCCGGCGGCCGCGATCGCGCGGGCATCGAAGAACAGCCAGCTGCGCTGTCCGGCGAGCGACCAGCGATCGGGGCCGCAATCGCGGCGGACGCCCGGCGCCGATACTGTCCCATAATCGTCCCAAAGGGTCGATTGCAGCGTGCAAGGCGCCGGACCCGACGCGGCGCGCGCCGGGGCCAAGCCCGCCGCCAGCATGACCGCAAAAACCAGAAACGCCAGACGCAGCAAAGACATGACCCCCAATGTCGTTGGCGCAAGGCTATACCCAAGGGCTTGCAACATGGTTAACTTGGCGGTCGACGGCGAGCCGCGTGTCGATTATCCTCGCCCCATGCTCGAAATCGTCCGCATCCCCGTCCTCAGCGACAATTATGTCTGGCTGGTCCACGAACCCCAAAGCAAGGCGACGATGGTCGTCGACCCCGCGGTCGCCGACCCGGTGCTGGCGGCGGCGGCGGCGCGCGGCTGGACGATCACCGACATCTGGAACACCCATTGGCATCCGGATCACACCGGCGGCAACGCCGCGATCAAGGACGCGACCGGTTGCACGATCACCGGCCCGGCCGCCGAGTTCGCGCGCATTCCCACGCTCGATGTGCAAGTGACGGGCGGCGATACCGTCAGGCTGGGCGATGCGGTCGCCGACGTCTGGGACGTGCCGGCGCACACTGCGGGTCATATCGCCTATCATTTCGCCGACGACGCCGCGATCTTCGTCGGGGACACGATGTTCGCGATGGGTTGCGGCCGCCTGTTCGAGGGCACCGCCGAGCAGATGTTCGCCAATATGCAGCGACTTGCGACGCTCGACGACGCGACGCGCGTCTATTGCGCGCACGAATATACGCTGTCGAACGCGCGGTTCGCGGTCACGGTCGAACCCGAAAACGATGCGCTGGCGGCGCGGCTGGCGGCGGTGGAGTCCGCGCGTGCGGCGGGCGAAGCGACGGTGCCGACGACGATCGGCGCCGAGCGCGCGACCAACCCCTTCCTGCGCGCCCCGACCGCCGCCGAACTCGGACGGATTCGCGCGTTGAAGGACGCCGCCTGACCGCTTCAGCAACCATTCATCGCCTCGTCCGTAAAGTGTCATAGTCGCAGGAGTGCCGTGATGGCGAAGTTCAACCCGATCCGTGCCGCGGTGCTCTGCGCCGCAATGGCGCCGCTGCTCGCAAGCTGCGCTTCCTCGGACATGGGGGCGCCGCGCACCGAGGCGCTGACCCCGAAACAGGCCAAGACACTCGAAAAGCAGCTCGCGGGGAAAATCCCCGGCGAACCCGTCCGGTGCCTGTCGAGCAGCGGAACCTATGACACGATCCGCGTGTCCGACGACATTCTGATTTATCGCCAGTCGGGCCGGCTGGTGTACCGCAACGACCTGAAGAGCAGTTGTCCGGGGCTCGGCCGCGACAGCGACATCATGGTCATCCGCCAGTTCGGCAGCTCGACCTGCAGCGGCGATTTCTTTCATCTGGTCGACCGGGCGAGCGGCATTCGCGGTCCGACCTGCGTGCTTGGCGATTTTGTCCCCTATCGCAAACCGGCGGGGGACAAAGGCTGAACCATCGAGGTTCAGCGACGGGCGGGGTTCCGGTTTGCGCCGAGCTCTTCGGGTCGCACCCCCGCCTGTCACTCAATAATCGGCCGCCAGCCCATGGCCGCGCGCCGACCATTGGCGCGCCCAGCGCGCCGCGGAGGCGATGACATGAGCGGTCAGTGCAGGACTGTCCGCGATATCCGCTTCATCGTCGAAGCTTCGCGCATTCAGCACATGTTCTACGTTCCGTTCCCGCGCATAGCGGCTGGCGCAGTCCCATAATTGCGACCCGTAATTCTCGAGCTGAGCGGGAAAATGATTGAGCCAGGCACGGTTCAGCAGGTCCGGACCGATCGCTTCCTCGCAGTCTTTCAGAAACTCTGCACGAAAGGTCCAGCGCTCCCAGATCGGGTTGAGTGGCCAATTGGTGTAGACCGGAAAGCCGTCATCCTCGGGCAGCAGCGCCAGAACTTGGTAGCCGCGTAGATTTTCGACCCATTCGTCCAGCGTGGGCGGGCGCTGCTCGGCCTCGGCATATCTTTCCGCCGCCCATCGATCGGCTTCGGGATGCGTCCCAACCTGCGGCGCGTTCAGCGTTTCATAGGGCGATATCTGGCTGGCGTGAAAAGCGTCCTCGCTCACGGCGCGTTCGAATACCCCCTTTCCGAACTTCAGATCATTGGGCCGCAGCCAGCTGTCGGGATCGCTCTTCTGGCCGATATAGCGATAATAGACATCCTCACCGCCCGGCCGCGGCTTCCCGAGCGGATTCCAGTCGAGACCCATAGGAAATAGCCTTTCCTACCCCTTGTACATCGCCGCGATCCGGTCGGCGTAGACTTCGCGCAGTACATGGCGGCGGATCTTCATCGACGGGGTCATCTGTTCATTCTCGATCGTGAACGCCTCGTCGGCGAGGTCGAATTTGCGGACCTTTTCGATTACCGACAGCTGGCCGTTGACCCGGTCGACCGCGGCGCGAAGCGCGGCGCGGAATTTTTCATGTTCGCGGAGCAGCGCCATTTCCCTGGGCAGCCCCTCGGCCTCCGCCCATTCGGCGGCCCATTCGGGATCGGGGACGAGTAGCCCGACGAGATGCGGGCGCTTGTCGCCATAGACCATCGCCTGCAGGATTTCGGGCTGGAGCGTCAGCATGCCTTCGACCCGCTGCGGCGCGACATTGTCGCCCTTGTCGTTGACGATCAGGTCCTTCTTGCGGTCGGTGATGACGATGCGGCCCTGGGGGTCGATATGGCCGATGTCGCCGGTGTGCAGCCAGGGTCCCTTGTCGGGTTCGGCGGGATCGACGACCAGCACGCGCGCGGTCTCGGGCTTGTTGCGCCAATAGCCTTTCATGACCAGTTCGCCGCGCACCAGGATTTCGCCATCGTCGGCGATCCGGACCTCGGTGTTCATCAGCGGCGGGCCGACGGTGTCCATCTTCAGCCCGACCGACGGGCGGTTGCAGCTGATCACCGGCCCCGCCTCGGTCTGGCCATAGCCCTGGAGCAATGTGAGTCCGATCGAGTGGAAAAACACCCCGATCTCGGGGTTGAGCGGCGCGCCGCCCGACACGAGCGCCTTCATCCGGCCGCCGAAGCGCTGCTGGATCTTGGGACGGAACAATTTGTCGAGGATCAGGTCGACCGGGCGGTCGAGCACGCCCATGCGGCGCTCATAATCCTTTTCGCCGACGCGGATCGCCTGGTTGAGCATCCAGTTGGCGAGCTTGCCCTGTTTTTCGACCGACTTGATCATCCGGGCGCGGATCACCTCGAACAGCCGCGGCACGACGACCATGATCGTCGGGCGCGACTCCTCGATGTTCGAGAGCAGTTTTTCGAGGCCCTCGCTGTAATAGATTTGCGCGCCGACCATGATCGGCAGAAACTGCCCGCCCGAATGTTCATAGGCGTGACTGAGCGGCAGGAACGAGAGAAACACCTCCTCGTCGCCAATGCCGAAGTCGTTGACGAGCACCTCGGCGGCGCCGGCGGCATTGTGCAGGATCGCACCATGATGCTGCATCACCCCGCGCGGCGCCCCGCCGGTGCCGCTGGTGTAGATGAGGCAGGCGACATCGTCGCGGGTGACGCCCAGCCCGCGCGCCTTGGTCTCCTCGACATAGGCGGCGCCATTTTCGACCAGCGGCGCCCAGTCATGGACGCGCACATCGCCCTGCTGGCCAACGCGCAGGCTTTCCATGCTGATGACGAGGCTCGCGTCCGAACGCATCACCGCCGGCATCAGCACGCGGGCCAGCTTGGCGGTCGAGACGATCACCGCCTTCGCCCCGCTGTTGTCGAGAATGTGCTGGTGGTCGCGTTCGGTGTTGGTGGTGTAGGTCGGCACGGTGATGCAGCCCGCCGCCATGATGCCAAGGTCGGCGATGCAGAATTCGGGGCGGTTCTCGCTGATCAGCACGACACGGTCGCCGTCCTTGAGGCCGAGTTCGCGCAGATTATGCGCGAGCGCCGACACCTGGTTCGCGACCTGGCGCCAGCTCATCGGCTGCCAGGCGCGGTCGGCCTTGCGCCACAGAAACGGGTCCTCGCCGCCGCGTTCTGCGCGGTCGAAGAACATCGCGACCAGGCTCGGGAAATGGTCGAGATGGGGGTTGTCCAGCTTCATGCCTCTTGCTCTCCCGGGGAGGTATTCAATAAATAGGGACAGTCCCTATTTAATTTCTTCTGCTTCTTGGCCGTTCTCGGTTGGCCCGAATTAAATAGGGACTGTCCCTATTTGTTGGCGCGCCGCGGCTTCTATCATTCCTAGCTCTGCGGCGGAGCGCCGTCGACCGACGACGTGCCGGGGCCGCGGGGATCGGCGGCGCCATGCCATATTTCGCCAACGCGCTGCGCGGCGTTGAGTTTCGATCCGAGGTCGGTGGGGGTGATGGGATAGCCGAAGGGCGCCATCTTGCCGGCGATCGCCTTGCCCGCCGCGTCATTTTCGATCAGCACGCCCTGCTGCCCGAAGAACAGGTTGGGCAGCGCGATCGCATCCTCGGCGCTCAGCCCCCAGTCGAGCACGCCGACCAAAGTCTTGGCGACGTGCATGATGATCCGCTTGCCGCCCGCCGAGCCGACCGCGAGCACGACCTTGCCGTCGGGGCCATAGACGATCGTCGGCGACATCGACGACAACGGCCGCTTGCCCGCCTGCACGCGGTTCGCGGCGGGCGCGTCGCCGCGTACCGGGTTGAGGTCGAAATCGGTGAGCTCGTTGTTGAGGAAAAAGCCGTTGGCGTTGAGGTTGCTGCCGAAGATGCTCTCGATCGTCGAGGTCATCGATGCGACATTGCCGTCCTTGTCGACCGCGACGAAATGCGTCGTGCCCTGTTCGGGAACCGGGCCCGACGGGGTACGCGGCTGCGCGCCCGGCGGGTTGCCGGCAGGATAGGAAGCGGCACGGCCATAGGGTGAGATCAACTGACGGCGCTGCGACAGATAGACCTTGTCGAGCAGGCCGGCGACGGGGACATCGACGAAATCGCTGTCGCCGAGATATTTCTCGCGATCGGCATAAGCGAGCTGCATCGCTTCCGACAGCAGGTGCCAGCTCATCGGATTGTCCTTGCCCATCGCCTTCATGTCCCAGCCCTCGATCATGCCGAGGATGCCGAAGACGGTGGTCGCACCCGACGAGGGCGGCCCCATGCCGCACACCTTGTAGACGCGGTAGGTGGTGCAGACCGCGGGCTTGTCCTGCGCCTTGTAGGCCGCGAGGTCCTTGGCGGTGAGCAACGCGGGGTTGCGCGTCGATTTTGCCACCGCGTCGCTGATCGCCTTGGCATTGGCACCGGTGTAGAAAACGTCGGGGCCCTTCGCCGCCATGTCGCGCAGCAGCTTGGCATAAGCGGGATTCTTGATCACCGTGCCGACCGGCGCGGGCTTGCCGTCGACATAATAGAGCGCGCGCGCGGCGGGGAAGTCCTTCCAGGTATCCTGGAAGCGGTCGAGCCAGCCATAGAGCGCGGGGGTGACCTGGAAGCCTTCGTCGGCGAGCTTGATCGCCGGCTGGAACAGCGCCTTCCATTCGAGCTTGCCCCATTTCTTGTGGGTCAGCTCCATCAGGCGAACATTGCCCGGGACGCCGACCGAAAGCCCGCCGGGGATGACGTCGCCATAACCGCGCGACTTGCCGTCTGGACCCATGAAGCGGTCGGGCTTGGCCGAGGCGGGCGCCATTTCGCGGCCGTTGATCGTACCGATCTGGTCGCTCTTCGCGTCATGATAGACGAGGAAGCCGCCGCCGCCGACACCGCTCGACTGCGGTTCGACGAGGGTGAGTACCAGCATCATCGCCATCGCCGCATCGGCGGCCGAGCCGCCGTCGTGCAATATCTGGCGTCCGGCCTCGGTCGCGCGCGCATCGGCGGACGAGGTCACGCCCTGTGCGGCGGCGAGCGACGGGAGGGTGGCGAGGAAAAGGGCGAAGGCGGCGAAGAGTCTCTTGTTCATGCGCGGGACATTGGCGCGGGGGGAAGGATGGCGCAACCCCATCCCTATTCCTCCTCGTCGCGAAGCAATGCCGAGGGGTTATGACGCCGGCGTTGCCGGCCCCTTCCCCATCCACTTGCTCAGTCGCCCACCCCGACCGCGTCGGCGACGCGGGTGAAGCCGTCGCGCACCGCCAGATCCTCGAGTCCGCGCGCGATGCGGGCGGCGAGGCCCGGGCCGGCGAAGACCATCGCCGAATAGATTTGCACGAGGCTGGCCCCGGCGCGGATGCGCGCCCAGGCCGTTTCGGCCGTGGCGATGCCGCCAACGCCGATCAGCGGGATCGCGCCGCCGCTCGCGGTGCGAAAATCCTTGAGCCGCTGGAGCGCGAGGTCGTGGAGCGGGGCGCCCGACAGTCCGCCTGCCTCGGTCGCATACCGCGACCGCAGCGCAGGCCGCGCGATGGTGGTGTTCGACACGATCAGCGCCGCCAGCCCCTTGTCGAGCGCGACGGTTACCAGATCGTCGATGTCGGCGGGTTCGAGGTCGGGCGCGACCTTGAGGAAAACGGGTTTCGCAGCGCCTGTGGGCTGCGCGGCATTGACCGCGTCGAGCAGCGCTTCGAGCGCGCCCTTATCCTGCAGCGCGCGGAGGCCCGGGGTGTTGGGCGAACTGATATTGACGGTCAGATAATCGGCGAGCGGCGCCATCGCGGCGGTGCCCTTGGCATAGTCGGCGATGCGATCGGCGCTGTCCTTGTTGGCGCCGATGTTGATGCCAAGCGGCACAGCGATACCGCAGGCGCGCAGCTTTTCGATGCGCGTCGCCGCCGCGGCCTGCCCGCCGTTGTTGAACCCCATGCGGTTGATCACGGCGCCGTCCTCGACCAGCCGGAACAGGCGCGGACGCGGATTACCCTCCTGCGGCAGCGGGGTCAGCGTGCCGACCTCGACGAAGCCGAAGCCGAAGCGCGGCATCACCGCGGCGGCGCGGGCATCTTTGTCGAAGCCGGGGGCGAGACCGACCGGGTTCGGGAATGTCAGCCCTGCGACCTCGACCCGCAGGATCGGGCTGGTCAGCGCGCTGCGCGCGCGTGGCAGCGGTTCGAGCGCGGCGAGGGTCAGGTTGTGCGCGGCCTCGCCGTCGGTCGCATGGACGATCGGGCGGACGAGCGCATAGGCGGCATCGGTGAGCGAGGCGAAGAGCGACATGACCCGCCATTGCGCCGCACCGGCCCCTATGGCAAGCCCCTGTCCGACCAGCAAAGTCCAACGAAAAGCCGGAGAAAATCGTGTCGCATCCCCGTATTCTTGCCTGCCTGTCCACCTCGCTGTTCGCGATCGCTCTCGTGGGCTGCGCGCCGACGGTTGCCGAGCAAGCGCCCGCGACGGTGGCCGCGCCCGCCGATATCGCGCCGGCGGGCGCCAACCTGGCCGAATTCTTCGACAAATATGACGCGGCGCAACTGTCGTTGTCGCCTGAGACCAAGGCGCGGCGCGGGGTGCGCGACGGCGATTATGGCGCATGGGACGATGTCAGCGACGAAGCCGCGGTCGCTCGCTTCAAGCTGCAGACCGCGACCGCCGAGGCGATGCGCGGCAGTTTCGATCCCAAGGCGCTGACCGCCGATGAGGCGCTGTCGTTCGAGCTGTTCAACGCGCAGGCGGCGCGCGCCGAACGCTTGTTCCCATTCCGCGACCATGGCTATATCTTCGACCAGATGAACGGCGCGCAGAGCCAGATGCCGGCGTTCCTGATCAACATCCACCGCGTCGCCAATGTCGCCGAGGCCGAGGCCTATATCAGCCGCATTCGCGGCATGGGTCCGATCCTCGACGCGCTGTCGGCGCAGTCGGCGGAGCGCGCCGCGAAAGGCTTTGCGCCACCGAAATGGGTCTATCCCTATGTCATTTCGGACATCGCCAACCTGACCAGGGCCGACAATGCGGTGATCGAGGACATCAGCGCGAAGGTGAACAAGCTGGACATCGATGCCGCCGAAAAGACGCGGCTGATTGGCGCCGCCAAGGCCGCCTGGGTGGAGAGTGCCGGCCCGGCCTATACGCGCCTCTCGGCCGAGATGGCGCGCCAGCAGGCGTCGGCGCCGACACAGGACGGCGTGTGGCGTATGCCCGGCGGCAAGGCCTATTATGAGGCGCTGCTCGCCAATTATACGACGACCGACATGACCGCGGCGCAGATCCACGACCTCGGCCTGTCCGAAGTTGCGCGCATCCATGGCGAGATGAAGAAGATCATGGTCCAGGTCGGGTTCAAGGGCACGCTGAACCAGTTTTTCGACCATTTGCGCACCAGCCCGCAATATTATCACACGACGCGCGAGGCCTATCTGGCCGATGTCGACGCGCATGTGAAGGCGATGGAGGCACGGTTGCCCGCCTTCTTCAACACGCTGCCCAAGTCGGCGCTGCAGGTGAAGGCGGTCGAGGCATTCCGCGAAAAGTCGGCGGGCAAGGCATTCTATTCCTCGCCCGCACCCGACGGGTCGCGGCCGGGCATCTATTATGTGAACCTCTACGACCTTCGCGACATGCCCAAGACCGAGCTCGAGGCGCTGGCCTATCATGAGGGCGTGCCGGGGCATCATCTGCAACGCGCGGTGCAGACCGAGCTCACCGGCCTGCCGCCCTTTCGCCGCTTCGGCGGTTTCACCGCTTATACCGAGGGCTGGGGCCTTTATTCGGAGGAACTGGCCAAGGACATGGGTTTCTATACCGATCCCTATGCCGATTTCGGGCGGCTGGGCATGGAGCTGTGGCGCGCGACACGGCTCGTCGTCGACACCGGCATCCACGACAAGCGCTGGAGCCGCGAACAGGCGATCCAGTATCTGAAGGACAATACCCCCAACCCGCAGGGCGATATCGAAAAGGCGATCGAGCGCTATGTCGTCTATCCCGGACAGGCGACCGCCTACCTCATTGGCAAGCTCAAGATCATGGAACTGCGCGGCCGCGCGCAGGCGGCGCTCGGCGACAAGTTCGATTTCCGCACCTTCCACGACGTCGTCCTCGAATCGGGTCCGGTGCCGCTCGATGTGCTCGAACGCCGCGTCGATGCGTGGATCGCGACCCAAAAGAGTTAATGCTGGCGATTTGCGGGCTTGACGCAGGGCGCCGAAAGGCAAATGACTTGACCTAGTTAAACAGGCGGCGATGCAGCCGCCGGGGGTCGGGTCTCGTCATGACGGAAGCTTCATCCACGCCCACAGGCGCGGACGGCGAAACGCCGTTCGAACTGCAATATTTCCCGCCCGATCCCGATCTGGCGGAAATGGTGTCGAGCTTTTATTTTGTCCGCGTCGATTTACCCTTGTTCGACGAAAGCGAGCGCGCCGACCGTCCGCAATTCCGCATCATGGACGTGCCCAAGGGCGAATATATCTTTCCCGACGGTTATCGCTTTCCGGCCGGGCGCGCGACGATCATCGGCCCAACAAGCGGCAGCGTGCAGGCGCTCGCCCCCGGACCGCTGCGCATGTACGGATTCGGACTGATGCCCGCCGGCTGGGCGACGCTGATGGGGGCGCACGCCGACAAGCTGACCGACCGCGCGATCGACGCCGCCGACCTGTTCGGCGACTGGATCGAGGAGGTGGTCGATGCGATCGGCAACGCCGCCGACACCGCCGAACGGCTGGTGATCGGCAATAATTTTGTCCGCGAAATCCTGAAGAAGAGCGAGGCGGCGCCGGTATGGTTCACGCGCACCGTCGACGAATGGCTGACCGCGTCGCCATCGCCGCAGGTGCCCGAACTGGTGGAAGCCACGGGCATGTCGATCCGCTCGGTCGAACGGATGACCAAGCATTATTACGGCCTGTCGCCGCGGATGCTGGCGCGCAAATATCGCGCGGTGCGTGCGGCATCGGCGTTGGCGCGCGGCGAAAAGCTCGACGATGCCGCGCTGGGTGACGCCTTTTACGATCAGTCGCACCTGATCCGCGAGATCAAGCGCTTCGCCGGCGCGACCCCCGGTCAGCTCTCCAAACCCTCGCCCTATACCGAGGCGACGGCGAAGGGCCGCAAGCAAATGGCGGGCAAGGTCAGCCCGATGGTTTCGGATACCTGACACTCACCGTCATTGCGAGCGTAGCGAAGCAATCTCCGGCCCTCGGCCTTGCACAAGGTCGAGGGCTGGAGATCGCCGCGTCGCCTCCGGCTCCTCGCAATGACGACACAGCTGCTGGACTCGCCAAATCCCGGATTAACCACCAAAAATCCCGCGCCCTGTCGTTTTGGCGTTTCCGTACAATCGCGAATCGGCGGCGCCCCATATTCGGGGCTTGCGACCCAGAAGAGCTCGCCTCTTTCAGAGGAACGAGACCTTCATCTTGGCACTCATTCGGCTCCGGCCGGATGGGTGCCTTTTTTTTCTTGGGTGCCGGAAAAACCGCCTTGCTTGCGCGCCGCCAAAGCCTCGCCTATATAAGTGGAGTAATTTGATCCAGTTAAGAATCGTTCGCAATTTGCGCGCGATAGAGAGTCCGCACCGTCGCAATGCGCCTGTCCAACCTTGCCGATTATGCCGTGGTGCTGATGAGCGCCGCCGCCCGCCAGTGCGGGTCGGTACCGATTCACGCCGGGATGCTGGCCGAGCAGACGGGGATTCCGGGACCGACCGCGCAGAAGCTGGTGAGCGGACTCGCGCGCGCCGGGCTGCTGGTTGCTTCGCGCGGCAGCGGCGGCGGGGTAAGGCTGGCACGGCCCGCGGCGGCGATCAGCGTCGCCGATATCATCGAAGCGGTCGAAGGGCCGATCGCGTTGACCGCCTGCGTTGCCGAAGGGCGCCACGATTGCTCGCTCGAGGGTAGCTGCAAGGTGCAGCCGCACTGGGGCGTGGTAAACGGTGCGGTGCGCGGGGCGCTGGCGGAGATTAGTCTGGCGAGCCTCAGTAAGCCCCTCCCGCACGCGGGAGGGGTTTGGGGAGGGCCTGTCTCGGACACCGCCTTCACCAACACCCCCTCCCCCAGCCCCTCCCGCAAGCGGGAGGGGAGGATAGAAGCATGACCGACAACACCGAACTCCCCGTGAAAGACCAGGCCGCGCACGATGCCGCGGCGAAGGTCGCCGATTATGAGCATGGCTGGTCCTCGACGATCGAGACCGACTTCGCGCCCAAGGGGCTGACCGAGGATACGGTCCGCTTCATTTCGGCGAAGAAGAACGAGCCCGAATGGATGCTCGACTGGCGATTGAAGGCGTTCCGCCACTGGTTGACGATGGAGACGCCCGACTGGGCGAAGCTCAACGTGCCGCCGATCGATTATCAGGACGCCTATTATTACGCGGCGCCCAAGGCGAAGCCCAAGCTCGGCAGCCTCGACGAGGTCGATCCCGAAATTCTCGAAGTCTATAAAAAGCTCGGCATCCCGATCGAGGAGCAGAAGGTGCTCGCTGGCGTCGAGGGCGCGCGCAAGGTCGCGGTCGACGCGGTGTTCGACAGCGTCAGCGTCGCGACGACCTTCCGCGAGGAATTGAAGCGCGCGGGCGTGATCTTCCTGTCGATTTCGGAGGCGATCCGCGAATATCCCGAGCTGGTGAAAAAGTGGCTCGGCAAGGTCGTGCCGATGCACGACAATTATTTCGCGACGCTCAATTGCGCGGTCTTTTCGGACGGCACCTTCGTGTACGTGCCCGAGGGCGTGCGCTGCCCGATGGAGCTTTCCACCTATTTCCGCATCAATGCCGAGAATACCGGGCAGTTCGAGCGGACTTTGATCATCGCCGACAAGGGCGCCTATGTCAGCTACCTCGAAGGCTGCACCGCGCCGATGCGCGACGAGAACCAGCTCCACGCTGCGGTGGTCGAACTGGTGACGCTCGACGATGCCGAGATCAAATATTCGACGGTGCAGAACTGGTATCCCGGCAATGCCGAGGGGCTGGGCGGCATCTATAATTTCGTGACCAAGCGCGCGCTCTGCCAGGGCAAGCGCAGCAAGGTGTCATGGACGCAGGTCGAAACCGGCTCTGCGATCACCTGGAAATATCCGAGCTGCGTGCTCAATGGCGACGACAGCGTCGGCGAATTTTATTCGGTCGCGGTCACCAACAATTACCAGCAAGCCGACACCGGCACCAAGATGATCCACAATGGCAAGCGCACGCGCTCGACCATCGTCAGCAAAGGGATCAGCGCGGGCAAGTCGAACAACACCTATCGCGGGATCGTCCGCGTCGCGCCGAATGCCGAGGGCGTGCGCAACTTCACCCAGTGCGACAGCCTGCTGCTGGGGTCGCTGAGCGGCGCGCATACCGTGCCGTATATCGAGGTCCGCAATCCCACGGCGACCGTCGAGCATGAAGCGACGACGAGCAAGATCAGCGACGACCAGCTGTTCTACGCGATGCAGCGCGGGCTGGGGCAGGAAGAGGCGGTGGCGCTGATCGTCAACGGCTTTGCCAAGGAAGTGCTGCAGCAACTGCCGATGGAATTTGCCGTCGAGGCGCAGAAGTTGCTGGGGATCAGCCTTGAGGGGAGCGTGGGGTGATGAGCTTAGCCATTTTGTTCGCGCTCCTCTCCACAGCGCAAGCCGACGCACAGCCGACGCGCACGGTGGAAACAACCGAAAAGATCGGTTCGATCAAGGTTCCCGACGAAATCGCGCCTGCGGTCGGCCCCTATATCACCTGCCGTATCATGGCGTCGGGGACGCCGCTGATCGTCGAGGGCAAGCCGGTGAACTATAATCTGCCCGGCCAGACCGACTGCGCCAAAGTTCGCGAAAATGCCGCGCGCGAGGCCGATAAATTGCTCACCCAGCAAGGGATGAGCGACAAGGCGAAGCGCCAGGCCTTTGTCGACAGGGTGCTGGCCGATGCCGACAGCTTCGCCGCTGCGCTTTCGACACCGCAATCCGTTGCCGTTGCGCCCGATTCCCCGCTGGCGCCCGATGCCGCGCCCGCCGCGAAAAGGAAACCATGATGCTGCGCTGGCTGTTCGGAAAGCGCGCCGAAAGGCCGCGAGGCTCGAAACCCGAATTGGTGCCCAACCCGGGCAACCAGACCGGGGGATCGCACGAATTTGTTCGCGTCCCGCAAGACCAGTCCCTCTCCATCAACGGCAGTCCGGTTCAGCTGGAAACCAGTGAATTTAAGATCGACCCACATCATGCTAAAAATTGAAAGCCTCCACGCAACTGTTGCTGATAAGCTGATCCTGAAAGGCTTGTCGCTCAGCATCAATGCGGGCGAAATCCATGCGATCATGGGTCCCAATGGCGCGGGCAAGTCGACGCTGTCTTATGTGCTCGGCGGGCGGCCCGGTTATGAGGTCACCGAGGGGTCGGTCGATTTCGGCGGGCAGGATCTGCTCGCCCTCGATCCGCACGAGCGCGCCGCGGCGGGGCTGTTCCTCGGCTTCCAATATCCGGTCGAGATTCCCGGCGTGTCGAACGTCCAGTTCCTGCGCGAAAGCCTCAACGCCCAGCGCAAGGCGCGCGGCGAGGAACCGCTGTCGGGCGGCGACTTCCTGAAGCTGGCGCGCGAGAAGGCGGGGCTGCTCAAGATGGACATGGACATGCTCAAGCGCCCCGTGAACGTCGGCTTTTCCGGCGGCGAGAAGAAGCGCAACGAGATGGTGCAGATGGGCATCCTCGACCCGAAGCTCGCGATCCTCGACGAGACCGACTCGGGCCTCGACATCGACGCGCTGCGCATCGTCGGCGACGGGATCAACAGCATCATGCGACGACCCGATAAGGCAGTGCTGCTGATCACCCATTACCAGCGCCTGCTCGACTATGTGCAGCCCGATTTTGTCCATGTGCTGGCCGCCGGCCGGATCGTGAAGTCGGGTGGGCCCGAGCTCGCACGCGAGCTGGAAGAGCATGGCTATGCCGAGATCGCGGCTTGATGGCGATGCTCGCCCTGATGACCATGACGCCCGCCGCGGCGCGGCCTTCCGCGCCCGCGATCGAGGAAGAGATCGTCGTGATCGCGAGCAAGCTCAAGGACTGGCGCGCCTCGTTGGTCGAGTCTCGTGGCGATGTCCGTTGTTTCACGCAGCGGTCGACCGGCGACGCCGCGATCGACCGCATCGGGTGCCAGTCCATGATGCAATGCCATGCGCGGTACAAGGACCGGTTCGCCGGTTTCAAGGACCATCGCGTCCCGTCGAACAAGCGTAAGGCGATGTACAAGAGCTTCATGAAGGACGAGTTTTCGCCCTGCGTTTTCGAAAGGCGCGAAGCGATGATCACCGATCTCGCCGACGTGAGGGCGGCGGCACGATGAGCGCGCGTCCCCTCCCCTCGCGGCGCGACGAAGCGTGGCGTTATAGCGACATCGACGCGGTTGCCGCAGCGTGGCCGTTGCCCGCCCCCGAGAGCATCATCGTACCCGCCGGCGGCTCGTTGCGCCGCGCGGTCGTGCAGGATGCGGGTGACATCCGGCAGATCGAACTGGTGCTCGGCAAGGGCGCTGCCGCGTCGCTGCATGTCCTCAATATCGGCGGCGCTTATGGCCGCATCGAACTCGCGGTGACGCTGCACGAAGGCGCCGACTTCCATCTCGGCGCGGCGCAGATCGGCGGCGGGGAGCAGAATCTGGAGATCGTCACCACCGTGACCCATGCGGAACCCGGCGCGACGTCGCGGCAGGTTGTGCGGTCGGTGCTCGGCGGCACCGCGACCGGCACCTATCTCGGCAAGGTCGCGGTCGCGCGCGATGCGCAGCAGACCGACAGCGCGCAGGATGTGAAGGCGATGCTGCTCGACCGTAGCGCGACCGCCAATGCCAAGCCCGAACTCGAAATCTTCGCCGACGATGTGAAATGTGCGCATGGCTGCGCGATCGGCGAACTCGACGCGATGGCGCTTTATTATCTGCAGTCGCGTGGGCTGCCGCCGGGCGAGGCGAAGAAGCTGATGCTGCAGGCGTTCGTTGCCGGCGTGTTCGATGGCGCCGAGGATGCGGCGCGGTTGCAGGACCTGGCGTTGGCAAAGCTGGGGGAATTGGTGTGAGCGTCGCGACGGCCACCAACATGCCCTCCCCTAACCCCTCCCGCTTGCGGGAGGGGGATTTTAGGGCCGACTTCCCCGGCCTCGCGGGCAACTGGCACTATCTCGACACCGCCGCGACCGCGCAAAAGCCGCAGGCGGTGATCGACGCGACAGTGAACGCGATGGGCCGCGACTATGCGACCGTCCACCGCGGCGTCTATGCGCGCTCGGCCGACATGACGCTCGCCTATGAGGCGGCGCGGCGGCGGATTGCGGCGTTTATCGGCGCGCGCGAGAATGAGATCGCTTTTGTGCGCGGCGCGACCGAGGCGATCAACCTTGTCGCTTATTCGCATCCGAAAAAGGGCCGCGTGCTGCTCTCCACGCTGGAACATCACAGCAATATCGTGCCCTGGCAGCTTGCGGGCTGGCAGGTCGATGTCTGCCCGCTGACCGCGGACGGACGCATCGATTTGGACGCCGCCGAGACGCTGCTGACCAGCGAACATACTATGGTCGCCTTCGCGCATGTGTCGAACGTGCTCGGCAGCCCGCTCGACGTCGCGCGCGCCGCCGAGCTGGCGCACCGTGTCGGCGCCGAATTGCTGGTCGACGGTTGCCAGGCGGTACCGCGGCTGCCCGTCGATGTCGCGGCGCTCGGTTGCGACTATTATGTCTTCTCGGGGCACAAGCTTTACGGTCCCACCGGCATCGGGGTGCTGTGGAGCGACAAGCTCGATACGCTGCCGCCCTGGCAGGGCGGCGGATCGATGATCGACCGCGTGACCTTTGCCAAAACGACCTATGCCCCGGCGCCGACCCGCTTCGAGGCGGGGACGCCGGCGATCATCGAGGCGCTTGGGCTTGCCGCTGCGGTCGAATATGTCGAAGCGATCGGCGTCGAGTCGATCCACGCGCATGAGGTCGCGCTCGTCGGAAACCTGCGCGAACAGCTCGCGCGGCGGAACAGCATCACGCTGTTCGGACCCGAAAACAGCGCCGGAATCGTCAGTTTTGCGATGGCGGGGGTTCATCCGCACGACATCGGCACTATCTTGGACGAGAGCGGGGTCGCGATCCGCGCCGGGCACCATTGCGCACAGCCGCTGATGGAGCATCTGGGCGTGCCGGCGACCGCGCGCGCGAGTTTTGGCGTTTACAGCAATGACGATGACGTGGCGGCGCTGATCGAGGGTCTGTCGCGCGTCGAGAGGATTTTCGGATGAGCGAGGATCGGATGATCAAGGTTGAGGAAGTGACGAGCGTCGAGGCGCCGCCCAAAGCGCGCGTCGAGGATATCGAGACCGCGCCCGAGAAGCTGGAGCGCAAGCGCGACTATCTGGAGGGCTTCCTCGCGGCCAAGCCTGCCGAGGTCGCCCCCGGCGCGGTTGGCGGCGACCTGTACGAGGCCGTCGTCAATGCATTGAAGGACATTTTCGACCCCGAAATCCCGGTGAACATCTACGACCTCGGGCTGATCTACAATGTCGAGATCGATGAGGGGCATGTCGTCGTCACGATGACGCTGACCACCCCGCACTGCCCGGTCGCCGAATCGATGCCCGCCGAGGTCGAACTGCGCGTCGGCGCGGTGCCGGGGGTCGGCGATGCCGAGGTCAACCTCGTCTGGGATCCGCCGTGGTCGCCCGACAATATGAGCGACGAAGCTCGCCTCGAACTGGGAATGCTGTGATGACCGAAGTGAAAACTCGTGCACGCCCTGCCGCCGTAGCCCTCACCGTCGGCGCGGAAGACCGCATCGCGACGTTGATGGCATCGGCGCCCGAAGGCGCGATCGGCGTCCGCCTGTCGACCCCGCGCCGCGGCTGTTCGGGGCTCGCTTACTCGGTCGACTATGTAACCGAAGAAGTGAAGTTCGACGAAAAGATCGAGACCCCCGGCGGCGTCTTCTACATCGACGGCGCATCGGTGCTCTACCTCATCGGCAGCACGATGGACTGGGTCGAGGATGATTTCGCTGCGGGCTTCGTGTTCGAGAATCCGAACGCCAAGGGCGCGTGCGGCTGCGGCGAGAGCTTCACCGTCTAACCCGGCGCATTTTTGCACCGGACATGCTAAGTTTCCCCGTCAAATGAGGGGGGAGCGTCATGGTTCGTGCCTTCTATCTGGCCTATGCGGCCCTTTGCTACGCGATATTCGTCGCGACATTCCTGTACCTTATCGCCTTCGTCGGCAACCTGCCGGTCGTCCCGGTCACGATCGACGTGGCGCGCGCCGCGCCATCGGGGCTGGCAGTCGCGATCGACATCGCGCTGATCGCGCTGTTCGGCATCCAGCATAGCGTCATGGCGCGGCGGGGGTTCAAGGCGCGCTGGACGCGCGTCATGCCCGCACCGATCGAACGCAGCACCTATGTCCTGCTCGCCAGCCTGGTGCTGATCCTGCTCTTCGGCTGCTGGTATGCGCTGCCCGCGACGGTGTGGGCGGTCGAGAACGGAATCGGCGCCGGCATCCTGTGGGCGCTGTTCGCGAGCGGCTGGGCGATCGTGCTGCTGAGCACTTTCCTGCTCAACCATTTCGAGCTGTTCGGATTGCAACAGGCGTGGTTCGCGCTGCGCGAGCGGGCGGCCGCCGCGCCGCAGTTGCGCCAGCCCTTGTTCTACAAGATCGTCCGCCATCCGCTCTACGCCGGCTTCTTCATCGCCTTCTGGGCGACGCCGCGGATGAGCGTCGGCCACCTGCTCTTCGCGGTCGGCATGTCGGCCTATATGCTGATCGCCATCCGGTTCGAGGAACGCGACTTGGTCGCGACCTTCGGCGGGGACTATGTAGCCTATCGGGAAAAGGTCGGGATGCTGGTGCCGCGACTCTAGTGGCACACCGTCCAGCCGGCAGTCCGCTTCGCCATGTCTAGGTGAAAATGGTCGGCGTGGGCGCTGTTATAGTCGGGCGACAGCACGGTGCTGAACAGGCCGCACGACCCGTCGCGCACAGCGTGCAGGAATTCGCTGCGTGCATCGCCGTCGTTCCAGTCGCCCACCAGCGTGATGCGCGTCCCGTCGGCAAGAACAAAGGCCGATATGTCGATCGCATTGGCGGTCGAATGCTGGCTCTGCGCCTGTTTCCCCGCGATCTTGCGGCAGTTGTAGCTGCCCAGATTTTCGAGTTCGGCCACCGCCTGTCCGAAATGCTTTTGCGCCAGCGGCTGGACGACGTCGCGGTTCCACAGCGCCATCGCCGCAGTCACCGCGCAGCCGGGTGCGACATTTGCGGGGCGCATCGTCGGCACGAGCCGATTGCCGGTCAGCACCATGCGCTGGCTGGCGCGGCAGACGCCCTGCCCCACCACCGGCCGGTGCTCATACCCCGCCTTCGCCCGATCGAAAGCGGCGAAACAGGCGCTATCGTCGCCGGCCAGCCCCACCAGCTTGCGATGGGTCGCCCAGCCTTGCGGTTGCCCGAGTTCGAAGCGTGCGGTGGGGTCATGCTGCGGATGATCGCGCAGCCACTGCATCGCGTAGATCGCAGCGATGGCGAGCAGCAGGGCGACGGCGAACCTGATCAGATAAGGACGAAAACTCTTCACCCTTGTCCAATGCCCGCGCGGCACCGCCCGTTCCAGCGCCAAATTACCGCTTGTTGAAAGTCGCGGGGCGCGTGATAGCGTTCCCATGGCGAAGCGCTCGATCCTGATCGTCGGCGGCGGCACCGCGGGCTGGCTGACCGCCGCCTATCTCGCGCGGTTTTTCGACCTCGCGCGCAACCCGCGGCTGTCGATCACGCTGCTCGCGTCGGACGAGATCGGCAGCATCGGGGTCGGCGAAGGCGCTTTTCCGACGATCCGCAACACGCTGCAATATATCGGCATCGACGAAAGCGAGTTCGTGCGCCGGGCATCGGCGACGTTCAAGCAGGGCATTCGTTTCGACGACTGGGTCCGCACGCCGCGGGATGGCCTGTCGAGCCATTTCCTCCACCCATTCGAGGCGCCCTATCATGGCGACGGGCACAGCCTGGTTTCCTATTGGCTGCTCCAGGACGAGGCGACACGGCGGCCGTTCGCCGAGGCGATGACGATCCAGAACCGCGTCGCCGAGGCGCAGCGTGCGCCCAAGCGGCCGGGCGAGGAAGCGTTCGGCGGGCCGCTGAACTATGCCTATCATTTCGACGCGACGCGGCTGGCCGAGGTGCTGTCGAACCAGGCGCGGACGCTGGGCGTCGACCACCTGCCGGGCACGCTGACCGCTGTCGCGCTGCACGCTGAAAGCGGCGCGATCGACCATGTCGTGACCGCCGAGCATGGGGTGCTAACCGCCGATCTTTACATCGACTGTTCGGGTTTCCGCGCCGAACTGATCGACGCGCTGGGCGCGCCGTTCCGCAGCGTGAAGCACCAGCTGTTCACCGACCGCGCGCTGGCGTGCAAGATTCCCTATGACGCCCCCGACACGCCGCTCGAAAGCTATACGATCGCCGCGGCGCATGAGGGCGGCTGGACGTGGGACATCGGCCTCGCTGGCGCGCGCGGGGTCGGCTGCGTCTATTCGAGCGACCATCTGAGCGACGATCGCGCCGCCGACATCCTGTCGGGCTATACCGGCGGGCGCAGTCAGGACGTCGGGGTGCGCAGCATTCCGTTCGCGGCGGGGTATCGCCCGACGCCGTGGGTGAAAAATTGCGTCGCGGTCGGGTTGTCGGGCGGCTTCCTCGAGCCGCTCGAATCGACGGGGCTGGTGACGATCGAGACCGCGGCGGCGATGATCGCCGAGATGTTTCCGCTCGGCGGTCCGGTCGCGGCGCCAGCGCGGCGCTTCAACGAATTGATGACCGCGCGCTACGAGAATATCGTCAACTTCCTGAAGCTCCATTATTGCCTCAGCCGCCGCGACGAACCCTTCTGGCGCGACAATGCCGACCCGGCGTCGATCCCCGACCGATTGAAAGAATTGCTCGACGAGTGGCGCTATCGTCCGCCGGGCCGTTTCGATTTCATCCTCGACCTCGAAAGCTTCGCCTTCTTCAACTACCAATATATTCTCTATGGCATGGAATATCGCACCGACCTGACCCCGGTGCGCGAGGAATTCCCCGATGTCGCCGAGGCCGAGCGCATCTTTGCCCGCATCCGCAGCTTCGGCGCCCAGGCAGCGCACGAGCTGCCGTCGCACCGCGCGCTGGTCGACCAGATCAACGCCGCGTCCTACGCCTGACCGCCTAGAGCGCCCACTCGAGAGTCAGCCACAGCCGGTCGGTGTCGGTCGCGAAAGCGTCGGCGCGGTAGTGCGCATAGCGGACCGAGCCGCCGGTGCGGCCGCGCTTTGCGGTGAGCGCGAGCCCGATTTCGTCGCCATAATGTTGGTCGGCGCGGTCGCTGTCGAAATGGTGCCAGACGCCGGTGACGCCGACCGCATCGAAGCCCGCCGTCTTTTTCCAGCCATAGCCGAGGCTCGCGTATAGATCGCGCAGGCCGTTCGGCGGCGTGGTGACGAATTTTCCCGCCCAGCCGTTGAAGCGGAAATGCGACGCGAGCGGGGTCTGGACACTGGTGAACGCCGCGCCGCCATCCGCCCCGAGTATTTCGTAACCGCCGGTGGCGCTTAACCCGCCAGCACTCACTCCCACTTCAGCGAGCCAGTAATCGGCGGCATAGTCATTCGGGTTGCGGTGCCAGTCACTCTGCCGCGCCCAGCTCGCGACATAGGTGAGTTTGACATCCTTCGCGAGCGACTGGCTGCCCACGAAGCGCAGCCCCCAGGTCTGGCTCGCCAGTCGATAGCCCTGAACCGCGACCTCGTCCTGATCCACCAGATAAGCGAAACCGCTCACCGTACCGATGGGGGCGCCATAGCCGACGACCGCGAGAATATTGTCGCCGCCGATCGCCTGCGGGCGCGTGCCTGCACCGTTGCGCCCGTTCACCGTCCTAACGCTCCAGCTGTAGGTCAGATCGGCGCTGAGGCCCGTCGGCTTGCCGACTTGCAGACGCACCGCGTCATAGGTCTGCTCATTCTGGCGAAAGCCCGCCGAGCCGACGAAGCGCTGGTCGGCGAGTTCGATCCGCTGGCGGCCGGCGGTGAAGGCCAGCCCGTTCGCGCCGGCATAGCGAAGCTGCGCGCGATTGAGTTCGAGGTTCGGCGGGTCGGCGATCAGCGGGAAAGTCGTCTTGCCGTTGGTGCCGTCGTTATAGTCATAGGCGATCGCCAGATTGGCCTCGCCCTCGACCAGCAGCGACCAGCGTCCCTTGGTGGCTTGCACTCCGGGGCGCACGCGCAGCGTCAGCGCGTCGGCCTTTTCGGCGAGGCCGTCCTGCTCGGTCGCCTCGTAGCGCAGACGCGCGTCGATCAGCGGTTTGACCGTCACCTCTTGCGCGCACGCGGTGCCGCTGAGCAGCGCCAGCGGCGCCGCCATCCAGAGTCTCTTCATATCGGAAGCTCCAAAAATCCTCCCCGCCTTCAGCGCGGGGCCAAAGGCGGGGGAGGCAGGAGGGATGGGTCAGGCCGGCTTGGCGGCCAAAGGCGTCGCGGGCTGCGCATCGTCCGGCGCCTCGATGCCGAGCGCGCCGAGTTCGCCGGTTTCGCGCGCCTTGCGGCCGTAGACGATTTCGAACAGCGGCCCCGCCATCACGGTGGTGACGATCGCCATCAGCACCATGATCGCGAACAGGGTCGGACCGATGATGCCTTTTTGCAGGCCGATGTTGATGATGATCAGTTCCATCAGCCCGCGCGCGTTCATCAGCGCCCCGATGCCCATCGCGGTGCGATTGTCCTCACCCGCGAGCCGCGCCGCGAGCCAGCAGGCACCGAACTTCGCCGCGATCGAGACGAGCAGGATGCCGAGCGCGATCGCGAGCAGCGACAGGCTGTTCACCGTCGTCAGCTGGGTGTTGAGGCCCGAGAAGGTGAAGAACATCGGCAGCAGGAAGACGACCGTCATCGGCTCGATCTTCTTCTTGATCTCTTCGGTGAGCAGCCCGCGCGGCATGCAGGCGCCAAGCAGGAAACCGCCGAACACCGCATGGATGCCGACCGCGTCCATGAAGAAGGCCGACATGGCGTAAAGCATCAGCACGACGGCGAGCAACGCGTGGGTGAGTTCGCCCTTCGCCTCGACCGCGCGGCCGAGCGGGACCAGCAGCTTGCGGCCGATAAAGAACATGAACAATGCGAAGCCGACCCCGCCGACGATGGCGAGCAGGGCAACACCGGGTCCGGCGCCGAAGGTCGCCAGCACGACCGCCAGCACGCACCACGACACCGCGTCGTCGAACGCCCCTGCGGTCAGCGTCAGTGTGCCCAGCGAGGTATTGGCGAGGCCGCGCTTGTTGATGATGCGCGCGAGCATCGGAAAGGCGGTGAGCGCGATGCAGGCGCCCATGAACAGGGTCGCCGGGCCTTGGCCCAGTCCCTCGGTGAACAGCCCCGGAACGCCGATCAGGAAGGGGGTGATCAACGCCGCGAACAGGAACGGCGCGGCGATGCCCGCCGCCGACACCCCGACCGCGCTTTTCGCCTTCGACTGGAAATGGTCGAGGCGCAGCGTCGTGCCGACGAGGAACATGTACAGGCCGACGCCGAATTGCGCGCCGACATAGAGCATGTTGCGCGTTTCCTTCGGGAAGAGCGCGCCCTGGATGTCGGGGAAGAAGAGGCCGAACAACGAGGGGCCGAGGATCACGCCCGCGATCATCTCACCCACCACCTGCGGCTGGCCGAAAAAGCGGTTCGCGAGCCAGCCGACGATGCGGCAGACGAGCAGGATCACCGCGATCTGCAGGAAAAAATGGATGCTGTAGTCGGAGGGCGCATAACTCTGCGCCGCGTCCACCGCCGGTCCGTGCTTGCCCATGACATCGCCGACGGCGCGCCACAATTCCGCGAACATATCTGATACCAATGACCGTCTCCCCTCTGGCGCCTGTACGGTTCGAAAACCACCGATACGCTCCATTCCCATCATCAGGAGACATGAATGCGGCACGGGCGCAAGATCGGCGCAATGATTGGGCGCGCCCTGTCTGGTCGATTTCCGGGCAAAGGATCATTTCTGTTGCGGGCCGGTAACAGTGTAGTAACATACCTACATGTGAACGATCCCGGTAGCGCTACCAGACATATGAGGAAAATGGCGAAATGAAGCGGGTCACCAGCCGCGAATTCAACCAGGACGTGAGTCGCGCGAAGCGATTCGCGGCGATCGAGCCGGTGTTCGTCACCGATCGCGGCCGCCCCACCCATGTCCTGATCAGCATCGATGCCTGGCGGCAATTGAGCGGCGAGCGCGAGACGATCGTGCAGCTGCTCGCCGCGCCGCCGGGGGAGGTCGCGCTCGATCGCACGCCCTTGCGCAAAGCGCTCGCCAGCCGGGGGCGCGGCTGATGTTTCTGCTCGATGCCGAGGTCGCGCTCGACCTGCGCCATGCCGGCATCGCCGGCGAAAGCGCGGCGCTCGCGGCGTGGGCGCAGCGGACATCGCGCCATGCGATATTCCTGTCGGCGCTGACGCTGGTCGAACTCGACAATGCCGCCGCGCTGGCGGCCAGACAAAGCAAGGCGGTGGGCGCCGCGTGGCGAAGCTGGATCGACGACCAGTTGCTGCCGGCGTTCGAGGAGCGCATCATCGCGGTCGACCTGGCCGTCGTTCGCCGCCGCGCCGCGCTGGCGCTCGATCAGGATCGCGACGCGCTGCTCGCGGCGACCGCGCTCGAACATGGGCTGGCGCTCGTTACCTATAACCCCGCATCATTCCGCACCGCGCGGCTCAAGCTGATCGACCCCCGCCGCGCGGCGCCCGATGCCGGCGAAGCGACCGACTGGCGCGAAGCGACGCGCGAGCGGGCGCCCTGGCTTCGGAACCTGTTTATTCGCGGCTAGCGGGCGGTTCGCCGGCCGTCATTGCGAGGAGCCGGAGGCGACGCGGCAATCTCCAGCTATCGGCCTTGCGCAAGACTGATGGCTGGGGATTGCTTCGCTTCGCTCGCAATGACGGGAATCAGGCGAGCTTCTCGAACGTCACCAGCAAGCCGTCCTTGGGACGCGGGATCGGCCACATATACCAGTCGGGGTCATAACCCTCGGCGACGCTGATGCGGTGCGTCGTGATCACATGGTGGAAAAAGATCTTCGCCTGCATGTAAGCGAAGTGCAGCCCCAGGCACATATGCGCGCCGCCGCCGAAGGGCACCCACGCATATTTGTGCCGCCCCTTCGCCCCCTCGGGCGAGAAGCGCATCGGGTCGAAGGTCTCGGGCTCGGGCCAATATTCGGGCATCATGTGCGTGTAGCCGGGATTGACCCCGACGCTGGTGCCCGCAGGGATGGTGTAGCCGCCGAATTCGAAATCGCGCAGGGCGCGGCGCGGGATGCTCGGCACCGGCGGGATCATCCGCAACGCTTCCTTGAACGCCCATTCGGTGAGTTCGAGCTCGTTCAGCGCATTATGTCCGACCCCCTCGCCCGCCGGCGCGACGCGCAGCATTTCCTCGCGGAGTCGGTCCTGCCATTCAGGGTTCTTGGCGAGCAGCCAGACCATCGAACTGATCGAACTGGTGATCGTGTCGTGCGCCGCCATCATCAGGAAATTCATATGGTCGACGATCGCCTCGACGCTCAGATAATCGCCATTCTCGTCGCGCGCCTGACAGATTTGCGTGAACATGTCCTCGCCGTCCGAGGTGCGGCGTTCGGGGACCATCCGGCTGAAATAATCGACCAGATATTTGCGCCCCGCGACACCGCGCCCCATCGCGGTGAAGGGCAGCGGGCGGCGGACGATGCCGATCGACGCCTGCACCATGTCGACGAAGCTTTTGTTGATCTTCTCCGCCTCGGGACCCCAGGGGATACCGAGGAAGCTGGTCGCGGCAAGGTCGAGCGTCAGCTGCTTGATCGCGGGATAGAATTTGAACGTCTGCCCGCTCCACGACGCGACGCGCACCTTGATCCCGGCATTGAGGCTGTCGGCGTAGAGCCGCATCGGTTCGGGCTTGAACGCGACCGACAAGGTCTTGCGGTCGGCGCGATGCTTTTCGAAATCCATCAGCATCAGCCCGCGCGGGAAAAGCAGGTTGAGCACCGGCCCCCAGCCCTGCTCGGACGAGAAATTCTTGTCGCGGTCGAACATCGCCAGCTCGTTCGCCTCGGGCCCGTGGATCGCGACGCTGCGCCCGCCGAAGCTTTTGGTGCGATAGACCTTGCCATATTTGGCGACCATGCGGCGCGAAAAGCCCTGCGGGTCCTTGAGCTGGTCGAGCGTCGTGCCGAGCAAAGGCAGGCCATCCTCGCCCGGGATATGATCGAGCAGGCTTTCGTCGTTGCGCGGCAGCCAGTGCTGCGTGTCGGAACCAAAGCGCGCTTCGGACCATGTGATTTTGGCGGGGGCGTTCATCGTGGGAGATCCTCGTCAAAGGGCTGTCGTCCTTTGGGTATCGCACTACTGACATTGATGCAAGTAACGTCCTGTCGCCGCTGCGACTCTATTCACCGCAAATTCAACTCGACTCACGCAAATTGGCGGCCATGATGGTCGGACTGCCCCGGCAGTCCGCAACCAAGGACAAGAGCATGGCCAACTTCCTTCGCCGCCCCCTCGGGATCGCGCTCGGCGCGCTGGCGACGACCAGCCTCGGCGGCTGCTATTACGGCGACGTCAATGGCTATGGGTCGAGCTACGCCGGCAACGACTGCGTCGCGCAATATGGCAACGATTATTACGACGCCGATCCTTATGCCTATGACGACGGCTATGGTTATGACTGCTACGACGGCGGCGATTATGGCGCGGGCTTCGTCAACATCGGCTTCGGCGGCGGCTGGTACGACAATTATTATTACCCCGGTTCGGGCCTGTGGCTCTTCGACAGCTACAACAACCGCTATCCGCTGCGCGGCCAGTATCTGAACTATTGGGGGGGACGCCGCGCCTGGTGGAAACATCATGGCGGACGCGGGGACGGCCATTGGAACGGCAACCGTCCGGGCCGCGGCGACGGACCGCGCGGCGATGGCAGGCCCGGTGGCCGCCCCGGCGGCTGGGACGGGCGCGATCGCGACAATGATGGACCGCGGGGCACCCGCCCGCTGCGCCCCGGAACGGGCGCCGGCAATCCGCCGACGACCACGAACCCGATCGATCCCGGGCGCGGCAACGGTCGTCCCGGCGGCTGGGGTGGCCCAGGCCGCGGCGACAATGACGGACCGCGCGGCACACGCCCGCCGCGGCCCGGCGCCGGCAACGGCAATCCGGCTCCGCCGACGGGGACGGTGCCGATCCGCCCCGGCCGCCCCGATCGCGGGGTCGGCAACACACGCCCGTCGCGACCCGACGGCAATAACGGCGGCGGTCGCCCGCGCCAGCAATGGCAGGGAAATCCCGGCGGCAATACCGGCGGCAACGGATCGATGGGCATGCCGCCGCGTTCCGGTGGCGGCGCAGGGACCGCCCCGCGCCCGGCGCCGTCGCAGGCCGCCCCGCCCGTCCGGTCGGCACCACCCGCTGCGAGCGCGCCGCGCCCGTCGCCGTCGACGCGGGTGAGCCCCGCCGACCGACCGAACCGCGTCCGCGAGGACTGAACCGACGTCAGCCGGCGGCGCGCGGCGCCGCCGGCGTGGCCGCGACACCCTTTGACACCACCGTCGCGGCAACGAGGTCGCCGACGACGTTGAGCGTCGTGCGGCACATGTCGAGGAAGCGGTCGACGCCCAATATCAGCCCGATCCCCTCGGGCGGCACCCCGACCGAGGCGAGGATCAGCGCGATCACCGGCAGCGATCCCGCCGGCACGCCCGCGGTGCCGATCCCGCCAAGAATGCACACGAGCATCACGAAAATCTGTTGCTGCAGCGTCAGGTCGACACCGAAGAATTGCGCGAGGAAGATCACCGTCACGCCCTCGAACATCGCGGTGCCGTTCTGGTTCGCGGTCGCTCCGATCGTCAACACGAAGCGCGCGACGCGGTCGGGCAGGCGCAACCGATCGTGCGCGACACGCAGCGCCGTCGGCAAGGTCGCGTTCGACGAGGCGGTCGCGAAGGCCATCATCGAGGCCTCCTGCGTTTCGCGGAAAAAGGCGACCGGAGATTTTCCGGCGAAGATTTTCAGGATGATCGGGAAAACGACGAGCATCTGGATCGACAGCGCGAGCAGCACGACGCCGACAAAGGCCGACAGGCGAATGAGGAGGTCGAACCCGAACTGCGCCCCCAGATTGAACATGAAACAAAAGATCGCGATCGGCGCGAGCTGGATGACGAGGCCGATCAGCTTCATCGCGACTTCGAACACCCCCTCGACGACCGTCTTGAGTTGCCGGGTCTGTGGCGATTGCACCAGCATCAGCCCGATGCCGAAAAAGAGCGCGAAGAACATGACCGCGATCACGTCATTCTCGGTCATCGCGAGGAAGACGTTGCTGGGGACGATGGCGACGATCGCGTCTGCCCCGGTCTTCGCCTCATGGCTACTTTGAACGATGCTGCCCGCGCGATCGGCGCCCTCGGCGATCAGCGACCGGGCCAGTTCCGGATCGACGCCCCCGCCGGGCTGTAGCAGGTTGACGACGAGCAGACTGATCGCGACGGCGATCGACGACACGATGACGGTGTAGACGAGCGTTCGCAGTCCGACCGTCCTGAGTGCCCGCATTTCGCCCATTTCGGCGACGCCGACGATCAGCGCGGACACCAGCAGCGGGATGACGAGCATGAAGAGAAGGCGCAGGAATATCTCGCCAAATTTGCCCAGATAATAGGTCGCGGTATCGACCCACGCCGCGTCGGACGTGCCATAATGCGCCGCGAGGCCGAAGAGCAGGCCAGCGACGAAGCCGATCAGCATCCGCCATTGCAGTCGGCGGGCGCGCAGACCCTCGCGCTCCGCCTCGTCCATCGCTGCTTCGCCGGCCATGTTCAGCTCCTTGCTCGCCCCCGTGGGACGGCCAGAAACTGCGCCTACACGCTATCCGGCCGCTGGCTTGCTGTCACCCTCCCCATCATCATCACGAAGATCGAGCCCGCGGGTTCCATGGTGCGGCGTATGCGCAGGGGCGTGTGGCCATTCAGCATCGGCCGGTTCGGGCACTTCGAGCATGCCTTCCCACTTGGCGATGACCGACGTTGCGACCGCATTGCCCACGACATTGGTCGCCGAGCGGCCCATGTCGAGGAACTGGTCGATCCCCAGGATCAGTGCGACGCCCTCGACCGGCAGGCCGAACTGGGTCAGCGTCGCGGTGATGACCACCAGGCTCGCGCGCGGCACGCCCGCGATCCCCTTCGACGTCACCATCAGCGTGAGCAGGATCAGTATCTGCGTGCCGACCGACAGATCGATGCCATAGGCCTGCGCGATGAAGAGCGTCGCAAAGCTCATATACATCATCGAGCCGTCGAGATTGAAGCTGTAGCCCAGCGGCAGGACGAAGCCCGAAACACGGCGCGGGACGCCGAAGCGGTCGAGCTGTTCGAACAGCTTGGGCAGCGCCGCTTCCGACGACGCGGTCGAAAAGGCGAGCAGCAGCGGTTCGACGATATAGCGCGCCAACGTCAGGATTCGCTTGCCGAGGAAGATCGCGCCGAGTCCGAACAGGATCATCCACAGCAAGGCGAGGCCGAGGTAGAATTCGAGGATCAGGCGCAGGAAGTCGAGCAGGATGCCGAGTCCGTTGACCGTGATCACGCCGGCGAGCGCGCCGAACACCGCAAAGGGCGCGAAAAGCATCACATAGTTGGTGACCTGCAGCATCAATTCGGCAAGCACATCGACGGCGCGGACCAGCGGCGCCCCCCGCTCGCCCAGCGCCGACAGACCCACGCCGGCAAAGATCGAGAAGACGAGGATCTGGAGGATATTGTTCGCCGCCATCGCCCCGAAGATCGATTCGGGAAAGATATGCAAGATGAAGTCGCGCAGGTTGAGCGCCGAGGTCTTCACTTCGCCGATCTCCGCGGTCGGCGTCAGATCGAGCCCGACCCCCGGCTGAAGCAGGTTCACGAGCAGCAAACCCAGCGTGATCGACATAAAGCTGGCGCCGATGAACCACAACAACGACTTCAGGCCGATCCGGCCGAGCGCGGCGCTGTCCCCCATATTGGCGATGCCCGCGACGATCGTCGCCAGCACCAGCGGAGCGATGATCATCTTGATGAGATGGAGAAAGACGTCTGGCAAAATCTTGAAATAGCCGGCGATCGTCGCCGCGGCGTCCTTGTCGGCGCCAATCTGGGCATGTCCGATCGCGCCGGCGATAATGCCCAGCACCATGCCGACAAGAATGAATAAGGTCAGGCGTTTTGCCATGAAAAAATGCTCCCTGATTCCGGGCTCGCCGGATTTTATGCGGGTGGGGTAACAGCCCCTCCGACGAGGGGCAATCGCATGTTGCCGGATGGCGCGATCAAGGGGTCCAGAAGCTCAAGGCGAGCACCCCGGCGATGCCTGTCAGGATGTTGAGCGGCACCCCGATGCGTACGAAATCCATAAAGCGATAGTCGCCCGCGGCATAGACGAGGGTGTTGGTCTGATATCCGACCGGGGTCGCGAAACAGGCCGATGCGCCGAGCATCAAGGCGATCAGCAGCGGTTGCGGCGCCACCCCCGTCGACTGCGCGATCCCGATGACCAGCGGCCCCATCAGCGCCGCGACGGCATTGTTGCTGAGCAGTTCGGATAGCAGCAGCGCCGAGAAATAGACGATCGCGATCACCGCCCATTGCGGTGCGCCGATCAGGATCGGGTCGAGCGCGCCGACCATCAAGGCGACCGTTCCCGCCTGTTCGAGCGCGGCGCCGACCGCGAGCATCGCGAAGATCAGGATCAACACATCGCCATCGATGCTGCCCCACGCCTCCGACGCGTCGATGCAGCGCGTGAGGAGGACGATGGCGACACCGATGAACGCCGCGATGCCGATCGACATGATGCCGGTCGCCGACAGCAGCACCGCACTCGCCATCACCAGCATCGCGATCCACGCCCGGCGGCGGCGGAAGGCCGTGGCCGAGGCCATGGCGAGGCCGATCAGATTGGGATTGTCGCGCAACTGCACGATATTCGCCTCGTCGGCATCGACCAGCAGCCGGTCGGCGGCGCGGATGCGGTTTTCCGACAGCGTTGGCCCCGGCAGATGGCGAAAGCGCGAGACGCCGAGGATGCGGACGCGCTGGCGCTGGAGAAAGGGAATTTCAGCGAGCGGACGATCGATCGAGCGATGGCTGGGCGCCACCGTCACCTCGACGACGGTCGAGTCCGGATCGGGGCTTTCGCCGATGCCGATCGCGAAACGCCGCTCGTTGCGCAGCGTCATCAGCGTCGCGCCGTCGAGCCGCGCGACGATCCGGTTGCCCGCCGCGAGGCGATGATTCTGAGCATCGCCTCCCGTAACCAAACGCCCTCCCGCGATCACGCCGACGATCTGCGTGGGCGCGACGCCAAGGCTCGCCGCCTCCAGCGCCATGTCGACCGCCGGATCATCCTCCGCCAGCCCCAGTTCGGTGAGATAAAGCTGCTCGGTCCCGTCGGCCTTTTCGGCGATGCGCGGGTAATCGGACGGCAGGAAGCGCGCCATGATCAGCAAGCCGACGACACCCGCCGCAGCGACCGCCAGCCCATAGGGCGTGATGCTGAACAGCCCGAAGCGTTCGATCCCCGCCTGTTCGGCGATTCCGGCGACGACGAGGTTGGTCGAAGTGCCGATCAGCGTCAGGCAGCCGCCGAGCACCGCGATCACCGACAAGGGCATCAGCAATTTCTTGGGCGAAACCCCCAGCGCCTCGGCGAGCCGAAAACAGACGGGCATCATCACCACGACAAAGGGGGTGCTGTTGATGAAACCCGAGACGAGCAGGCCGCCGCCGAACACTTCGAGTACCGCAAGGCGCGGGTGTTTGCGCGCGCGGTCGACGACATAATTGCCGACCTTGTCGATCACCCCGGTGCGGATCAGCGCGCCCGACAGGATGAACATCGCGCCGACGGTCAGCGGCGCGCTGTTCGAAAAGACGCTGTACGCGCCCTTTTCGTCGAGCAGCCCGAGCGCGAGCATCGTGCCCGCCCCCGCCACCGCGACGACCGAGGGCGAAAAGCGTTCCCAGACAAAGGCCGCGAACATGCCCGCGAGCACAAAGAGGCCGATGACCGCCTTTTGCTCCGCGACAAATGCGGCAACGAACTCCACTAGGGCATCAGCCGTTTTGGGCTCTGTGCAGCAACTTGTGGTCGGCGAGGACAAGCGCCATCATCGCTTCGACCACGGGGGCACCGCGGATGCCGACGCAGGGGTCATGGCGGCCCTTGGTGACGATGTCGGCAGCCTCGCCCGCCTTGTTGATCGTCGGCACCGGGGTCAGGATCGAGCTGGTCGGTTTGAACGCGACGCGCACGACGACGGGCTGGCCGGTCGAGATGCCACCCGCGATGCCGCCGGCGTTGTTCGACAGGAAATCAGGGCGATTGCTGCCGTCACTCGCGGGGCGCATCGGGTCGGCGTTTTCTTCGCCGCGCAGCCGCGCCGCGTGGAAACCCGCACCGATCTCGACGCCCTTGACGGCGTTGATCCCCATCATCGCGGCGGCAAGGTCGCTGTCGAGCTTGGCATAGATCGGGGCGCCCCAGCCGGCGGGGACGCCGCTCGCGGCGCATTCGATGACGGCGCCGAGCGAGCTCCCCGATTTGCGTGCGGAGTCCATCAGCCCTTCCCAGCGCTGCGCCGCGGCGGGATCGGGACAGAAAAACGGATTGCGGTCGATTTCCTCGAGGTCGAAGTTCGCCGGATCGATCGCATCACCGCCGATTTCGGCGACCCAGGCATGGATCTGCACTTCGGGGATCACCAGCCGCGCGACGCCGCCCGCGGCGACCCGCGCCGCGGTCTCGCGCGCGCTCGACCGGCCGCCGCCGCGATAGTCGCGGATGCCATACTTCGCGTCATAGGCATAATCGGCGTGGCCGGGGCGATAGGCCTGCGCGATCTCGCCATAGTCCTTCGATCGCTGGTCGACATTGTCGATCATCAGGCTGATCGGCGTGCCGGTGGTCTTGCCCTCGAACACCCCCGACAGGATGCGCACCTGGTCGGGCTCCTGCCGCTGCGTTGTGTGGCGCGACTGGCCGGGGCGGCGCTTGTCGAGGAACGGCTGGATGTCACCTTCGCTGAGCGACAGGCGCGGCGGGCAGCCGTCGATGACAGCGCCGAGCGCGGGACCATGGCTTTCCCCCCAGGTCGTGAAGCGAAAGACGCGTCCGAAGCTGTTGAAACTCATAGCCTACCCCAAGCGACCGAATGCGGGTGCATAGTCCGCCCGTCCGCCTAGCGGCCAAGCCGCGTGCGAGTCCAGCATCATCGCCATGAAATGCGGCCCTGCAAAGGGCGATGCGAAGCGCGATGCGAGGTCGGGCGAATAACCAAAACGGGGGTAATAGGCGGTATGACCGAGGACGAAGCTGATCGCCACGCCTTGTTCGCGAAGCGCGTAGAGCCCGGCGCGGATCAGCGCGTCGCCGATGCCCTGCCCCTGCAGTTCGGGTAGAACCGACACCGGCGCGAGACCGGCACCCGATAGCGCGGCGCCGTCGGCCTCGATAGCCATCCGGCTGAACAGCACATGCCCGGCGACAGCGCCGCCCCGTTCGGCAATCAGCGACACCAGCGTGTCGCCGTCCTCGCCCACCATCCACACCAGTTCGGCTTCACCCTGATGACCGAAATCGGTGCCGGCGAAGGCGGCGCGGATGACGGTGTCGATGGCGTCGGCGTCTTTTGCGGTCGCGGGCCTTATCGTGGTGGTCATATTCTCACCCTCCCATCGCTTCGCGACGGGCCCCTCCCTCTCCCTCAAGGCGAGAGGGGTTTAAGCCAGCGCGATGTCCGGCGCATCTTCCTGCTTCATGCCGATGGTGTGATAGCCCGCATCGACATGATGGGTTTCGCCGGTGACCCCGCTCGCGAGGTCGCTGAGCAGATAGAGCGCCGAGCCGCCGACGTCGTCGATGGTGACGTTGCGGCGCAGCGGGGCGTTATACTCGTTCCATTTCAGGATCAGGCGGAAATCGCCGATGCCGCTCGCGGCCAGCGTCTTGATCGGCCCCGCCGAGATCGCGTTCACGCGCACCCCCTGCGGCCCGTAGTCATTCGCGAGATATTTGACGCTGGTTTCGAGGGCCGATTTGGCGACGCCCATGACGTTATAGTGCGGGATCACCTTCTCGGCGCCATAATAGCTGAGTGTCAAAAGCGAGCCGCCGCCCTTGCCGGTTTCGGGATCGAACGGCGTCATCATCGCCTGAGCGCGCTTCGCGACCGCGGTGAAGCTGTAGACGCTGATGTTCATCGTCATCAGGAAATCGTCCAGCGTGACATCGGCATACGCCCCGCGCAGCGCTTCCTTGTTGGTGTAACCTATGGCATGGACGACGAAATCGATCGTCGGCCAGCGCGCGGCCAGCGTCGCGAAGGCGGCGTCGAGATTGTCCATGTCGGACACGTCGCAATCGATCAGGAAATCGCAGCCAAGCTCGTCGGCGAGCGGCTTCACGCGCTTGAGCATCACGTCGCCCTGATAGCTGAACGCCAGTTCGGCGCCCGCGCCGTGCAGCGCCTTGGCAATGCCCCAGGCGAGCGACTTGTCGTTGGCGAGCCCCATGATCAGCCCGCGTTTGCCCTGCATCAGACCCGTCATTTTGTGTCTCCGGTCTTTTCAATAATGATATCGTCGACGCGCCCAATAGCGTCGTGGCCCAAATCCTCAACCTCGACGAGCGCGGCGTTCAATTCGGCGCCCATCACCATACCCAATCCGACGAGGTAGAAAAAGAACAGTGCGACCATGACACCCGCGAGGCTGCCATAGGTTGCGTCATAGCTGAGCAGGCTGGCGAGCAGCGGCGGCAGCGCCAGCGTCACCCCGATCCACCACAGGGTGGTGAACAGCGCTCCCGGCCATTTGGGGAATTGTTTGCGGCGATATTTCGACGGGGTCAGGCTGTAGAACAGCATATAGATGGCGAGGAACAGCCCCGCGCCCGACACCCCGCGCGAAATGGCTACCACCCCGACCGACTGGAAGCGTTCGGGCAGCACCCGGGTGACGAATTGTTCGATGCCGACGATCAGCACCTGCATGCTGAACGACAACAGCATCAGCACGACCGCGCCGGTGATGATGCCGATCGACAACAGCCGATAGTGGAAAAACCCCTTGGAAAAATGGGTGCCATAGGCGCGGCGCAATATGTCGCGCACCGTCTCGATCAGGCTGCCCACGGTCCACAGCGCGACGAGCGCGCCGAGCCACAGGAAAATGCCGGTGCGCGCGGTCATCACCTCACGAATCGGGCCCGACAGCGCCTTGGCGACGGTCGGCGGCATCGTCGAGAACACCGCCTCGATCGCCGCTTCGCCGCCGACGCTGCCGCCGAAGATCGAAAAGGCGGCGGCGAGCAGGATGAAGAAGGGGAACAGCGCGATCAGCGCCAGGTAGGCGAGATTGCCCGCGTGGATGAAACCGTCGGTATAGGTGCCGACGACGACGCGGCGTAAAATCCGGAAGACGCGGGTGCCGGGGCCGAGCGTCTCACGCCCGCGGTCGATGACCCCCTGCGCCCGCGCACGCAGCTTGACGCGCTTGGCACGCTCGGCGCGGGCTTCGGGCGAATGCGGCGAATGACCTTCGGCGAGGAACTCCTTGCCCACCTCTTGGGCGACCTCGCGCTCCAGTTCGGCGACGATCTTCTTCTCGGTCGCCTCAGCCACGCATCACACGCCAAGGTCCGCGCGTACGGCACGCGCGTCGGTCCATTCGCCGACGAATTGGGTCAGCGCCGTATCGCCGGCGGGCAGGTCGACGACGAGCCGCACCAGCTGGTCGCCGCGCTCGCCATTCTTCTGGCTGAAGCCCTTGCCCTTGAGCCGCATGACCTTGCCCGAGGTCGAACCGGCGGGGATCGACAGCATCACCGGACCATCGACCGTCGGCACCTTGATCTTCGCCCCCAGCACCGCCTCGTTCAACGTCACCGGCAGGTCGAGGCGAATGTTCGCCCCGTCGCGGACATAGAAGGGATGGTCCTTGACGCTGATCGTCACGATACCGTCGCCATGGCCGCCCGGCCCCGGCTGCCCCTTACCGCCGAGGCGCATCTGCGTTCCCGTCTCGACCCCGGCGGGCAGTTTCAGATCGATCGTACCGCCGTCGGCCAGCGTGATCCGCTGCGGTGCCTGCGTTGCCGCATCGACGAAGGACACGCCAAGGCGATAGGAGACGTTGGCGCCCTTTTGCGGCGGCGCGCTGCGCCCACCGAAACCGCCGAACGGTCCGCCGCCCCCGCCACCGCCGCCGCGCCCGCCGAACAACTCGTCGAAAATGCCGCCGAAATCGCTGCCTTCGTTGCCGAAGCCGCTGAACCCGCCAGGACCGCTCCGCTGGTCGCCACGGAATCCACCGCCGCCGCCATAGCCGAAGGGCATCGCCGGATTGCCTTCGCCGTCGATCTCGCCGCGATCGAACTGGCCACGCTTGGTCTTGTCCGACAAGATGTCATAGGCCTTGGTGACGTCGGAGAATTTCTCCGACGCCTTCGGATTGTCCTTGTTCTTGTCGGGGTGCAATTCCTTGGCGAGTTTGCGGTACGCGGATTTGATTTCCGCTTCGCTTGCGCTCTTTGCGACGCCAAGGGTGGAATAGGGATCTGCCATGCTGCTCCAATAGCCCGATAAGATGTTGGCCGGAAAGGCCCGATTGCGTCGCGATGTGGGAACGGGGTGGAAGGCGGTCAAGTTCCCCTTATCGCGCGTCTTTCGCTCGACCGCGCCCGCGCGTCGCATTAGAAGCGCGCGCATGAGCAACGACCCTTTCCCCCAGTTCGACGCCTGGTTCGCCGAAGCACGGGCCAGCGAGCAGAATGACGCCAATGCGATGGCGCTGGCGACCACGACCGCCGCCGGGCATCCGTCGCTGCGCATGGTACTGCTCAAGGGCCATGGACCCGACGGGTTCGTCTTCTACACCAACCTCGACAGCCGCAAGGGGGGCGAACTCGCCGCCAATCCGCATGTCGCTCTGCTCTTTCACTGGAAATCACTGCGCCGCCAGATCCGGATCGAGGGGCCGGTCGCCCCGGTCGACGACGCCACCGCCGATGCCTATTTCGCGACGCGCAGCCGCGACAGCCAGCTCGGCGCCTGGGCCAGCGATCAGTCGCGCCCGCTCGACGGGCGTGCGACGTTCGAGGCACGCTTTGCGGACATGCAGGCGCGGTTCGAGGGACAGGACGTGCCGCGCCCGCCGCGCTGGTCAGGCTGGCGCGTCACGCCCGGCCGCATCGAATATTGGCAGGATCGGGAACATCGCCTCCACGAGCGCACGCTGTTCGTGCGCGAGGGTGACGGCTGGTCGAAAGGACTTCTCTACCCATGAGCTGGCGCCGTTTTCCGATCACCCAGGTCGACGCCTTTGCCGACCGGCCGTTCGCGGGCAATCCGGCCGCGGTGATGCCCCTCGACGAGTGGCTCGCCGACGATGTTCTGCAGGCGATCGCCGCCGAAAACAACCTCGCCGAAACCGCCTTCCTGATCCCCGACGAAAGCGGCGACGCCGATTATGAGCTGCGCTGGTTCACGCCGGGGGTGGAGGTCGCGCTGTGCGGTCATGCGACGCTCGCGAGCGGACATGTGCTGCTCAGCGCCGCGCCCTGGCGCGACGACATGCGCTTTCGCACCCGCAAGGCCGGCATCTTGCGCGTCGCGCGCGAGGGCGACGATGGGTACAAGATGGCGCTGCCCGCCTATCCACCCGCCCCGAAAGTGATGTCCGACATCGCCAAGGCGATGGGCGGCGCGCCGGTCGAAACGCTGTGGCACCCCGGCGGCTATGCGCTGATCGTCTATGCCGACGCCGCGAATGTCCGCGCGCTCGATCCCGACTTGCGCGCGCTGAAAGAGGGCGGCGATGTGCTCTATATCGCGACCGCGCGTGGCGACGGCGATCCGTCGGGCGCCGATGTCGTCAGCCGCTGCTTCGCGCCGGGCGCCGGGATCGACGAGGACCCGGTAACCGGATCGGCGCACAGCGTGCTCACCCCCTATTGGGTGGCGCAACTCGGCCGCGACCGTTTCGCCGCCTATCAGGCGAGCAAGCGCGGCGGCCATGTCGGGTGCCGGCTGGACGGCGCGATGGTCGAGCTCAGCGGCACCTGCGTCACGACGCTGGTGGGTGAGTTCCTGCTATAACGCTTCGGTCAGGTCGGCGAGGTGCCGGCGCAGTTCGGGGAACTGGTCGTCCTTGGTAATGCCAAGCCGCACGATCGTTACCCGCTGCGACGGCGAGACGATGATATATTGCCCCTGATGCCCGATGCAGGCGAACAGGTCGTTCGGGCCGCGGTCGGGCCATAGGGCGACATCTGCGCCGCGTGGGCGCGGGCGGTTGAGCCAGATATGGCCGCCATAGCCGGGGTCCCTCGGCGACGGCGCGAGCATGAAACTCATCCAGCTTTCGGGAAGCAGTCGCTGGCCGTTCACGACGCCATGGTTGCGCAGAAACTCACCGAATTTCGCATAGTCGCGCGCGGTCGCGTGCATGATCGACCCGCCGATCATCGTCCCCGCCGCGTCGAACTCAGGAGTCAGGCTGGTCATGCCGAGCGGTTCGGCGAGCCGCCCGCCGATGAAGTCGCGCATCGCCTCGCGCCGCGCATCGGGGCTTTTCGACGGGGTCAGCGTGTCGGCCAATATGTCGGCGAGGATGACGCTGGTGGCCGAACTGTAGTTGAAGACCTCGTCGGGCTGCGCCGCCGCGGGTTTGGCCTCGGCAAACGCCGCCATGTCGGGCGCGCCGGTGCCGAACAGCATCGTCACCGTATCGCCCTGCCACACCGGGTCGCCATTTTCGACATGCTCAAGTCCCGAGGACATGTGGAGCAGATGCTTGAGGCCGATCGCGCCGCGCGGGTCGCCGCTGCGCTGCCAGGCCGCGACCGGCGCGGGGCCGTCGAGCGACAATTGCCCGTCGGCGACGAGGAAGCCGGTGAGCACAGCGGTGATGCTTTTCGCCATCGACCAGCTGATCAATTTGGAGTCGGGGCCGAAACCTTCGCCATAGCGTTCGTAGATCGGCTGGCCATCGCGCAGCACATAGAGCGCGCGCGTTTCGCCCACCGCGTCGGCATCGGCGAACAGCGCGTCGGCCTTTGCCTTGATCGCAGGCGCCAGCGCGGGCAGCGGCGTCGAGGTCTCGACCGCGCCCTTCGGCATCGGCACGCCGATCGCCGGGCCGGGTGCGGCGGGCGCGATCGTCGCGGAACCCGCGGCATGGGTCAGCGACCAGACACCGAACAGCGCGAGCGCGGCACTTGCCAGCATGGCTTTTTTCGTGATCATGGGGCCAGTGACTAACACCAACCCGCCCGCAGCCGCAACGCCCGAGCCGGTGCCGCCCCCGGCACCGGCACCGCCGCCGACGAGCGAGTCGCCCATCGTGCCCGAGCGGCTGCGCAAACCGCGCCGCCCGAGCCGCTGGGGCGGCTGCCTGCCGTGGGTGGTGATCCTCGGCGTGCTCGCGGCGATTTTCCTGATCTGGAAATTCCCGTCGTTTAAAGCACAGGCCGAACTCGGGTCGGCCTATGCCGCGCGGGTCGGTTGCTCGTGCCGCTACGTCCAGGGACGCAGCCTCGAAAGCTGCCAGAGCGATTTCGAACCCGGCATGGAACTGGTGTCGCTGGCCGAGGACCCGGCGACCAAGACGATCACCGGCAGTGTACCGTTGCTCGCCTCGCGCAGCGCGCGCTTCGCGGGTACCAGTGGGTGCTTGCTCAGGCCCGAGGATTAGGACCGAACAGCGCGGCGCCGACCGCGACCGCCGCGGGCGTGCCGAAAACGAGAATCCAGATCGCCGCCTCTTCGCCCCAGCCGTAACCGGCGTAGAGCACCCCGACGAGCAAATTGCCGATCGAGATTATCAGCCACAGCAGGATGAACAGCCGCGTCGCGCGGCGGGTGTCGCGGATCGCCAGGCGCAGGACGATCAACAGCAGGACACCCGCGATCAGCATGATGACGGTGTGCGACATAATCATTCTCCCCCTGTGATGGCGGCACTGGCGTTCCGCCGCCGCCATTCGCCCGGCGACGCCCCGAGCTTCGCACGAAAGGCCGCGCACAGATGCGCGTGGCTCGAAAAGCCCGTGGCAAAGGCGATTTCGGCGACCGACAGCGGCCGGTTCATCAGATACCAGCAGGCGCGCCGCAACCGCTGACGCAGCAGATATTGGGCCGGGGTGCGTCCCGTCGCGCGCGCAAAATGGACGATCAGGCTGTTGACCGACATCCCTGCTTCGGCCGCCATATCCTCGACGGTCAGCGACATCTCGATCCGCGCTTCGATCAGCGCCAGCAGCGCGTCGATCCGCCGCGCGACCGCCGGCGGCGCGGGACGCACCGCCGCACCGTCGAGCGTGGCCGCCAGCAGCGTCAGCAACGGCGCCGCCGCCGAGGCCTCGCCCGCCGCGAGCCCGCGCACCAGCGCCGCCAGCGCGCGGTCGTCATGACCGGCAAGCGCCCGCCCGCCGGGTGTGATCGTCAGCGCACCGGCCGGAATCTCGACCGCGACATAGCGGACCGATCCCCCCTCCGCGACGCCGCGATAGTGACGCCCGGCCGGCGCCAGCCACATCTCGCCGGGCAACGGGTCGCCGAGCGAGGTGCGGCGTCCGTCGAGCCATGTCTGCAGCCGGTGATAGCTTCCCGCTTCGTGGAGCATCAGCGCATGGGCATCGCGCTCGATCGCCCAGCTGGCCGGACCACCCAGCCGTTCCTCGATCCTCGCCGCGGTGAGTCCCCCCTGCATCGGGCGATTATGCGCAGCTGTGGGAGAATCTGAAAGCCTCGAATCGCGGGCGATCCTAGCGTGGCATGCCACTCTTCCAACCATGGGACCAAGTTCATGAGCATTCACGACATCAACGGAAAAACCGTCCTCATCGCCGGCGGCGCCAAGAATCTCGGCGGCCTCATCGCCCGCGACTTCGCCGCGAACGGCGCCGCCGCCATCGCGGTCCATTACAACAGCGATGCGGCGCGCGCCGAGGCCGATGAGGCCATCGCCGCGATCGAGGCGGCGGGCGCGAAGGGCTTCGCCTTTCAGGCCGACCTGACCACCGCCGGCGCGGTCGAGAAGCTGTTCGCCGACGCCAGAGACGCGATGGGCAGCATCGACATCGCGATCAACACGGTCGGCAAGGTACTGAAGAAACCGATGGTCGAAATCAGCGAGGCCGAGTTCGACGAAATGAGCGCGGTGAACAGCAAATCGGCCTTCTTCTTCCTGAAGGAAGCGGGCCGGAACGTCAGCGACAACGGCAAGGTCTGCACCCTCGTCACCTCGCTGCTCGGCGCCTACACGCCTTTTTATGCGAGCTATGCCGGCACCAAGGCGCCGGTGGAACATTATACCCGCGCCGCGTCGAAGGAATTCGGCGAGCGCGGGATTTCGGTGACCGCGATCGGTCCGGGACCGATGGACACGCCCTTCTTCTACCCGGCCGAGGGGCCCGAGGCGGTCGCCTATCACAAGACGGCGGCGGCGCTGTCGCCCTTCAGCCCGACGGGGCTGACGCATATCGAGGATATCGTGCCGTGGATCCGTTTCCTCGTCACCGACGGCTGGTGGATGACCGGCCAGACGATCCTCGTCAACGGGGGCTATACGACCAAATAGAACCCCCGAGGCGGGCGGCCCCACACCCCTCCCGGGGCCGCCCGCCGCTTCCTTCGAAGGACGTCAGGCGAGGAAGGCGTCCATGGCGGCATTGACCGCACCCGGCGCTTCCCACGTCACGAAATGGCCGCAGCCCGGCACCTTCACGATCGTCGCGTTCGGCACCAGTTCGTCCATGCCATCGAGATTGCTCGGCGGCAGCGCGACGTCGTCGAGCGCCCAGATGACGAGCGTCGGGATTTCGAGCTTCGGAAAGGGCATGGCGGGCGGCTCGACGAAAGGCGCATCCATCGCGGGCACGTCGAGCGGCGAGGCGCGGTACCAGTTGAGCATGCCGAAAGCGGCGTCGGGGTCCTCCCAGTCGGCGAGCGACCGCGCGATTTCCTCGGGCGGGGCGACCGTGCCCGCGAGGCGACCCTCGAACGCCTTGGCGAGCAGCCCTGCGAGCCCCTGTTCGCGGACCAGCGCGTCGCTCGCGGGGTCTCGGAACAGGCGGATATATTGGCTCGCGGCGCGCTGCGCGGGATCGACATGCAGAAGCCGGCCGAAGATGCCGGGGTGCGGCGCGTTGGCGATCACCGCGCGCGTGACGCGCCCGGCCCACGCCGGATACAGCCCGCCCGGCTGGCCGGCGAGCGCCACGCCCCAGCTGATCGCCCCACCCCAGTCGTGCCCGACGATGGTGAAAGTCTCGACGCCGAGCGCGTCAGCGAGCGCGAAGATGTCGGCGATCAATTTGTCGGGGGTGTAGTCGGCAGCATCCTGCGGCTTCGACGACCCGCAATAACCGCGCTGGTCGGGCGCGATACAGCGAAAGCGGTCGGCGAAATGCGGTAGCTGATGCCGCCAGGTGCGATGCGATTCGGGAAAGCCGTGGAGGAAGATGAGCGCCGGTGCATCGCGCGGGCCGATGTCGACGACGTCGAGTTCGACCCCGGTCGAAAGCTTCACCCGCTGCTGCTCGAAATCGCCGGCCATCCTGTGCCCCCTTGAGTTGCGTTTCGCAACGAGATGGCGGGGATCGGCGAGACTGGCAAGCCATGTTGCGACGGCCGTGGCACCGAAGGTCCGAAACCCGGCTTAAGGGCACAAAAGCCCCGCATGGATGCGCAGAAAATGTGGCCTTTGTGACTTTAAGCGGGTCAGGCGAGATAGGGACGATCTATTCCGCGAGGCCGGCGACATGGTCATCCGACAGGATAGATCATGCCGATGTTTTTTAGGAAAGCCTTTTCGCCGGAGAAGTCGGCTTTTGGGAGGTTGCGGTCATATGGATCCTCCCTGTGGCGAAGCCATGGGGAGGGGGACCGCCGCCGCAGGCGGTGGTGGAAGGGGCCGAAAACTTGCACGACGCCTGACGGCGTCGGCCCCTCCGTCAGCGGCTAAAGCCGCTGCCACCTCCCCATCGCTTCGCGACAGGGAGGATTACGAACGCCCGCTTCCCAAACCAATGCCGCGCCGGCACGCACCTGCGGCAGGCTTAGGGATAGCTGACCGTGTTCGGCACCTCGGGGATCGGGATGAACTCCTCGCTGTCGCCGGGAACGAGCGGGAATTTGCGATCCTTCCAGTCGTGCTTCGCCTGGTTGATCCTCTCGCGGCTCGAACTGACGAAATTCCACCACACATGGCGCGGCGTCGAAAAGGCTTCGCCGCCGAGCAGCATCACCCGCGCATCGCTGTCGGCGCGCAGCGTCATCGCCTGTCCGGGTTTGAGGATATAGAGGCTGTAGCGGTCGAGCTTTTCGCCATCGAGGCTCGCGTCACCAAGCGCCACCAGCACCGCACGCTCGTCGGCATCGGCCTCGATCGGCATCGTTGCACCCGCGAGCATCAATATATCGGCGTAGATCGTCGCGGCATGCTGGGTGATCGGCGAGGTCTTGCCCCACAGGCTGCCCATGACGATCCGCGCCGACACCCCGCTGTCCTCGACCAGCGGCAAATCGTCCTTTGCGACATGTTCGAACGCCGGGTCGATCTCTTCCTTGCCGTCGGGCAGCGCGAGCCAGGTCTGCATCCCCGAAATGCCCGATCCGCTTGCGCGCTCGGCCGCGGGGGTCCGCTCCGAATGGACGATGCCGCTAACCGCGGTCATCAGGTTGCAGGCGCCGGGGCGAACGGTCGCGAGCGTGCCGAGGCTGTCGCGATGCTCGATCGCGCCCTCGAACAAATAGGTGACGGTGGCGAGGTTGATATGCGGATGCGGGCGCACGTCCATGCCCTTGCCGATGTCGAAATGCGCCGGACCGAACTGGTCGACGAAGATGAAGGGACCGACCATCGTCCGCGTCTTGTTCGGCAAGGTCCGCCGTACCTCGAAGGCGCCGAGGTCGTGGCTCGAGGGGGTGATGATCTCCATCGGTCAGTCCAGCCTTTCGAGCGTCTTTCGCGTCTTTTCGGTTTCAACATTGCCGGTGTTCAGCGTCGAACCGGGTTCGAGCAGCAGCACCTGGCATTCGCCGTCGAGCGCTTCGGGACAATGTTCGGTTCCGTGCGGCACGATGATGAACTCGCCGGGTTCGACGATCACGTCGCCGGTGCGCAGCCCCATCCTCATCCGTCCCGCGATGACGAGGAACAGTTCGTCCTCGGCATCATGGTGATGCCAGTCGAACTTGCCCGCGAACTTCACCAGCTTGACCTGAAAATTGTTGATGTCGCCCGCAACGCGCGGGTTCCAATGGTCGTGAAAGCTCGCGAACGCCTCCGCCAGATTGACCTTGTCCGTCATCACCCCTCTCCCGGCGCCGTCGCCCGGATCGCGAGCGCATGAACGCGCTGCCCGGGAAGGTCGCCGAGCGCCTTGTTCACCGCCCGCTGGCGCGCGACGCGGTTCAGGCCGGCGAAGCCCGACCATTCGATGGTCAGGCTGAAATGCGATTCGCCGCTGCCGTCATCGCCGCTGTGGCCATGATGTTTGGCGCTGTCGTTGCTGAGGGCGAAATCGGCGTCGGGAAAGGCCGCGGTCAGCAGGCTTTCCATCTCTTTTTGTACGGGTCCGGGCGTGCTCATGACTTGACCATAAGCGCTTCGTCGCCAAATGATAAGGCCTCCCCAACGCTTCAGACGCCCCGAGAGCCCGCCTTGCCGTCCCCGACCCGCCCCACCCGTTTCCATGGCCGCGTGCCCCGCGAAGACCGCTGCGCCGCGCCCGGATGCCGCGAGGCGGGCGAATTTCGCGCCCCGATTCCCGCGACCCGCTCACCCGACGGGCCGCCACAATATCGCTGGCTGTGCCTCGACCATGTCCGCGAGTTCAACAGCGGCTATAATTATTTCGAGGGAATGAGCGCCGACCAGATCCTGGCGGCGCAGACCCCGACCGCGGGCTGGGAAACCGAAAGCCGCACCTTCCGCCCCGCCGGCAGCGCCGACCTGCCGCCGCGCTGGGCCGATTTCAAGGACCCGATCGACGCGCTGGGGGCGCGGTTCCGCCAGCGGATGGACGAGGCGCGGCGTGAAGCGGCGAACCCCGGCCTGTCGCGCGAAGAGCATGCCGCGATGCAATTGCTGGGGCTGCCGGCAGACGCCGACCGCGCGGCGCTGCGGCGGCGCTACAGCGAGCTGGTGCGCAAATACCACCCCGACCGCAACGGCGGCGACCGCAGCCATGAGGCGAGACTCGGCGAGGTTGTTGCGGCATATCAGTTGCTGCGAAAGACGAAGGCCTTCGCCTAGGGGCTTTGCAGGGAGAGCGGCGATGAGCGAACTGGACAAGAAGCGCATCGAGGTGGTTCGCCGCCATATGGCGCTCGAGATCACCCACGACTGGGACGGGGTGATCGCGACCTTCGACCATCCGCGCTACGAGCTGCTCGGTCCCGGCACGGTGTTCGACGGCGAAGCCGCCGTCCGTTCCTATTTCGCCGCCTCGCGCGAGCCTTTTCCCGACCAGGCGAACGAAGTGATCGCGATCGCCGCCGATGCCGCGACCGACACGGTGCTTGTCGAATTCTGGCTGACCGGCACCCATCTCGGGCCGCTCCGGCTCGGCCTGCGGACGGTCGAGCCGACCGGCAAGGCCTTTCGCGTGCGCATGGCGGCGAGCTTTCAGTTCGCGCCGGGCAGCGACAAGATCGTCTGCGAACGCCCCTATTACGACCAGTCTGCGGTGATGAAGGCGCTCGATCTCATCTGAAAAGGCGTTGCAAGGCGAAACCTACGCCTATACCGCGCTAGCCGAAGCGTCGGACGAACCGGCGACTCTCCCCCGTTTGTTTCGCTGGATTTTTGACATGACCGATATCCCCAACAGCCTCGCCGACCATCATGGTTCGACCCTGCTCGCCGCCCCCGATGTCGAGGTCAGCGCGCGCGAGATGTTCGGGGTCGATATCGACATGATGGTCCCCGCGTTCAGCGAGGCCGACGCGCGCGTGCCCGACCTCGACCCGGCCTATGTCTTCGACGGCGACACCACGCTCGCGATCCTCGCCGGGTTCAAATACAACCGCCGTGTGATGGTCCAGGGCTATCATGGCACCGGCAAGTCGACGCATATCGAACAGGTCGCGGCGCGGCTGAAATGGCCGTGCATCCGCGTCAACCTCGACGCGCATATCAGCCGCATCGACCTCGTCGGGCGCGACGCGATCGTGCTCAAGGACGGCCAGCAGGTCACCGAGTTTCGCGAAGGCCTGCTCCCCTGGGCGCTGCAGACCCCCACCGCGCTCGTCTTCGACGAATATGACGCCGGCCGCCCCGACGTGATGTTCGTGATCCAGCGCGTGCTCGAGACCGAGGGCAAGCTGACCCTGCTCGACCAGAACCGGGTGATCCGCCCGAACCCTTACTTCCGGCTGTTCTCGACCGCGAACACCGTCGGGCTCGGCGACACGAGCGGGCTGTATCATGGCACGCAGCAGATCAACCAGGGCCAGATGGACCGCTGGAACATCGTCGTCACGCTAAACTATCTGCCCGCCGCGACCGAAAGCGCGATCATTCTCGCCAAGGTGCCCGACACCGACGACACGACCGTCGCCAACATGGTCAAGGTCGCCGACCTGACCCGCCAAGGCTTCATCAATGGCGACATCTCGACCGTGATGTCGCCGCGCACGGTGATCAGCTGGGCCCAGAACGCCGCGATCTTCAACAACCTCGGCTTCGCCTTCCGCCTGACCTTCCTCAACAAGTGCGACGAGGCCGAACGGATGATCGTCGCCGAATATTATCAGCGCGTGTTCGGCGAGGACCTGCCCGAGGGGGTGGTCGGCAAGTGATGCCGCTTCGCCACCTCGCGGTGGCGTGCGCGGCGCTGACGCTCTCCGGCTGCGCCGTCGCGGTCGATTATGGCAAGGTTCGCCATGCCGACTATATCGCAGACGCGCGCTGCACCGCGGCGCCGGGCGCAACGCTCGATACTGATGCGCTGCCGCTGTTCTTTGCGACGAGCCGGCTGCCCGATTGCCGCACGCCCGATATCCAGTTGTTGAACCATCGCGGCGACCGGATGCGTTATGGCCGGTTCCATGCGCCGCAAGAAGCCAAGGTGGACGGCAAAAAACAATTGCGCACCCCGATGGCGTTCCAGGCGCCGGGCGACTGGTGGAAGGCGCTGCAGGCCGAGACCGACCGGCGGCAGGGCCGCGTGCTGCTCTATGTCCATGGCTATCGCGAGAGTTTCGCGACGACATCGCGCGACGCGGCGCAGATCGCCCGCATGACGAATTTCGACGGGCCGGTGATCGAATATAGCTGGCCCTCGCAGCACAAGCTGCTCGGCTATGCGGTCGATGAAACCAACATGTATCACGACGTCCGCAACTTCCGCGATTTCCTCAAGACGCTGGCCGAGCAGGGCTGGGTCAAGGAAATCGTGATCGTCTCGCACTCGCTCGGCGCGCGGCTGGTGATTCCGGCGATATCCTACGTCGATCGCACGTCGAGCAGCGCCGACAGCAGCAACATCTCAAACATCATCCTCGCCTCGCCCGATATCGACCGTGAAACGTTCGAACGCGACATCGAGGAAGAGGTGCTCGCCCCCCGCCGGGTCGCGCGCGACCGGCGGATCACCGTCTATGTATCGCACAAGGACAAGGCGCTCGCGGCGTCGCGCACGCTGCACGGCTATCCGCGGCTCGGTTCGCCCTATTGCTTCGACCCCTTCGAAGCGGCGGACCTGAAGGCCAAGGGATTGCCGGTGCGCTGCTATCCCGCGGCGGTCGCGGGCCTCACCGTTGTCGACGCGACCGACGT